>CAMRBQ010000027.1 GCA_947040495.1 uncultured Spirochaetia bacterium
TAATATTAAATTATGGTCGAATATTTTTTGTCCTAATTAGTATAGCCTATCCAAGAGAACTTACTGAGTATATCAATTGGTATAATTCGAAGAGGCTTCATAGTCCTCTTAATTATGTTGCTCCGTTACAGTATTAGGTGACATGTTAGAAAATATGGATGTTAGAGGAAGTGGCTAGTTGTGGACGAATATTTTTTGTGCTAAAAAGCCTTGCCATTCCAGTGTGCAAAAAGATGACTTAGATACATTAGTCAAAGAGGCATTAGATATGAAAAGATTATTAGATAATAATATTATTGAGCTTACTCTGGAAGATGTAAAGTCAATTTATTGTGAAATATTTTAAAACTAGGAGATAGAGTTATGTTAGATGTAAAAGGTATTATACTAGCACTTATTAGCCCTATAGATGAAGATTAAAGTATTAATTTTAATGAATTAAGAAATCAAGTAGATAGACAAATAGGAAATGGTGTTCATGGGCTTTTTTGTATTGGAACAAATGGGGAGTATATATTCTAAGTTATTCTGAAAAAAAAGAAGTGTTAGAAACTATTTTAAGTCAAGCAAATGGGCGAGTTCCTATTTATGCTGGAGTTTGTTGTATTAGTACAAAAGAAACGATAAACCAGTCTTTAATTGCAAAATTTATTGGGGCAGATGTACTATCTATTATTGTTCCATGGTTTGCAGCAGATTCTAAAGAAGAATTATATTCTCATTATAAAGAAATATCAAAAAAAATAGATTTACCAATAGTGCTTTATAATATCCCATCTATAATTACAAATAAAATAGAAGTTAATGCATTAAAAAAAACTTTACAAAATAGATAATATTGTTGGGATAAAAGATTCTAGTGGTGATTATGATAATATGTTGCAATATATCGAGTGCATAAAAGATAGAAAAGATTTTGCTGTTCTTTCAGGTAATGATGCTCTTATTTTAAAAAGATTACAAGCAGGGGGACATGGTGGTGTTGCTGGCGGTGCAAATATTTATCCTCATACTATGACTTCTATTTATAATAAATTTATAGAAGGGAATATTGAAGAAACTTAACAATATCAAGATAGTATTCAAAGTTTTAGAGCATGCTTCAAATATGGCAATCCTAATACAATTGTAAAAAGTCTTTAGAATTATTATTTGTAAAATACCAGAAGAAGGAGTAAATGCTATAAAGATGGTTATTGAAGAAAATAAAAATAAAGGTATGAAATAAATATGAATAAAAAAATAATAGCAATAACTATGGGCGAGCCAAGTAGTATTGGCACTTAAATTACTATTAAAGCTTTAACAAATAAAGACATCTATAAAAAATGTAACCCATTAGTTATAGGTAATGTTAAAATATTAGAAAAATTAAATATTTTATTGAATCTGAAGTAGATATAAATTCTATAAAAAATATAGATGAGGCAAAGTTTACTTATGGTTGCATCGATGTCATTGATTTAGAAACACTGTCATTGGATAATTTAGAAATGGGTACCCTCTCTAAAGAAGCAGGAGAAGTATCGTTTAGATATGTAGAAAAACTAATACAGATGGCATTGTTGATGCTACAGTCACTAATGCTATAAGTAAGGAATCTATTAATAAAGCAGGTTATAAATATTCTGGCCATACTGAAATTTATGCGGACATAACTAAAACTAAGAAATATACAATGATGCTCGTATATGAAAATTTAATAGTAGTTTATGTATCAACTCATGTCTCTTTATGCAAAGCTTGTGATTTGGTCAAAAAGATCATATTATAAAAGTTGTTAATATAGCTCAAAATATATGTTTAAATTTAGGAATTTCAAACCCTAAAATAGCTGTTGCAGGGTTAAACCCTCATAGTGGTAAAAATGCTTATGGAGTTTATTTGTATAAAATCTAATATACCTTATATATTTTCTTATATAAAAGAAGAATTTCTTGAAATTTATAAAATAATTAAAATAAAAATTTCTTAATTAATCTAATAGATATCTTTTATAATTTAATTATAATAGGAATGCTTATTTATTTTATTACTAAGATTTCAGCAATAAAAATAGTAGTATATGTTGTGCTTTAGACAATCATTATGAGAATTGAATTTGACATTTATTTATTTGCGTTATAGTATTCTACGGACGGACTAGTCCGTCCGTTTTATGATTACTTATGAAAATATGTTATGGATAATATAATCTAGTATGGAAAATTTGCTATTAAAAAAGGTTTCATCTCTTACTGATTTAGAGTATAGTATATTAGATATATCATCCAAATATTTTAGAGAATATGGATATTATAAATCAAGTGTTGAGAGTATAGCAAAAGAGATTGGAATAGGCAAAGGGACTATCTATAGACATTTTGGTAATAAATCTAACTTACTATATTATACATTTGCATTTTCTATTCATCAAAATTTTAACATATTAAAGAAATCTTCAGAGATAGAAAACTGTTATGAGGCATTAAATTATTATATATCAGAGTTTATAAATATATCAAAGTCTTTCTCTAATATTAGAAAAAGTGTTGCAATAGAAATGTCTTCTATTTATGCTAAAGAAGCATTTGATGATTGTAGTTTTATAAAGTATATTATGGATATGGGACGATTATATGTCACTGATATACTGCTTCCTATTATGTTAAAATGTACAGAAAAAAGTAATATAGATATTGATGAACCTGTTATAAGTGAATGCATAAATATTTTAATAGGCTCATATTGTGTTCATATTTCATTTTTAGAACATTTGCAAGAAAATCCATCAAATATTATAAACAATGGTGAATTAGAAATGAAAAAATTTATATTTAGGGCTATTGGTATTTCAGAAGATATACTAAAAAAATATGCTAAATAGAAAAATAATGAAAATAGGTGAGGAATATATGTTTGATATTAGAATTAATATTGTTATATTTTGTATGTTATTATCCCCATTTGTTTATGGGCAGAGCGATGTTATTGATACATCTACTATAAATACGAATAATATAGATAGCATGACAACAATAGATGGAACTAATACAAATGAAGTATTATCACTAGATATAAATGATGCAATAGACTATGCGAGAAGAAATGATATAAGGCTTATCGAAAGTCAATTTGATTATGAAATCGCTCGGGCAAGAAAATGGCAAACTACATCTGATTTGTATATGCCTACTTTATCTCTAGATGGATATTTTAACTATTTAGACCAAAAAACAGCAGAGGGTGGCAGTTCTTCTATATATGGGCTAACAGGAAATCCAGATAAATGGGGGGGAAGTGCTAACATATCAAGGGTACTTTTTAATGGGCTAAGGTTTTGGAATAATAATAAAATAAGTGAAATCAACTTGGATATGACCAAAAATACATATCTCGATAATGAAAAAAATGTTGTATTAAATACAAGAATGGATTTTTATAATATATTTTTACTTCAAGAAAATTATAGGGTATTTTTTAATTCAGATAAAATATTAAAGCAAAGGCTTGACGATTCATTCACAAAATATAGAAATGGTATTATAAGTGAATATGAATATCTGACAGTAAAGGTTCAATATGAAAATAATAAACCTATGCTAATATCATTAAGTAATAGCTACTATATAGCTAAGATGCAATTTATAAAAAATATTGGGCTTGAAAATAGAGTTTCAGATATAAGTCTAGTTGGTAATATTGAAGATGCACTAGATATTGGCTTGCCACCACTTAATGAGGATGCACTAATACAAACTATAATGCAAAATAGCTATGATATAAGAAATATGGAATATATGCTACAATCCCTTGAATATACAAGAAAGGCTGCTAATTCCTACTATTTCCCGATGATAACAGCAACGGGAGGGATTACTACAGATTATAAAGATATTATAAGTGCCCCAACAGCAACAAGCCCCGCCTCTTTGAATAGAGAATGGCAGATGGGTTGGCAAGTAGGTGTTCGGATTACATATCAGTTAGATAGTTTAATTCCAATATCACGACCCGCACAACAGGCAAAAGAAGCAAAACTTAGCAAGCAAAAAGCAGAGTATTCATATAAAAATCTTAGAGATAATATAGAGGTTCAAGGTCGTAGTTTAATAAATACAATAGTATCTCAAGAGGCATCATTAGAATCACAAAAGGAAAATACAGCGACAGCATTGCATGCATATGGGATGGCATCTAGACAATATAATGCGGGAACATTAAGCTTAACAGAATTAAGCGATTCGCAAATAGCTTATGAACAGGCTCAAATTAATTATTTACAGGCAATATACGATTACTATTCAAGTGGCCTTCAATTATTAAAGCTACTTGGTATGTAATATTTTAATTAACTAGTTTTTTATAAGGAAATTAATCATGAAAAATAAAGTTTATTTGATACTATTTTTATCTACAATAATTGCATTTTTTGTATCATGCAAAAAGAAAGAAGCAGGCAAAGCGCCTATATCTCCTATAAGTGTATTAGTAGAAAAGCCATCAAAAGGACGTCTTGAACAATATCTTGATTTGTCGGCTGAGATAGTTGCACCAAAAGAAGTGAATATATCATCAGATGTCCCAGGCAAAGTTATACGGATACTAAAATATGAGGGTAGCATTGTCGGGAGGGGACAAACAATAGCTTTGATAGATAGATTTGTTATAGGGGCAAACTATGAATATGCACCTGCAAGGACTCCTATAGCGGGCTATGTAACTACAACTATGTCAAAGATTGGTCAGTCTGTTGCAGCGGGAGAAACTATAGCCACAGTTGCAGACATTGGAGAGCTTGAATTAGAGATATATGTACCCGAGCCTTCTGTAAATGATATAAAAGTAGGACAAAAGGTTAAAATAAGCGTTCCTTCATCAATTGGAATGGAATTTGAGGCGAATGTTACAAAAAAAGACCTTGCTGTAAACCCACAAACAAGAACTTTACTTGTAAAGGCTTTAATTAATAATAAAGATAATTTACTATTACCCGGCATGTTCTCTGATGTATCTATACTTACTCGATCAGAAGATAATGCATTAATTGTTCCAAGTAGTGCTGTATTTACTGAAGATGAAAAAGATTATGTATATATTGTAGTCGGCAATGATGTCCCTATAGATATAACTATCAAAAAAGATAATGATGATAAAAAAAGTAAAGATAATAAAGATGTCAAAAATCAAAATACATCTAATGCAAAAATGAAAGAAGTACAAATTTTATTTACTTCAAGAGATAAGATTGCAATAAGTAGTGGTGTTACAGAGGATGAGGAGATTGTAGTTTTTGGGCGTGAGTTTTTAAAAGATGGTTCTCCTATCATACCAATACGAAACAGTGATTCAAATTGATAAAACTAATTTTTTAACGCCATCTATCTGTTTTAAAACAGGAGGAAGTAAAGTAAATGTATGCTCTTATAAATAAATGTGTAAAACGCCCTATTACTGTATTAATGGTTGTAGTTGCTATAATTATTGTTGGTGGTATCAGTTTATCCCGATTAGCCGTAGATTTTTATCCCGATATAGAATTCCCTGTTATTAGTATTTCTACAGAATATACAGGGGCTGGTCCTGAAGAGGTTGAAAAATCTGTTACAAGGCTTATCGAAGCTGCTGTATCTAGTGTAAGTGGTGTAAGTGATATTACATCTACATCTGCTGAAGAAAACTCAAGGGTTTCTGTAGAATTTGATTGGGGTGTCGATTTAGCTGATGCTACAAGTGATATACGAGAGGCTGTTGACAGAGTAAGAAGTGCTTTACCAGATGATGCCGATTCCCCTGCGATATTTAAATTTTCTACATCTATGATACCTGTTATGGGTATAAGTTTATCAGGAAGTGATGACCTTGCTGCTTTGTTTAACCTTGCGGATAGTCAAATTATAAAAAAAATAGAGCAAGTTGATGGTGTTGGACAAGCAAGTGTATTAGGTGGACTTGAGACACAGGTTAATGTTGAAGTTTATCTCAATAGGCTTCAAGCATATGGACTCGATATAAATACCATAGTAAGTATGTTATATACAGAAAACCAAAATATTGCTGGTGGTGAAACATACGAGGGTGTCTATAAATATATACTTAGAACAACAGGTGAATTTTTGACCCTAGAAGATATGGAAAATATTGTTGTAACTGTAAAAAATGGAGTACCAATCAGGCTTAGAGATGTGGCTAATATATCTTATGGTTATGATGACAGTTCTACGATAGTACGTATTAATCAAGAGCCTGGTATTATGATGTGGATAAATAAAGAATCTGGCAAAAATACTGTAAGTGTTGCTAATGGTGTTTTGGAGAGGCTTGAAGAGCTAGAGAAAACATTACCACCTGGTTTGAAGTTTGAGATTATTTTTAATACAGCTGATTATATAGAAGAATCTATTAGCGGAGTGGCTACAACAGCATTTCAAGGGGCAATAGTTGCAATTGTAATACTCATGATATATCTATGGAATTTCCGTACAGTTGGTATTATTGCTATATCAATCCCGTTATCAATTATTACAACATTTACATTAATGTATTTTATGGGAATAACATTAAATATTATTTCATTAGCAGGTCTTTCACTTGGAATAGGCATGATGGTGGATAGTTCCATTGTTGTCTTAGAAAATATATTTTATCACCGGCAAAATGGTAAAGGTAAATATTCCGCCGCTATTGAAGGTAGTAGTGAGGTTGCAACGGCAATATCGGCATCAACATTTACAACGGTTGCCGTATTTTTGCCATTTTTATTTCTAGAAGGTATGGAGGGTGCTATATTTAAGGATTTGGCATTAACTGTAACTATATCTTTATTGACTTCACTTGTGGTGGCTGTAACAATAGTACCTGTGCTTAGTGCTAGGATGATTTCTGATTCACATAATAAATTTTTAAAACCACTAGAAGACTTTGCAAATAAAGGCTTAAATGCATTAGATAAATTTTATGAAAATGTATTACGAAAAGCGATAAAACATAAAGGTCTACTTATATTTTCTTCATTAGGTATCGTTATTGCATTAATAACTGTTATGATAATATTTATTGGTAAAGAAGGATATCCTACTACAGATGAAGGTGAATTTAGTGTTAGTATTAATTTCCCTGTTGGAACAAGAATTGAATATACAGATTCTA
Source organism: uncultured Spirochaetia bacterium (assembly GCA_947040495.1). Classification (GTDB taxonomy): domain Bacteria; phylum Spirochaetota; class Brachyspiria; order Brachyspirales; family Brachyspiraceae; genus CAMRBQ01. Next base: position 7,129 of record CAMRBQ010000027.1, read on the forward strand.
TGGTAAAACAGATTGAAGAAGATATTACTTATGCTATAAATACTATAAATCCAGACCATCTAGATTATGTAACATCTGAAGTACGTACAGGGCGAGGCTGGGGTGGTGCAAGTGTTGACAATAGGGCAAGAATACGAGTTTCTATTGTAGATAGATCTGAAAGGGATGAACCCGTCCAATTATATATGGAAGCTGTTAGGGCAAAAATGAAAGCATATCCTGCTGAAATTAATGTTCGTTCTGATTCTGGTGGTGGTGGTGCTATGGGTGGTAGTGATACCATAGAAATAGAAATAAGCGGTGAAGATTTAGATAAAGCTAGTGAGCTTGGCAATAATATAATAACTGCTATTAGAGATATCGAAGGTATTCGTGACCCTGAAATAGCAAAAGATGATAATTTACCTGAAATATCTGTATCTATAAATAGAGATAAAGCAGCAAAAATGGGCTTAAACACAGCAACAATTGCTAATGCCATAAAAACAGCATTTGGTGGTACAGATAGTTCTACTATGCTACCAACAGGCTTCTCTGATGATATAGATATATTTGTAAGGCTTCAAGAGAGTGATAGGGCTAATGTTGAAGATGTTATGAGGATGATGATACCTACTCCCACAGGCGAAATGATACCATTATCTTCTGTAGCTATGTTTACAAAAACTTATAGCCCAACATCAATTGATAGAAAAAACAATATGCGTACAACAACAGTGGGGGCGACTGTATTTAATAGATCTATTGATAAAGTCATGGTTGATATACAAGAGGCTATAGCTACAAAGGTTTTTGTACCAAGTGATTTTATTATATCATATACAGGCTCATATGAGGATATGCAAGATTCATTTAAGCAGTTGATTCAAGCATTTTTGCTGGCATTTGTATTGGTTTATGCTATTATGGCAAGCCAATTTGAATCCTTATTAGCCCCATTTATAATTATGTTTTCCGTTCCATATGGTGCGGTTGGTACTTTACTTGCATTATTTCTAACAGGAAATACATTGAGTGTTGTAAGTGGTATAGGTATTATAGTATTAGTTGGTATTGTAATCAATAATGGTATTGTACTTATCGATTATATGAATCAACTGATGCATACCAAGAAACTGCCACCCGACCAGTCTGCATTAGAGGCAGGCCCTAGGAGGCTTAGACCTGTTATGATGACAACGCTTACCACAGTTGTAGGCTTACTTCCTATGGCATTAGGTATTTCAAGTGGTGGTGAACTTTATGGACCACTTTCTATCGCTGTTGTGGGTGGACTTAGCGTATCAACAGTATTTACACTTATAATTGTGCCCGTAGCTTATTCTGGTATAAGAAATAAATTCCCTTTGAAAGATTATGATACGAAAGATGCTGAAAGTGCACAAGAGGTACTTACATCAAAAAAATGATAATCATGTGTAGAAACAATATTTAAAATATTATTTTTAATAAAAATTAAAATAAGGGCTTTTATTATTTATTTAATAATTGCCCTTATTTATTTTACATAGTATTTAATATTTTAAAAAAAATACTATGAAATAATTCAATATTCCCGAAATGTTATGATAACAAATAATATTCTAGTGAGGGACATAAATGAAAATAGTATTAGCTTATAGCGGTGGGTTAGACACATCTATAATATTAAAATGGGTTAAAGAAAAATATAATGCGGAAGTAATAGCGTATTGTGCTGATGTTGGACAGGGCTCTGAGCTTGATGGGCTTGAAGAAAAAGCAATGAAAACTGGTGCTTCAAAAGTATATATTGAAGATTTACGTAAAGAATTTATTGATGACTTTATTTTTCCATGCATAAAAGCAAATGCCATATATGAAGACTATTATTTACTTGGTACTTCAATAGCACGTCCTGTAATTGCAAAGCGTCTTGTTGAGATTGCAGAATTAGAAGGAGCTGATGCTATCGCTCATGGCTCTACTGGAAAAGGTAATGACCAAGTACGTTTTGAGGCTACAGTAAAAAGCCTTGCCCCTCATTTAAAAATTATTGCCCCTTGGCGAGAATGGGATATGAGCAGCAGAGAAGATTTAATTGATTATGCTGAAAAAAATAATATCCCAATACCTGTTACAAAAAGTAAACCATATTCTACAGATAGAAATATTTTACATATAAGTTATGAGGGTGGTGTTCTCGAAGACCCATGTTATGAACCAAATGAAGATATGTTTTTATTGAGTGTTAGCCCAGAGAAAGCCCCAGATAAACCTGAATATGTTGATATTAAATTTAAAAGTGGAATACCAATTGCTATCAATGGCAAAAATATGGATAGTGTTAGTTTGTTTGAGCTTCTAAATGAAATAGGTGGTCGTAATTCTATCGGTCGAGTTGATATGATAGAAAATAGGCTTGTTGGTATTAAATGTCGCTGTGTATATGAAACTCCAGGTGGTACTATACTTATTGAGGCACATAAAGCATTAGAAGCATTTACTGTTGAAAGAGATTTAGCACATTATAAAAGTTTGATATCAGAAAAATATGCAGAGATTGTTTATTATGGACTTTGGTATAGCCCATTAAAATATGCCCTTGATGCATTTGTTGAAGAAAGCCAGCAATATGTATCTGGAAATGTAAAACTTAAATTATATAAAGGCAATATGAGTATCGTTGGTAGAGAAAGTAAATACTCTCTTTATGATGATAGTCTAGCTACATTTGGTAAAGATGATGATTATGACCATAGCGACGCCGGAGGCTTTATTAATCTATTTACACTATCTACAAAGACAGTCGGTATTAGAAATAGAAAAATAAAAGAAGATAAGTAAATATAGAAAAATACATTTCAATTAGGAGAAAGTTGTGAAAATAAAGATACTTTTATGCAGTTTAATTATAATGTTTTCATATGTATGTTCATATGCTAATAAAAAAAATAATGAAGATTATGATTTAGTTAAGTTAGAAGATGATGCTATAATTATATTAGAGGGCAATCCTAATGTTATAAGCCAAGCTCCTAGAAAAATATCTAGTCAAAATAGGTCTAGTGGAGATAATTATAATATTTTGCAAGATGCATTTACACTTTATACAGAAGGAAATTTATCTCTTCTAAATAATGAGTATCAAAATGCCATAAACTTTTATACACGGAGTATAGAATTAAATCCAACTGTAAACTCATATTATAATATGGGATTAACATATTCACGTATGGCAGCAAGTCTTACTGATAATAATTCCAAAAAACCTCTATATGAAAAATCTATAATACATTATACAAGTGCTATAAGACTCAATCCTAATGACAGTTTTTTGTATAATAATAGAGGTGTTATATATGCAAAACTTGGTTCATTTGATAATGCTAAAAAAGATTTTTATAAGGCTCGAGAATTATCACCAAATGATCTTGATATTAGAAAAAATATAAGTAGACTCAATAATGATATGAATTAAAATGGCGTGTTTTTATTAATTAGATTGTATAGTAAAGAAAAAAATCTTTAATATCTTCAATCATATAATCTAACCCCTGTGGTCCTTGCCTAAAAGATATAAGAAGAGCAAATATTATGAATACTAGTCCCAATACAATGAAGATAAAGGCAATTGTAACAAAAACTTTTACACCAAAACTACATGGGGTTATTTTAAATTTATTATTTGCATTGTATTTTTTATTGAAAGTATCATCTTTGGAGTGAACTATTATCATAGCTTCTACAAGAGAAATGAAAAACGGTATGTATGTCCAGCTAAATACCACATAAAATATACCAGAAGTAATTTTATCTAAATAGAATCGTTGAGCACCATAAATACCCAAAAGTATTGCAAACAGTGCTGCTGTAGACCTTGATCTTGTACTTTGAGCCACATTTGCTTTTGGCATTGGTTGCATTGCAGTGCAGCTAGGACACATTTCAGCCATACTTTTTATTTTAGTGCCACATGCAAAACAATATTTATAGCCGTCTGTATTTATAGTTTCTACTGCTGTTGTAATAGTCAAATCTATATTAGGTTGTTTTATATTACAAAGTGGGCATACTCTAGCACTTATATCCATAATATTGCTACATGATACACATTTCTTCTTATTCTGCATAGATTGATTTATATAACCTGTATTTATATTTGATCTTTATTTTCTAGACGTATGAAGAAAAAGCACCGCTCACAATCGCAACAATGAATAAAATTCCATAAGAAAGAATTATGATAGGAATAGCAATAAGGGCAATTACACTAAGTACAAAAAATAGTGTCTTTACACCTTTTTCACAGTCAGTAAATTTTTGATTATATTTAGTATTGAGTGCCTGTATATTTAGCCTAGTCATACTTAGAATATCAAGTAATGAAAGTATCGCAGGAACACATGTCATAAAAAACACCACAGATAGAACTCCCTTTGTAGTTCTATCAATATAAAAGTTATGCCCACCAAATGAGCCTAAGAAGTAGGCAAGCAATATAGTAACTAATAGAGATTTTTCTTCGCTATTTGCAGTTGTTGTTGCCATTTGTCTAACGCCACATTTTGGGCATATTTCAGCCATGCTTTTTATTTTCTCACCACATGAATGACAAAATTTTTCATCTGATGAAACTACCATAGAATTGTTAGTACTATTTTCCATAATTTTTATACCTCAAAAAATAGAAAAATGTACCATTTAACTAAGAAATTAAATGGCACATTTTTAAAAAATACTTAACCTTTTATTAAGATTTCTAATTTATACAAATATTTAACTAGCAAGAGCACCAACGATTCCACCGATAATACCACCTACAATACTCAAAGCAAAACCAACTAATGCAACTATAGAAAGTATAAAAAATACTGTCTTTACAATTTTTTCACAATCAATAAATTTTTGGCTGTATTTAGTATTAGCTGCTTGTACGTCGAGTTTAGTAAGACTCATAACATCAAGTAGTGAAAGTATAGTAGGAATACCAGTCCAACAAAGTATTACAGATAAAATGCCCTTTTTAGTTCTATTGATATAGAAGTTATGTGCTCCAAATGCACTCAAAAAATACCCAAGTAGTATAGTATTCAATAAAGATTTTGCTACGATTTCTTGTTTAACACCACATTTTGGGCATATTTCAGCAGCTTGCTTTATTTTTTCACCACATGCAGTACAAGTCTTTTCACCTTCCATTACACTAGAAACATTAATTTTGTTTTCCATAAATTTTACACCTCTAATTAAGATTATTAACTAGATAACTTTAACATATATATCAAAAAAGTCTACAATAAGAATAGCAAGATTTTTAAATATATTCTTCTTTAATAATTAATTTACTGATTAAATATTAAAGGAATTACTTTGTAAATAATATATCATCTATTAAAATTTTTATTCCTTAACTGCTCCTGTTGTTAGACTTGATACAATTTGTTCTTGGAATATAACAAATACTATTATACTAGGTAGTACAGACATGGTAATAGCTGCAAACATAGCTGTATAATTAAAGCTAAATTGCGATGTAAAGTAGCTAAGTGCAAGTGGCAGTGTACGAACATCACTAGATTTTGTCAAGATTAGTACAAAGATAAATTCATTCCAAGAATTTAAAAATGTAAGTACACCAGCACTGGCAAGACCTCCCTTTGCACATGGCATCATGACTTGTATAAATGTTCTAAAAAATCCTGCTCCATCTATGTATGCGGCTTCTTCTAAGCTTCTTGGGATAGAAGAAAAAGAACTTCTTAAAACAAGTAGTGACATTGGCATATTAATAGCTGTATAAACAAGTATTAATCCTGCCCTTGTATTATCTAAATTTAATACACTTATGACAGAATATACGGGTTGAAATAATGCTGTCATAGGGATTACTAGACTTAGAGATAAAATAATATAAATCGTATTTTTAAATCTAAAATTCACCCTTGCAAAAACATATCCTGCCATAGCTAAAATGAATACATTTAGTATACTTGCTATACTTGCTACAATAATACTATTAAAGAAAAACTTGAGTATTGGTGAGATTGTTAATGCTGCTTTATATCCATCAAAATCAAATGTTGACGGGAGATTTAGTCCATTCGATAAGATTTCTGCATTTGATTTGAATGATGACATGATAACCCAAATAATAGGGAAGAATGCAATAGCAGAACAAACGACCATAAATATATATTTTAATAACGATAATATTTTGTCTTTCATCTATTATATTCCCCTTAATAATCAGTTTTGTTCATTTTGAAAAATTTAGTTATAATTAACATGCAAATCAAACCTAATAGAATAATGATAACACCAATTGTATTTGCATATCCATAATTATTTTCAGATGTGGAAACACCATAAAGTAATAAAGGTAGGTTGGTTGTGCTTGTACCAGGCCCACCTTTTGTTGTGATATAAATTAGGTCAAACATCTGTAGCATATAAGAAGCTGCCATTATCATTGTTGTACCAATCATTCGACGTAGAAGTGGAATAATAACAAAAATATCTGTTTGAAAATTTGTTGCACCATCTATTTTTGTAGCTTCAATTACAGAAGTATCTAGGCTTAGAGCCTCTGATAAAATGAGAGTAGTTGTATATCCTGCAAATAATATCCATATAAAAGATATACTTATGAAGGCAGTTTCATTTTGAAAAAGCCAGTTTCTTGTTAAACTTTCAAGACCAATAGCTTTTAAGATAGAATTTAAAACACCAAATGTTGGATTAAAAATATTTAAAAATATCATCGCAATAGCTGCATTTGATATAATATTTGGTATCATATATGCAGTACGTACAAATTTCCAACCAAAAGGTTTTTTATATAGTACAAGAGCAAGTAAAAGACCAAGTGCAACATGTAAACTACATTGTAGCAATATCCATATAATAGTATTGAGTAAGCCTTTGAGGAAGGTAAGGTTATTTGTGAATAAGTCAATATAATTTGCTAATCCAACAAAATCAAATCTTTTTGGGTACAATCGATAATCGAATAGAGATGTTGTAAATGTCATTACAAGTGGGATTGCATATATTATTAAAAATAAAGCAACTGTTGGAGCAAGAAAAATAATAATCCATCTTTTTTTTGTTTTCACATAATACCCCCTTACAAGTATTTGCTACTCATATAATAACATAAATTATAAAAATATAAATAAAAAAGACTATTATTGTTTTTTAATAATCATATGCTATACTTACTTTGTAAAAGTATAAGGAGTGTGAGTTATGAAAAAAACAATAAGTTTGATATTAACTACGTTTTTAGTATTTGTATTAGTGATTGGTTGTTCGGGAAAAGAAGAAACAAGTTCTTCAGGTGATGTAGTTATATTAAATTATCCAACAGGACAAGTGGGTGTTAATACATCAGCAGCTGTGGTAAAGCAATCGATAGAGGGCTTTAATAAAAAGTATGAAGGACAATATAAAGTTGTTGTCGAAGAAATACCTGGTGATGCCAACTACACAGAAAAAATTAAAATTCTGCTTGGCAATAAAACATTACCACCTGTAATATATGGGGCAGGATATAATTTGTTAGATTTAGCATTGGAGCAAGATTTATTAGTTGACCTTACAGAGCAAATAAATGCAGATGAGCAATGGCTTGCAATGTATAATCAGCAGGCATTAGATGTAAACTCTAGAAACGGTAAAATATATGGTGTTCCAAATGAAAAAAGTATAATTGCATATTATTATAATAAAGATTTATTTGCAAAAGCGGGTATTGAAAAACCTGCGGAAACTTGGGAGGAATTTTTTGCTCAATGTGATAAATTACTTCAAGCAGGGATAAAGCCATTAGCTTTGGATACGGCAGATAGTGCATGGATAACATCACTTTGGCTTGGTGCAATAGCTGCAACACAAAATGAATCTGGCTTTGAGTTTATTCAAACAATGAATCCAACAGATTATAATACACCTGAATTTATAAAGGCATTAGAAGATATTCAAATGATGTTACAAAAATATAGTACACTAGATGCTATTGGCGGTAAATATGATAATGCTGCGAATAATTTTTTATCAAGCCAAGTGGCTATTATTGCAAATGGTTCTTGGATGATGGGAGATTTTTATGATACATCTAAATCGCCTGAAGGTTTTGAAGATAAAGTTGGCGTGGCAAAATTCCCCAGAGATTTCATATACAATGATCCAATTCAAGGTTATTTAGTAACAAAAAATGAAGACCCTAAGGTTGTTGAAGCCTCTATTGCATTTGTAAAGCATATGACAAGCGAAGACTACCAACGCTTAGCATTAGAAAGTCAAGGTATTATTCCTTCATCAAGTACAGTCGAAGTTACAGATACAGCACGTGAAAATTTCCCATTATTGTCTGATATAGTATCGATAGCACAAAAAACTCAATTGCAATCTAAGTACACACAAGTAACAATGTATCCAAATTTACTTGATGTGTTAAGTAGACAATTGCCAAATCTTGCTAATGGTTCAATCACTGCTACAGAAATGGCAGATATTTTAACCGAAGAAGCCAAGAAAAATTTATAGATAATTTCTAGTACTTATAATAGATAAGGATGATTAATATGATAAAGTTAGGTGTGATAGGTTTAGGTGAAGTATCGCAACTTATGCATTTACCAATTTTGCAAGATTTAGTAGAAGATTATAAAGTAACAGCAATTTCAGATGTATCTGAAAGTTTAGTGAAATTTATTGCGTATAAATATTCCATTAAAGATACATATTTAGATGCAAATAAATTGATTGAAAAAGCAGATATTGATGCTATCTTAGTGCTTTCACCCGATCAATATCATGGTATGTATATACAAAATGCACTTAAAAAAGGAAAACATGTTTTTGTTGAAAAGCCTGTAACATTATGTAGTGATGAACTTGAAGAAGTAATTGAACTTAAAAAAAATCATTCAAACCAAGTCGTTATGATAGGCTATATGAGAAGATATACTCAAACATACCTTAAAGCAAAGGAAATATTAAGCGAAGATAAATGTCCTATTGAATATTTAAGAATGAGAGATAATATTTTAGAAGGACCATTTTATATAGGCCAAACAAGACCAATATTCTATCCGAGTGATGTTCCAAAAGATAAAATTGCTGAAGGTTCTAAATTAAAAGAAGAACAACTTGCAAAAGCAATTGGCTCAGATGCAACGAAGGCACAAAAAACAGCATATACAATGCTTACAGGGCTTGGTTGTCATACATTGTCTGCAGTGCGTGAAATTGTTGGTTTGCCTAAATGTGTAAAGCATGTTTCGACTAATTGTGATGGAGAACAGATGATAGTTGTTCTAGAATATGATGGATTTATGGGTATTTATGAGCTTGTAAATAATCAAAATTTTGTAGACTTTGATGCTTCTATTGAATTTTTTCAAGGCTTCAAAAAAATAAAAATTAAATATGAAACCCCATATATTCGTTATCAGCCTACAATTTTAGAGGTCATTAATTCTTCAAAGACAGATACTAAAACAATAAATTATGGTCCATATTATATAGACCCATTTCAAACAGAGCTTTTAGAGTTTGCTAAATGTATTAAAGAAAATATATCTCCGAAAACATGTCTAGAAGATGCAAGGGATGATTTTAGATTGTTTGAGCAAATTATAAAACTTATAAAATAAGGATAAAACCAATGTCTATAAAAATTGCAACCGCACCATGTTCTTGGGGAGTTTGGTATGCGGATGGAAGCCCTTCAAACACACCTTGGCAAGTGTTCTTAGATCAAGCACAAAAAGCAGGTTATAAAGCACTTGAACTTGGTCCTGATGGTTATTTGCCAACTGATTTAAATATACTTAAAGATGAACTTGCAAAAAGAAATTTAGAAATTTGTGCTGGTACAGTATGTTATGAATTTGACCAATATAATTCTTTTGCAGATTTCAAACATAAAATTGATGACTTATGCAAAAGGTTGGTTGAGTTAAATGCAAAATATTTGGTTACTATGGATGGTTCAAATGTTGGTGATTTGTCGGAAAATAAAATTGGCTATATTGCAAAAGATTATGAAAAATATTTTCAGATGTTTAAAGATTTAGGTGAATACACATTAAAAAATTATGCCATTGAAGTTGTCTTTCATCCACATGCTGTAAGTATTATCGAAACAGAAAAAGAAATTGAAGATATGCTTGAATATACGGGATTAAATCTAGCATTTGACACGGGGCATCATGCTTGTGTAAATGGATTGCCACAACAAAATGAACGTAGTACTATTGACTTCATGAAAAAACATAGAGAAAAAATAAAATATCTGCATTTTAAAAATGTAAATATGGCAGTACATAAAAAAGTTATTAATGAAAAACTTGGCATAAATTGGGGATTTGATAATGACTTAATGTGTGATTTAGAAGATGGGACAATAGATTTTATTGAAATAAAAAAATTTTTGAATGAAATAAATTTTAATGGAATAGCCGTTATCGAACAAGATATGCCAAATGCAAATACGGATTATGCAAATGCTGCTGCAAAAAGAAACTTGGAGTACTTAATTAAAATTGATATGATTTAAGAGGTTTTATATGAAAGTAAAAATTTATGATGATTATAATGAAGTTTCTGAAAAAGCAAATAAAATAACTAGTGAGATTATAAATAATAATGAAAATGCTTTAATTAGCTTTCCCGGTGGCGATACACCAAAATGTTTTATTGAAAAGTTTGTAGCCGATGTAAATGCAAAAAAAATTGATATTAGCAAAACGAAATTTGTTTCTTTGGATGAATGGGTTGGGTTAAGTAATAAAGATAAAGGTGGCTGTGCTTATTTTCTTAACACAGTATTATTTAATAATTTAAAATATAATTTTGCTGAAAAGTTTATATTAAATGGAGCGAATGCTGATATTAATGATGAGCTACAAAAGCATCAAGCCTTCTTTGATAGAAATGGGCCACTTACATTGAGTGTTCTAGGTGTTGGAATGAATGGTCATCTTGGATTTAATGAAAGTGGTGTTGATCTATCATTAAACTCTCATATAATCCCGCTTGATGATACAACAAAAAATGTCATGGTTAAATATTTTGGTGAAAATTTTAAGCCTACACATGGTATTACTCAAGGTATTCATCAAATAATGCAAGCAAAAACTGTTATTGTAATAGCAAATGGAGAGCATAAATCGGATATTATTTATAAATCTGTTCGTGGTAAAATTACGAATAAAGTCCCCCTCTCTGTGCTACAAAATCATCCTAATTGTTATTTAATTATTGATAAAGCAGCTGCCAGTAAATTATGAAAAATAAAATTGTAACAGTAGGTTTTGATGGCTTTATCGATATTTTAACGAAGCCTATAAAAAATACGTTTACAAATGAATATTTTAAAACTATAGAAGAATTTGGACAATATCTTGTATCAAAATCAAATGTCAGTTGTAGTATTGAATATACCGAGTTTGAGCGGAAACTTGGTGGGAATATGCCTAATTTTGCATATAGCTTAGCATGTAAAGGTATCGAAGTAAATGCAATTGGGACCTTAGGTGATGCCCCAGAGTTTGATAAATTGCGTCAGAAATGTAATACTTTTAGTTATGGCAAAGAATATAGTGCACAGGCATTAGAGTTTGATTCTTGTAAAATTTTTCTAGCACAATCTGTAAATCTCGATTTTGATCCATATGAAAAAATTTCTAGTATTTTTGATACTACAAATTTTACAGAAAATGATGCATTTGTATTATTAAATTGGAGTGAGCTTTCTTTTTCGACAAAACTTTGGGATGATATTTATAAAAAATGTTTTGCTATAGAAAATACTAATAAAAATAAATTTTTATTTTTTGATTTATGTGATATTGAAAGGCATGATTATGATGAAGTTGTGGAAATTCTAAACATTATACAAAAATATTGTACAAAAAGATATGGTATACTTAGCCTAAATGGAAATGAATTTAATATTTTAGCTAGATTATTAAATGTAAAATCTTCTGACCCAAAACAAATTATCAAAAAAATTTATAGTAATTTACATATTGATGAAATATTGGTGCATACAACAAAGCTAAGTTACAGTTGTAGTGCAAATGGTTTTTATTCAAAAGATACAAAGTATGTTGAGAAACTAGTTGTTTCGACTGGTTCTGGAGATAATTTTAATGCTTCATTTTTGTATGCGAAACTTAGAGGATTTGATGCAGACAAATGTCTTGAAATCGCAAATCTAGGTGCATATAAATATATCACAACAGGAGAATGTGCAGATTTTTCAGATCTCAAGTAATATTGGATGGCTTTTTAGTATAAAAAATATTTATCCACAATTGATGCTAAGATATATAATCTAATGGTATAATATAGAGTAATTTGCTATGAGCTCTATTTTCATTATACCAATTGATATATTCGATACCTTAATATAGTATGATCTTAATAATAATTTCCTCTACATTAAATCCAAATAGTATACTATAGTACTTGATTTTTTAAATTAATTGCTATTATTTAGATTAACATTTTGTACTTCTAAGTTGTTTTAACTAAGTGGAGATTTGAGGAGTATGTTAAAATTATAAAAAAAATAATAAATAATAAAAAAATATTTATACCAATATTGCTAATGTTTATATTATGTTTTGTGATACTACTAGATTCTATTAGTACATCCAAACATATAGAAACAAATCGGTATACATTTGATTTTAAAGATTTGCCAAGTTCATTTGATGGCTTTAAAGTTGCTGTCTTAGCAGATTTTCAAATAGGCCTTTATACTAAAGAAAAAGATATAGATTATGTAATAGATCAATTAGATGTAGAAAAGCCTGATGTTGTGTTTATACTTGGTGACCATATATATAGTGCACCACATAAGTTTAATTATTATAACCCAAAGCATCTTGAGAGTATCAAAAATGTATTTTCTAAGATAAGTTCAAAATTTCCTACATATGCTGTAAATGGCAATCATGATAACTGGGAAAATAAAGATGGTATAATCAAAGCAACAATAGATAGTGGTGTTGGTTTTTTAGATAATAGGCATGTATGGTTTACAAATCAAAATAATATAAATGAACGTATACATTTTAGCGGTGTTGCTGATTTAGATACAGATATCATTGATATACAGGCTGCTATCAGTAATGTATCTACCAATGATTTTAGTATACTGCTATCACATAATCCTAAGGTCATAACAAGCATTACAAATAAAAATTATGATAAATATGTAGATTTAATGTTAGCAGGGCATACGCATGCGGGTCAGGTAAATATACCATTTATGGTCGACCCTTTTTTCAAACCTGCACATAAATATGGGCTTAAAAATTATGGGGATACAAGCCTCTATATTACATCTGGTATTGGGATGGTGCTACTGCCTATACGTTTTAATGCCAATGCAGAAATAGCTATAATTACATTGCAAAAAATAGATTTGGAATAAGTATTCAAAATATTAATTGGAATATCATTTCACTATTAGATTGACTTTAATAGAAAAATATTATTTACTATAATGCAAGATGAAAATTGTATATAAAATAATATTTTTTCTTTGCATATCAATTACAAATCTATTTGCAATATATGATTATAGCATAGACATATCCCCTGTTATAAGAAATAAAAAAATGTTTTCATTTGGTTATGCACTAAGCTATGCCGAATATAATGGAATTTTTTCTGGTGGGACACTTTGGTATGGCGATGTAAATAATATCAGTACAACATTTATATCTAGTGAATTATCTATGGCACCTTATTTTGAGTATCGACCAAAACCATTTTTAGAGATAGGTTTGTCATTTCCTTTTCGCTATAATAGAGATGAAGTGTTTAATATACTTTTAAATGAAGAGACAATAACTGGCGGCTGGGCTTTTGATGCTATACATACATATGTAAAGGTTGCAATTATAGATTGGTTTTTATCAGTTTCATTGAGGCTTGATGCGGATATTGCATTTGCAAACCAATTTGATAATTTCAAAGATAATTTTGATATGTCTGCTAAAATAATGCTTGCTATAGTGCCTAAAAAAATACCAGTTAATTTTTTATTTAATTATCAGCAGCATCTTGGTAAAGAGTTTCTAATGCATGGTGTACTTCAAGGCGGAATAGAGGTTATAACATCAGACTTTTTAATTGTTACACTGGGAGCTGATTATATGTTCCCATACACAAAAGAGAATAGAACATCATCTCTTGAGATTTTTGCAAAACTTTCTGTATTCTTTGATGATTTTTTGAGCGGCAATGTAAGTTATGGTAAAAATGTATATGGTGAAAATATTGGTAATAATGCTACATTTCTTATTAATTTAAGCTATCACTTTTAATAAAAAAATAACATTTTTTATTTTTACTAAATATCTAGTATTACAGCTGTTTCATTGCATTTAGGAAAGTATTGACATTTTATACAATCCTTCCAAATTTTATGTGGTAGTAAGTCTTTGTCTATTTCTATGAAGCCATTTTTTTTAAAAAATTCTGGTACATATGTAAGGGCAAATAGTTTTTCTATACCCAAAAATTTTGCATTTTCTAATACAGCATCAAGTAGTAAAATTCCCCCACCTTTATTTTGATACTCAGATAAAATAGCTAGAGAACATATTTCAGCATAGACTTGGCTATATATATAAATAGAAGCACATCCTATAATTTTGCCATCGATTTTAAGTACAAAAAAATCATTTAATCTTAAATATAAATCATCCTCTTTTTTTGGTAAAAGTGAATTTTTACCTGAAAATACTTTTATTATTGAAGATATTGTTGGAACATCTTTGGCTAAAGCTTGGCATACTTTCATTGATAATATATACCCCACAAATAATTTATTATTGTAATTATATTTTATATAAAGTTATATTCTATGCATAAAGTTAAACAAATCTTCATGCTGTACATTTATTTTTAATTTTTTATCTTCACCAAAATCTAACAGGCTTTTCTTGAAAGCTTCAAGATTTATACTGGATTCATTTATATCGACAACCATAGCCATAGTAAAAAAGTCGCCATGTAAAACAGTTTGATTAATATCCAAAATATTTATTTGATTTTCTTTACAAATAGTCGCTATGCCTGATATAATTCCTGTTGTATCAGAGCCTACTACAGTAACAACAACACGTTCTGCAGTCTTATGTTTTACAGAGCTTAGTCTATATATATTTATATTATTTTTGTATGCAAATAGAAGTGCATTGTCTGTTATAGTATCATCTTCTTCTAAGATTATTTTGCCATTTTCGCCTAGAGATAGCACATTATTTTCATCTATATACCTTGCCATAGCGAACTATGTTATATAATAAATAAAAAAATTGCAAGAAAATATTTTGCTTCTACTAATTGCTAAAATTACTTTTTTTAAATTATAAAATATGGTATTATCAAAGCATATAAATCGAAAGCGAGGAAATACTTTTGACTCTTTTAATTGATATTGGCAATTCGAAAATAAAACTTGCTATTTTTGAAGATGAAAATGATTTGGAAATACCACATCTATTTTATACAATTGAGGGCAATGATTATATATTAAGCAATACTTTTAAAGAAATAAATTGTAAATATAAAATTGAAAGTGTTTTTTGCTCTAGTGTTGCTCCTCGATATGATAATATGATAAAAAAAGCATCGGAAGATATATTTTCTATACCTGCAACTTTTGTTAGCCTAGAGAATATACCTATTAAAACATTAAATCCTGATTATGCCTTGGGTGGACATGATAGACTACTCGCCTCATATGCTTGTGCCAATATATATAAAGAAAAAAACTATGATGCACATATTGTAATAAGTCTTGGTACAGCTACTACCACAAATGTTATAGATAAAGATTTTACATTCTTAGGTGGGATGATAATGTCTGGTATACATACTTCATTTGAAGGGCTTAGTAATAGAACCAAATTGCCTATTTATGATATATTAGAATACTATGAAACTAAACCAAACCCTATTGTTAATACAACTAAAGAATGCATTGAGGCTGGTATGTTTTATCAGGCTATTGCAAGTATAAATAATGCTTTTGATATAACAGAATCACATCTAAAAGAGAACTATGATATAAAAAATATTAATTTTTGTATTACTGGTGGCTATAGTAATATACTTTTTAGACATTTTAATGATAAAGTAAATTTCCATCCGAATCTAGTTTTGCAGGGCTTGTTTTTTACAAATCAGCTACTTAAATAATAATTATTAATATATTTAATCTATAAATAAATATAACTACTTTTATCTATAAATGATTTCTATAGTAGATTGGCAGTAGTACACTTTTTTATTATTATAAATTATCAATTTAACAATATCGGACAATTTATGATAAATAATGAATTTTATAAACAATGTAACAATAAGAAAGAATGCTTAAGTACAATAATATATTATAAAACACTTCAAAATAAAATATTTGGTATAAAAGTATGCTTTGATGATTTTAAAAACCTTATGCTTAATTGTATTCTTGGTGGACCTCAAACTGTAGGTAATGGTGGATTGTTTGACACATACTTACAAAATTATGATATAGCATATACCAAACTCTGTATAATCAATAATAAAGCATTATCAATAAGAGAACTTAAAAATTTTAATGTACATAACTTGGATAGTTCTCTTCTGCATAGGCTTACTATACTTGAAGGCATAAAGGTTAAATTATTGCTGTTATTTAATGAAGCTCGTAGAAGAAATTTTGATATTTGTCTTCTGTTTTGTGATAAAGATTTTTCTAAGCAAATAATATCTATAAAACAATTACATATCTATGAAAAGAATAAAGCTTATGAAAAATACAATGATATTTTTAATTCTATTTGATATAGAAAAATACTAAAATCTATAAATAGTCTAAAAAATATCTATATACTATAAAATAGTAGTGTATAGATTGAATTATATATATAATCCTTAA
>CAMRBQ010000028.1 GCA_947040495.1 uncultured Spirochaetia bacterium
AAAAAAATCATTAAGGGGGCTGTCTGTCAAGTCGACATAGCACATGATATAAAGCTGACAAAAAAATATTGTTAGAGTGGATAGGCTATACTAATTAGAACAAGAAATATTCGACCATAATTTAATAAGAAGTATATGAAAACTATTCTCTACTTTAACAAAAAATCTACTTCAACAAAAAGTAAAATCTGAGCTTGATATTAATGCATAAATTTGATAAATTCGGTTTAGTTATCACTAAAGAAGGTTGAAAAAGTAAATGATTACTTTTAATGCTAGTGCTTCTTTAGTTTTTAAACTTCTTGATAGTTTATTCTACTTCAACCGTTTATAGATTATATAGAAAAGCCTTATAAAAATAATGTTAAGTTGAACTTAAATAAATTTCCTTATATAATAAATATTATTCTACAATTTTTTCTTAAAATACAGATATCTAAAACTAAGGGAAACTACATAAGAATATTCCATATTTGCATAAGATGGCTAAACAAAGATAATATCAAACCAATAATTACAAAATAATAATGATAAGTTAAATATATAAAATAAAATACTAAAAATGATATTAAAAAAATTATACATAAATCAATTTAGAAACTATAAAGAAACAATGTTTACATTCTCAGATAATGTGAATGTTTTATATGGTGAAAATGGTATAGGTAAAACAAATATATTAGAGGCAATATATTTACTTGGGCGCGGTATATCATTTAGAACTAGACATGAAAAAGAGCTTGTCAATCATAATATAGATTATAGTAATGGTGAAAAAGGCTATTATATTAAAGCAGTATTTAAAAGTGATCATAATGAATATGACACAACTGTAGAAATATCTTATAAGCTCGAAGGTAAAAAACATACAAAACATGTGTTCATAAATAAAAAAGAAATAAAAGCAAGGCGAGATTTAATAGGCAAACTTATATTTGTTTTATTTTTACCAACAGATACAAATCTTATAGAAGGCAGTCCAAGTATAAGGCGAGATTTTTTTCATATGCTAATATCGATGGTGTCTAATGAATATTTAGATACATTAATAAAATATAACAAAATATTAAAAATGCGAAATAAATTACTTAGTATCAAATCAAATGATTTTTATATATACGATGATGACCTTGCAAAATATGCAATGATAATAAAAGAAAAAAATATTGAATATACTCTTATATTAGAAAAAACAATGAATGATATACATAAAAAAATATTCGATAAAAATACAGATGTCTATAATATAAAATTAAAAAATTGCCTTAGCGATATAAATACAGTCGAACAATATATAGAAAAATTAAAGTCGACAACGCAAGAGCAAATACGCCTTAGTACAACATATTTTGGAATACATAGGGCAGAATATGATATATATTATAATAACATGCAGGCAAAAAAATATTGCTCACAGGGGCAAAAAAGAATATGCTCACTCATAATGAAATTAGCAGAAGAATGTATTGTTTCGCAAGCTAGAAAAGAATCTACTTTGCTACTTATAGATGATGCCTTACTTGAGCTTGATAAGAATAAAAGAACTAAAGTTCTAGAATATATAGAAAAAAAAGGTCAGGTTTTTATTACAGTTACTGAAAAAGAAAATATACTAATTAATAATAAACATGAATATAATATATTAGAAAGCCAGAGGTGCGACCACCTTTAAGATACTACGTAAGTTTAAGTAGACTGAATTAATATAGTAATAAAATAAAAATATATTTTAAATAAATTCTACAATGAGCTACTTTAGCCTAAGCAGTAGTATATTTAAATGTTAGCATGCATTGTACTGTATAACTTAAACCAGTGCTAGTTTTTTTGATTATAATAGTTTACATCATCTCTTATAACAATAATATCTACACGTCTATTTAATGCACGTCCTTCTGGTGTATCATTAGAGGCTACAGGTCTAGTGTCTGCAAATCCTGTTACAGAAAAATTATTTCTATCTAGATTTCCACTTTGGTCATCTTCAATAAGTTTTCTTAATACAGCTATAGAACGAGCTGATGAAAGCCCCCAGTTACTTCCAAATTCCAAAGCAGTAGTCCCACCGGGCACAAATGCTCCAGCATCAGTATGTCCTTCAATACGTATTTCATTTTCAAGCCCAGCCAAAAGCGATGCTAGCCTTATAAATGTTTCAGTATTTTCTTGTATATTTGGTATCTCATCACTTGAGGGAGCAAAGTATTGGTCGGCACCAAGGGAAATAACAAATCCCCTTTCATCTTCTGTTACTTTAATTTTATTGCTAGCTACCTCAGCCTGCAAAACAAATGAAGCTTGAGATACTTTTCGAGCAGTCGCACGCCCTTGATCTGTAGATGGCAATGTTTGTATAGTCGCACCCGCATATATAAGTTTACTCTCTTGTAAGGTAGAGCCTCCTGGCATTGCACCAAATGCACCTGTAAATGATGTAGCAATCAATTGCAGCTTAGAATCACTTACAGATTCACTCATCGAAGCCAAAAGCATGATAAAGAATGTTAGAAGTAATGTAACCATATCAGCATATGTCGCCATCCATAAAGCAACACTAGGAGGCGGTGTCATAGCCTTATCACCAGCTTTTTTTGCCTTCTTTCCAAATTTTATCTTTGCCATTTCTATCTATCTCCAACACTATCATTAACCTTCTGTCTTTTACTAGGAGGTAAGAATGATATAAGTTTATCTTTAACAATACGAGGGTTATCACCAGCTTGTATAGATAAGATTCCTTCAAGCATGATATTTTTGACAAGTGCCTCTGCATCATTTTTTGTAGTAAGTTTTCCTGCTATAGGCAAAGCAAATCCATTAGCCAAAATAGCACCATAATATGTAGTAATAAGAGCCGCAGCCATACCCCGTCCAATCATCTCCGCACCACCAGCACCACCAAGACCTCTAAGCATTATAACAAGACCTAAGAGTGTACCAATCATACCCCATGCTGGAAATAGCGATGCAGCATCTTCAAAAAACTTTTTCGCTTGGTCATGACGACCTTCTATTTGATCTATCTCTGTGTTCATAATGTTTTTTACAAGTTCAGGGTCTGTACCATCAACTACAAGTTGAAGACCTTTTTTCAAAAATAAATCTTGAATATCTTGTATATCATCTTCAAGAACAAGCAAACCTTCACGACGTGCTTTTTCTGAAAAACTGATTAATGTAATAATGATTTGAGATTCATCAACATTAGACTTTTTGAGAAGAGCACCAAAAATCTTCGGCATATTTGTAAGTACAGAAAAATCACTTGCGAGCATTAGCGCATTAATACCACCACCCAATGTTATAACTATAGATGGAAGGTCAATATAGTTGGCCATATTACCACCACCAACTAAAATACCAAAGACATTAATAACGAATACTAATACTATTGCTATAGGGACAAATATATCCATCACTTTACCCTTAATTTTATTTTTATATATTATTACAATTTACTTATATAATAATATATTTTTAATTTTTTTCATACCATTTATTTTAAATATTCAACACTATTCTTCATCACCATAGAATGAAGGTTTGTTGAAGCTGTCTTCTGTTATTATTCTACTTCTATACTCAATAATGCGTACACTTACAATATCATATTTTTCACGAACAACCATTTTTCTACCCGAAAGCATAGATATAACCAAGTCTGGAGTCTCTTCCATAAACTCAATTTGATGCGGATTAATATAAACTATGCTATCATCAAAACGTGTAACCATTATCATATAAAAACCTACTTCTTATGTCTATCTATAATTTATCTTTTCAAGCCTATAATTTCTTGAATCATTTGATCAGATGTTGTTATCGTTCTAGCATTAGATTGAAAACCTCTTTGTGTTACAATCATATCTGTAAACTGTTCGCTAAGATCAACATTTGACATCTCTAAAGCACCTGCTTTCATACTACCACGCCCTTGTATACCAGCCCCACCTATATCAGCAGCACCAGAGTTATTACTTTCAGCAAATGTACTATCGCCTCTTTTTTCAAGACCACCAGCATTTGTAAACTTAGCAAGTCCAAGTTGTGCTAATGCCTTACGATTACCATTTGTAAATACACCTGTTATCTCACCTCTATCATCAATGCTGAAACTTTGCATTTCACCCATAGTATAACCATCTTGCTCTATAGCCTTAGTTGTAGATGGAGATTCAAATTGTGTGATGCCGTCAAAACCATTGGCTGAACCCATAAATATATTTAATGTCTGTGTTACTTCGCCCGCTGTACCCGGATATGTAAATGTAACACTTGGAGTAAGTCCACCATCTACTAGAGTACCACCAGCACTATCGGCTACAGATACTATTCCACCTTGGTCATCAAAAGTTAATGTAAAAGTATTGCCAGTCCCAACTGCACCAGCACCTGCATTTGTATATACACTACCCTCTGTAGCATCTGGAACATCCATAGTAACAGTCCACTGATTTATAACATCTTCATTACGGTTGAATGTTGCTCTAAGCTGACGAGGAATACCAGTTTCATCATATACTGTTATATCTGACTGATGTGTATTACCTGATTTTTGTAAATTACAATAAAAACTTGTATTTTGTGTAGCCCTTGCTGGGTCTTTTGCTTTTAATGGGATTATAATATCCTCGACACCTGCTGACGTATTTATGATACTCTCGCCAACATCATTGACTTGAGACATCCAACCCTGAACTACATTACCATTTGCAGGATTTACAAATTTTCCATCAGCATCAATACTGAAAGCACCACTCCTTGAATAGAGCATCTCTTCACCCTTTCTTTGTATAAAAAAGCCCTCGCCAAGTATTGCTACATCTGTGTTTACACCTGTAACTTGCAGCGAACCCTGTGTATGTATTGTATCTATGCTCGCTATCATCATTCCTAATCCTACCTGCTGTGGATTAACACCACCCTTAGTATCAGTAGGCTTAGCAGCACCAGTCATCGTTTGACTTAGCATATCTTGAAATGTAACACGCCCTTTCTTAAATCCATAAGTATTTACATTTGAAATATTATTTCCTATAACATCCATTCTTGTCTGATGATTTTGTAAGCCAGAAACCCCAGAAAAAAGTGATCGCATCATAAGGCGAACTCCTTGATAAAAATATAATCGTTAGATGTATTGTCGGTTATATAAGAAAAGCCTTAACATTTTTTTATTCTCGAGGCTTGCTGTTGCTTAAGTTACACATAATGAAGCAATGCTAGGCGAGTTAATATGAAATATAAGAAATACAATGATCATAGGTATCATAGCAAAAGCCGACATAGATAATAACTTCTCCCATGCAACATTAAACTAACCTATCATATTAGAAATATGCAGTTGTATTGTATACCTATCTCTATCACTTATAACAAATAAAGGATATAGATAATCATTCCATCTCCACATAAAAGAAAATATACCTAAAGTCTACATAGCTGGTATAGACATTTGTAGTATTTGGTAGCCATTCAAAAATTGAATTTCTAAAAATAATTAAAAAATAGTTTCTATATAATCTAGAATTGATAAGTTATGATTATAATTCTAGATTATCTGTCTTATATAAAATAATATGAATACGGTCTTCAAATTTACGACCATTCTCTATCATCCCAATAGATAGATTTTCACTATGATTGCCAATTTTTATACTTCTTTCCATATAGTATTCATTTCTCTCTCTTATTTTTTTAACAGCATGAGGAAAGTTATCTACAACAGCATTTTGATTTAAAAATATATATATGGTTTTGGCACCAAAAAGACCAAGTGAAACATTAAAATCACAAGCAAGTATTATCTCGCCTTTTGTAGTAACAAACTCACCTTCTATAATTCCAATATCACAAGTAAGAAGTTCACGCCTTTTCTTTATATCTATTATATCAGGATTTATCATTGATAATTTGCTGGTAAAATCATCACTACTAAAATTTAAAGTATCTCCTAGCACAATACTTTTATCGCTTGATAGTAGAGAAATCATTTTATCTTTAGCTTCTTCTATATCTTGAACAGATGTGACTGTGAACTGCTTTGCAAGTAGTGAATGATGTATTCTATCTACTCGCTTTTCTATATACCATTTTATGTTTTTATCCATGATTAATATCCTATTATCTCTTTAATAAATATAATTGCACTAGAGCCATTTTCTCTCTTGCCACCATATAGAAGCGACATAAAATTACACATTCTTGTTTTAATCCTACAATCTTCACATATACCAGTTATATTACAAGGTGTTTGATGATTAAGTCTTTTCGCATTTAATACCCCCGCCTTACGAAGTCGAGCATAAGCCTCATCTAATGTGTCTACAATTTTATTTATTCCTGTAACTATAACCATGTTCTTAGGTCCATAAATCATAGAAGCCACTCTATTTGCACCTGAATCTATCTGCACTAATATTCCGTCCATAGTGATAGCATTTGTCCCTGTGATGAGCCAATCGGAAAGTAGCGAGTTCCTCATACATTCGACGGTTTTAGGCCAGTTTGGTTGATTGAATCTGTCAAAAAAATTATAATCTTTAGATCTAAATGTTTCTGCAAGTTTTAATTGCTCTAATGTGGTAGATCCCCCCATACTTATAGAAGAGTTTTTTTCTATTTTAGATAAGACAGACTCTCTTGCCTGTTCAAGAGAATCTACAACATCTATATGATAGTTTAATTTCTCTAAAACTGGTATAACTCTATCCATCTTTTTTAATTGAAGTTGTTTATACATATATCCTTACCTCTACGATTATTATAGATTAATCTCAAATATCTCCATAAATTTTACTCTATTTTATTTACAATGTCAATACTAGAATTTTGGTAATTATATAATAATAATTTTACAGTTCATAGATATAGCATTTACTTTTATTATTTCTTAGAATAGCATGGAGGTACTTTTTGTAAAATAAAGGAAGTAAAAGTTAAAAAGATTATAATATTGTTATGAAAATATACAAAGAAAGAGATTATAAAATTGAGTAAATTAATTGATAATGACTTCCTATATACATATACTTTTCGGAAAAACTGACTGGGTTGCATAATGAGCTTCAATATTGGAGATATAGTGTTTTGCATAAATTTACATCTTTTTATAATAATGACTGCAAATATGTAGAGGATTATAAAGGAATAAAAGAATTAAACTATGGTAATGATTTTAATAAAAATAAAAAGTATCTTATTTTCCTTCCATCGTATTATCCCATACAACTAGAAGAGATGCTTAAAATTAGAATTAATAGCAATGATATGAAGGATAGTATTTCTTCATGGTAAACAGAAGTATATGCTAAAGAAGAACATATTAGAGAGGCAAAAAATATAATAAGTGATTTTAAAAAAAGTTATATTGAATAATAATATATTGAATAATAATATATTTGTAATAATATAATATTTGTAATAATATAATATTTGCTATAAAATATAACACAATTAGAATAGTTAGGGGTTATCTATGAAAATAATTGTTAGCAAAAACCATGATGAGAGTTCATTAAAAGTAGCTTTAATTATGTCTGAAATAATTAATAGCAGCAAAAATCCTGTTATCGGTCTTGCCACTGGTGGGACTGTTGTGAATGTATATCAAGAGCTTGTCAATTTATACAATGAAAGAAAATTATCATTTAAAAATACAAAAACAATAAACTTAGATGAATATATAGGGATTGCACCTACACATGAACAAAGTTATAGATATTTTATGAACAGCAATCTTTTTGATAAAATAGATATAGATATAAATAATACATTTGTTCCTATTGGCAATAATAGTGATACAGATAAAGCATTGGCTGATTTCCAATATCAATTAGACAATAATGATAGAGATTTTCAACTTTTAGGCATAGGCCCAAATGGTCATATAGCATTTAATGAACCAGATAAATACCTACATGCAAATGCACATATGATTTCTATAGCAGCTACTACGATAGAGGCAAACGCAAGATTTTTTGCTAGTAAGGATGAAGTCCCAAAGAAGGCATTCACACAAGGCATGGGCGATATTTTGAAAGCAAAGAGTATTGCATTACTTGCTACAGGCGAAAACAAGGCTAACGTTATAAAATCATTAATATTTGGCGATGATGTATCAACAGATAATCCAAGTACATTCCTAAAGATGCATGCGGATACTACTATTTTTATAGATGAAAATTTAGCTAATATTATAGGTTATAAATAGTATAAAATTACATCTAACTTAATGTTAAATTAATAAAGTAATCATTGCCCATAGTTTCTAGTTGTACATCATACTTATATTTCTTGCCTATACGCATAACATTATCTCTTGAAGCTGCATTATCTACAACAATGATTATTTTATGGGATTTACTTTTATTTTTTTCTAATTCTAACATAGTAGAACGTGTTTTTAATGCTGGAAGCGGACAAGCAAGCCCTCTCATATCTAATTTTATATCTTCCACAAAAAATCCTTTCTAATAAATTAATCAATATTTATATGAATACTATATTTTCTCATCTTCACTTGCTTCGCCAATATAGATAGGCTCACCATAAAAATATGGATGCCTACCTGTTATTATATCAACATACATTAATGCACGTGATAATAATTCCCTTGGAAATTGAGCCAGCCTAAATTTTTTATTAACATCTTTTGCATTATAACCTATTATATCTATACCCTTCGCCCTACCTATAAACACAGCCCTTTGATTATGAAACTTTTGCGATATAACTGTACAGCTTGTTTGCCCAAATACTTTCTTTGCTCGAACAACAGAATCATATGTACGAAAGCCCGCATAGTCAAGATATATCTTTTCTTTAGGAACACCAAGCATAATCAAATCATTAAACATCGATTGAGGTTCATTATATCGATGGCTACGATTATCTCCGCTCACAAGTAGATAATCTACCTTCCCTAATTTATATAAATTATATGCTGCCTCTATTCTATAGGTATAATATTTATTTAATTTACCATTTGCTACATATTTACTTGTGCCCAAAACGAGACCAACATTATTTTTTTTTATATTATCTGCATTTGCGTAAATATGTTTTGCTGAATATATATTTACAGAAAGGTACACAAAAATTAAAAACATAAATATTATAAAGATGATTTCTATAAAAAACCTATGCAGAATATTTAATAAAAACACCATAAAGACAAATATCATTTTTATATTTTTATACCAAGGCTTTTTGTATGAGGCTTTCACGGCATTAAAACAATATATATCACTTCTTATAACTTGACTTATTTTATTATTATAATAATTTTTTAATCTTTGAAAAAAGCAGAGAACGCTTTTTATTATTTTAATAAGTACATCTTTGAAAGAGAGCACTATAGAGGAAATTCTACTCATAAACTATAAATATATTAAATCATAATACATTTTTTATCAACATTGATATTATGATTTATAGAATATATAATTCCTAATATAATAAATTATGAAAAAATTAAAAACAGCTATACTAGGGGGGACATTTAATCCACCACATATTGCACATATAAATATCGCAAAGTATGTATATAGTCAATTATCATATCAAAGAATAATATTTATACCGTCTTATATTTCACCACATAAAGAGCCTATAAATAATATCAGCATTGAAGATAGATATAATATGACTACTCTTGCGATAAAAGATTATAGTCAATTTAGTATAGAAGATTATGAAATAAATAAAAAGTCTGTTTCATATACGATAAATACAATAGAACATATTTACAAAACATATGAAGATATAGAAGACAGATTAACTCTTATAATTGGTAGCGATTTAATAGCAGATTTTGATAAATGGCATAAGGCAAAAGATATTGCTGATAAAGTTGATATTATAGCCATATCAAGAACTAATGCTGATAAAATAGAAGATATAAATATAGAAAAATATAAAATGAAATTGCTTTATATCGACTATATGAATATCTCTTCTACTATTATTAGAAAAAAAATATATAGCAATGATGATGTAGCAAAGAACATGCTCGACAAAAAAGTATATGACTATATAAAAAAGCATAATCTATATAATCAAAATTAAAAATTATCATTTTTTATACATAGCATTTATTTTTTCTATAGTTTTTTTATCAATGCATTTTATTTTTATAGAGATGCCCGTTTTGTTTTTATAAAATCTTTTCAAAGCAAATGTATTTTTTATAAACTCTATCTTCTCTTTTTTACTTGCACTTTTAATTATAGCCTCAACAGATAAACTAATATTTTTATTTACCAGCATCCAAGAGGCAATTATAGAATCTACTTTTTTTGCCCTAGTGTATTTTGCACCTTTGCCACTAATATGTTTGAAAAATCTTTTTTTTATATCATCTGTCGTCCCAATATAATAGCTATCATCTTTGCATAAAAGTATATAAAGATAATATTTCTCTATTTTATTTTCAGGTATAGATTTTTTATCAAGATTTTTATTTTTCATTATTTTTTTTGATGTCATATATTATCGTTTCTAAATTAATATATATATCATTATAGTTTTCAAAAATTGCTTTCACATTATCATAATCTTCTATAGTATCAATGGTTACACTGAGCTCTTTCATATTCCATTTATCAGGGGCTATAGGTTTTTCTATTTTAAATAAATGCTCATTTTTATAATGATATTGAGTTATATGCTCATGACAAAATATAT
Source organism: uncultured Spirochaetia bacterium (assembly GCA_947040495.1). GTDB lineage: Bacteria > Spirochaetota > Brachyspiria > Brachyspirales > Brachyspiraceae > CAMRBQ01. The sequence goes on from CAMRBQ010000028.1 coordinate 10,687, forward strand.
CAGTAGACTCGACACATGCCTTTTTTAATGCATTATACTCTATTACTTCCACACCAGAGCCATATGCAATATCTACATAATGAGATAAATCTGCCTTCGTATTTCTATGATGTAAAATAATTTCATCGAGTGCATCTATAGCCACAAGTGGATTATCGCCTGTCGCACGAACAATCGTATCTACATTATATTTTTCGGCAGCCTCGACATAACGAAGTAGTACATCGCTTTCACTTCCAATAAAATATGAAGCATTTGTTTTGTCGATTATATCTTTTAAAAATGGATAACTCTTTTCTGTGGTTGCAACGATAACACCATTACTATACTTTGATTTTTGTAGCCTTCTAATCGCTATTTCAAGTATTGGCATATTAAGAATGTTCATCAAAGCCTTTTTATATAGCCTTGTAGAATTATGCCTCGCTGCGAGTATAATTTTTGTATTATTCATATTTTTAATATTCCAATAAATAAAATTAAATATCAACTATTATAATAAAGCATCCATATTGCTAAGAAGAGTTTGTGCATGAACTGATATTGAAAACTTTTTGCTTTCTATCATATTGAGCCCATTATCATAAATACTATTTCTATAAGCCTCATCCATAACCAAATGTAGCATACTATCAACTATTGATTTTTCATCATGCACATTGATAGATATAGCATTTTTATTATTCTCAACAATTTCTGCCGCACCACAATATTTTGATATAATCGAAGTCGTATTCATAGCCCAAGCCTCTATGACATTTAAACCAAATGGCTCTCTCTCTGCAATAGAGATTAAAGCATATGCATTTTCTATATAATTATTTTTTTCTTCATCAGTTATATAGCCGAGCATTTTTACATTATTAGAAATATCCATTTTTTCAATATAACTTTTAATATAATTTTCATATCTACCCTTTCCAGCGATAAAAAATTTAATCGACTTATCATCACTTTTGTCTAAGAATTTTTTAAAACATCTTATCGCTATATCAATATTTTTTGGCTTCTCTATGCGACCAATATAAAAAAAATGTTTTTTATTTTTATTTCTACTTTGTATTGTATCTATCGGACTACAAGGATATATAACGCTACTCTCTCTATTATAGACAAGTTTTATATGTGCCTGTGTGCGACAACTATTTGCAAATATTTTATCAACTTTACTAATGCCATACCTCTCGAGATGCATTGTATATCGAGCAATTGGGTCAATTGTTTTTTGTAATTTTTTATATGTGCATTCATCGCTACCATAAAGGCGGACACTTGGTTCATGGCAATACCAAAAACTCTTGGGTAAAGTAATATTTTTACTTTTGGCAATATCATATACCTTCCCCCAAAATATCGTGGCAGGAAAGTTATGTATGAGAACAGCATCAACATCCGCTATGCTATCTAATATAAGATTTGCTGTTTTATTAAGAGTGAATGGATTAAGTTTTATATTAGTAAATGTTTGCTCAATTTCATTAATTAAATCATTTCTCAGTCTAGCTGTATATACAATTGTTTTTATATTATATTTTTGCCATTCTTTTATAGTCCATATGATGAGATTTTCAGCCCCACCTTTATAACCCAAAGTTGGATGTAATATAGCGATATTTTTTATTTTCATAAGTAAATGCCTTGCTAACAATTCTTTTAATAAACAATCGAATAAAACTAAAATTATTCAAATCTTAAATAAATTAATAAAAATATATAACTAAAGCGTATGCATAATTGCTTTAAACTTTTTTATATTTTTCTCACTTAATATAGCCAATATTTATGTAGTAGTTTTTATATCAGGTAGAGAAAGCTTATATTTTATAGTCACCATTCTTACAACAAAAACAATAATAATACTTATTATACTAGAAAAAGTATCATTTATATTAAGTTTATAAAGCGAATAATAAATACCACTACCAAGTATCGCCGCCGTTGCATATATTTCATTTCGTTTAAATATAGAAGGAATTTCTACACATAATACATCTCGAACTATACCTCCACCAACAGCAGTAATAAATCCAACAAAAATAGCAATGAATGCATTTTGTGAATATTGAGATTCTATTGCAATATTGACGCCAACTATAGAAAATGTTCCAAGACCTATAGCATCAAAAACAAGGCTTAGTTTTATTAGTATTTGCTTTCGCCTTTCAAAATAACATATAGATAATTTATATATTGCAAAAACTACAAGAGAACATAAAAATGAAAGTACAATATATTGGTAGTTAAAAAATATCCTTGGTGGTATTGCCCCGATAAATATATCCCTTATAATGCCGCCGCCAAGTGCTGTCGTAAATGCTATTATTATAATACCCAGTAAATCTAATTTATTTTTTATAGCAAACATAGCACCCGATATCGAAAACATGATAGTGCCTAATATTTCAAAAATATATATAAGTAATAATGATGTATTCATAAATTATTAATAATTTTTTAATGTATAATTCTAATTATATGGCAATTATATAATATCATTCTTTATCTAGCAAATTAATTATTTTATAATTAATCTACAACTTTTAAAACCCATCTACTCCATTTTTTATATTTCATAGTATTAGATTAAATTATTTGTAATATCATTTTTGTATGACAAATCATGTCCTCTGGCTCAATAAATTTCATCTCCCTTAAAAAATATTTTGTCATCCATATAAAAACCTCGTATAAAAAAAGCGAGAGGCTAATTTCATAGCATCCCGCTTTACTACCGCATAGGCTTAAGTTTTTATAATATACAAATGCTTAAGTACCTACTTTATCATTAACTACTGAATAAACTTAAATTAACCAAGTCTTTTTTTAAGCTCTTCTAGTTGTTTCTTTAGTCTCTCAGGTAAACGAGAGAAATTGCCATAATGCTCTTCAATACTCTTAACTTCTTCTTTCCAAGCATTAACATCAACTTTCATAAGCTCTTTCATATCAGCATCATCCATTTTTAAGCCAGAAATATCGAGGTCTCCATCTTTTGGCATTTTACCAATAGGAGTTTCAATAGCCTCAACTTTGCCATCAACACGATCACACATCCATTTAAGAACACGTGCATTCTCACCAAATCCTGGCCATAGCCATTTACCGTCATCAGTTTTTCTGAACCAGTTAACATAGAATATACGTGGTGCTTTATCGCCGATTTTATCACCCATATCAAGCCAATGTTTGAAATAATCGCCCATATTATATCCACAGAATGGAAGCATAGCAAATGGATCACGACGTAAATTACCAACGCTACCAATATTAGCAGCTGTAGTCTCACTAGCAGCGATAGAACCCATAAATACACCATGGTCCCAACCAGAAGCTTCATGTACTAGAGGGACTGTAGAAGCACGGCGGCCACCAAAAATAAATATGTCTATAGGTACACCTTTTGGGTCTTCCCAATCAGGACAAATTACAGGACACTGCTTTGCAGGGGCTGTAAAACGAGCATTTGGATGAGCACCTTTGACTTTTTCACCTTTATCATCAACCGTTTCAGGTGTCCAGTCTTTGCCTTTCCAATCTATACCATGCTTTGGTGCAGGTCCCATTCCTTCCCACCATACATCACCATCATCTGTTTCAACACAGTTTGTAAATATTGTATTTTCTTTGATAGATTCCATAGCCATAGGGTTTGATTCATAAGAAGTTCCAGGGGCTACTCCAAAGAAACCAGCCTCTGGGTTTATAGCATAAAGACGTCCATCGTCGCCGACTTTCATCCAAGCAATATCATCACCAACACATTCACATTTCCAACCAGGGATTGTTGGCTCAAGCATGGCAAGATTTGTCTTTCCGCATGCAGAAGGGAATGCAGCAGCTATATGATATTTTTTGCCTTCAGGATTTGTGAGGCGTAGGATAAGCATATGCTCAGCCATCCAACCTTCACGACGTGCAAGTGCACTAGCAATACGAAGTGCCAAACACTTTTTACCTAATAAAGCATTTCCACCATATCCAGAACCATATGACCAAATTAGGTTTTCATTTGGGAAATGAGAAATATATTTTTTCTCTATCGGAGCACAAGGCCATTTTGTATCTTTTTCGCCATCAGCTAATGGGGCACCTACAGAATGTACACAAGGAATAAACTCGCCATCTGTACCAAGTACATCCACAACTTTTGTACCAACTCTTGTCATTGTATGCATGTTACATACAACATAAGGGCTGTCTGTTACTTCAACACCAATTTTTGCAATATCTGAACCTACAGGACCCATAGAAAAAGGTATTACATACATTGTACGATTTTTCATACAACCTTTGTAAAGTTTTTTCATGATTTCCTTTAATTCATTAGGCTCCATCCAATGATTAGTTGGACCCGCATCATCCTTGTCAGGATAACTGATATAAGTTCTGTCTTCAACACGGGCAACATCTGATGGATCACTTCTAAAAGAAAAACTATTTGGTCTTTTTGTAAGTTCTTTCGCAAGCCCGACATCTAATAATGCTTTCATAGAACAATCATATTCTTCTTTTGTTCCATCACATACATAAATATCTTTTGGCTCACACATTAAAGCGATCTCTTTGACCCAAGCAACTAGCTTAGGATGTTTCAAATCTTCTAATTTCATGTGCTTTCTCCAAAATATTAAATTTAAACTATAACGAACCTAAGATACATTGAAATTGAAATTTAATCAAATTTATTTTATACGAAATATCATCATATATTTCTAATTTCTAAGTATAAAAATGAATTAACTAATATTATATTTTTATAACTTCTAAATCTAATTTTTAAATATTTGCAATAATAAATTAATACAATAAAGCTGATATTTCTTTGCTATCTATGTTGTTTTTGTCATACCATACAACCCCCATAGTATTGTCTAGAACAACATCCCCCGCAAATTTAAATACCCCCATCTCTACAACAAAATAGCCCATAAGATATGGATTTTTTATAACAGAGCCATAAACAATACCACTCTTTATTGCATCCATTTGTATAGCCCCAAAATCTACCCCACATATAATAACTTTTTTATTATCTTTTGCCGCATAATCAATATCTATATCACTATAAGATTCAATAGCAGCCTCCACCATTTTTTGACTAGTACAGTACATTCCTACAAAACCATTATCTTTAAAATAATTAGCATCTATTTGAGCATTAGAAATATCATCTACTTTTGGAATCCTAATTTCAATTTCATATTTACCTTTTGTATTAAAATTTGTATCAGAGTCTGAAAGATTATTAAATGACTCTATAAATTTAGCCGAAAAAGTATTAGCTTCAGTTGAATGATTATATTGCAATATCCCTATCTTTGCCTTCTTCCTTTTAGAAAAATCTTCAATTCTATATTTTAATACATCAAACATTTTTTGTGCCACCAAATATGAAATACTCGCATTATCTATATATACTGAAACAACTGAATTGTTTGAATCTTTTATATCAAGTTTTGAATTGAAAACGACAAACTCTATCCCTTTGTTTTTAATATTCTCTATTTCCTCAGAATAATCACCTTCGATTGGAGATAAGGCGATAATATCTGGCATCTTTTCTATTTCATTTTTAAGTATATTTTTTTGTACTTCAAAATTAGCTTCTTCATCAAAAGTAACAAAATTTAATATAATATTATTGTCTTCAGCAGAAGCTAACGCCCCCTTCTCTAGCAAAGATAAATAATTATTATTACCACCATTAGTAATTAATGTCATCACTGGTTTTTTATTTGCAGAACAAGCTACTATAAATAAAACGATAACTATAATAATTAATTTTTTCATCATAATCTCTCTTTATATTAAAATTAGTTTTGATATTGAGTATAACATATAAATTAAATAATTTTTAAAAAATTTGAAACAATATTAAAAATGACTTACAATTATATTAACTAAATAAATATTACAACTCTAGGGGATATTAATGAACAATATAAATACAAGAGAAGAACTAAAAAAATTATCGACTGCATTTTCACAAAATGAAAATTTAGTACTCATACTTGCCGCAGGTCATGGTAAAAGAATAAAAAGCAGCACTTCAAAAATGCTACATCCTATTTGGGGGGTACCTACTGTCGAAAGAGTAAGGCATGCTATGAATAGTGGTATAGGCAATAATAATACTATTATTGTTGTTGGCATCAAAGCCCTTGAGGTTGCAGGTATTGTTGGAATACATGAGAACAATTCATTTGTATTTCAAGAAGAGCAAAATGGAACTGGTGATGCAGTCAATATTGCATTAAAAAATGTAGAAATACCAAAAAGAACAAAATACTGTTATATTATATATGCCGATATGGGTCTTATAGATAGCGAGGCTATTAGTCAATTTAAGGTATCATTTGTAGAATCAAACACAGATATGATGGCTTTGACGGGTATATTTGAGGGTGATGAAAAAGATAATTATTATGGGCGTATTGTAAGGGCAAAAGAATTTACACTTGATGGAACAAAAAGTAAGTATAAAGATTTTGTAATTGAAATAAAAGAACATAAAGATATATTAGCCTTAGATAAAAATTATATTACAAAATACAAAGATGAAACATTTGAGTTTACAAAAAGTGAACTGCTTTCTATAAAAGAATATAATACTGGTGTCTATGGATTCAAGATAGAATATTTACAAAAATATATAGATTATTTACAGACAAACAATGCACAAAAAGAGCTTTATATAACAGATTTAATTAGCATATTTAATAATGAGAATCTATCTGTTGGTGCTGTGAGCCCTATAAAAATGTATGTTGTACTTGGCTTTAATAATAAAAGCGTATTAAAAGAAATGGAAGATATTGCAAGAAATAATATCTATCAAAAAATTAAAGATATAATTACAATCGCAGATAAAGATGATTTTTTTATAGCAGATGATATTTTAGCAAATATTATTAAACTAGATAAAAAAGATAAACCCCTTGATATTTATATTGGTAAGGGTGTGCGTATTGAAAGTGGAGTGTCTATAAATTATGGTCTAATGCTACATGAAAATGTTATACTAAGTGGGAATATAATATTTGGCGAAAATGTTATCATCCATGATAGAGTACGTATTACTACATTTGAAGGGCAGGAATTTATTATATCTGACAATGTAGAAATTATGCATACAAATCATTTGCAAGGGCATGTTCGTATTGGCAAAAATACTAAAATAGAAAGACATGTCTGCATTACAGGAAGTGATAGCGAGCCTGTTATAATTGGAAGCGATGTTCTTATAAAAGGGACTAGCTATATATATGGTTGCAAAATAGATGATAATGTTTATATTGAAGGCTCAACACTTTATAATAAACATATAAAAGCTATTTATAATTCCGATAATAAAATAATACATGTGAAATTTATAGCCCCAGATCCAGAAGGAGAAAATGCCATTGAGGATTTATAGTCGTGTAATAATATTTTTAGCCTTATTTCTCATAGGTATAAATATATATCCCCAATATGTAAAAGACGACACCATATTCTCATATGACTACTACGTGTTGGGGCAACTAGAGTTTATAAATATATGGACTATTGCAGATTATGATAAACCAACATCTATTAGCGATATATATATCGATAAAAAAAGACGACTCCATTTCGCCTACTATGATACATCTATAAAAAAACCTGTTTATGTTACAGGCAAAGGGAGCTCATTTAAAAAGCAAATTATTGATGATAAAACATTCAGAGGACAAAGTATATCTCTAACAGTAGACCCAATATCATTTAATGTGCATGTTGCTTATATAGATGAAGATGAAGGCTCTTTGCAATATGCCAATAATTTAAATTTTCAATTTAATAATTACCCTGCTGACATTTTAAAAAATAGCGATTTTAATAGTATCGATTTAGTAGTATCTCCATTTAGAGAGCCCATCATATTTTTCCTAGACAAAAACAAACATGCCTATCTATCAAGATTTTATAATAATGTATTCTTTACAGATGCCATATATACAAATAAACCTTTACAAAAAATCAAAGCATTTGCAAATGAGGATGGGTACTCTTTATTTTTAGAAGAGGCAGATAATGGCAATATTTTTTATGCGACAAGAGAAACAAATACACAATTTCGATTCTATGATAATAAACCCATTATAAAAAATGCACTTTCATATCAAGTATATTTTTATGATGGGACTGATTTTGTTATTGCTTACATAAAAAAAGATAGCCCAAATATAATAAGGGAGTTTAAGTTTTTAAATAGAAAAATTACAGATGAGGCAATAATACAATCTGACAACAATATATCAACTTTTGCAATGGATTATAGATTAAATAATGGCATATCAATTTTATTTCAAACAGATGATGGCTTTCTAGGTTTTTATGAAAACAATGGAATAATTGATTTAAGTGTCCTACAAAAAACAGAAGGTGCAATCGTATTAAAATATATAGATGACAAATTATATACTTTTATATATCATAATGCCCTAACAAAAGAAATTAAACTAGCCCTTATCAATATGGCAGACATAAGAAAATATACAAATTAGATATTTTTTATTTAACAGTAATTGTGGCACTACGTATAATATTTTTTGCAGATGTAACACCATTTAGATGTTCAAAATAGACGCCTTCAGCATTTCTAGATGTCGAACCAATAATTTCAAAATCATATGTTTTATTTTTTTTCTTAAAATCTACAAGGGCTCTATATACTATAGATGGTTGACCATATAAAAAATCTGTATGTCTACTATTATAATCACCCATGTTGTTTACTTCTATATAGATATATCCCTCTTTTATATTTTTATCAACTTTTGTATTAATTATCAATTCGCCATTTGGAGTCGCCGAAGTTACAGCATCTGGCATATGATTATATTTAGTAGGGTATGTCCCTGTTTTTGTATATTGCTTGCCCAACCAAAGTGGCAAAGTTCCTTTACGATAAACAATATCAAGAATATCAGAACTAGAAATTACCTCTTGCTGACCATGATACTTTGTAATAAAAAGTGTTTCTATAAAATCATGCCTTACATCTTCTACCCAAACAACAATTTGCGGCCTTTTTTTTATATCCCTGTAATTTTGAAGCCAAGCATTGCCATCAACAACATTGATAGAAACACTCGTCCCACTTTGACTTATCTTTGTTTCCACAATTGTTTGTGTAAGTATAACCTGACTAAATGAAATAAATATTATAAAAAACAGCAGCAATTTCTTCATTAAGATAATCCAAAATCTAAAAATAGGGTACAATAATTATATCGACTTTTTGCTATAATTATTTACAAATATTATATGTATCAATAGCGATAGACAGTTCTTCATCTGTACTTACAACCATAAGTTTTATTTTTGCACTATCTTTCGAGAAAATACTTTCACCGCGAGTATTATTCTTCTTATCATCAACTTCTATACCATAAAACTCAAGATTTTCTGTAATCCATTTTCTAACAAACGGATTGTTTTCGCCAATACCGCCTGTAAATAATATAGCATCTGTTTTTTCCAAAGCAATCATATATGAGCCTATATATTTACGTACACGATAACAAAACATTTTTATTGCAAGTTCGGCTTTTTTATTACCTTTATCTTTTTCTTCAATAAGAGTACGCATATCATTACTGATTGCTGATATACCAAGTAGCCCACTCTTTTTATTCATAATATCATTTAATTCTTTTGTTGTAACATTCATTTTATCCATAAGGTACGTTACAATCGCAGGATCCATATCACCAGAGCGTGTCCCCATGATAAGGCCTTCAAGTGGTGTAAGCCCCATGCTTGTATCAATACATTTGCCATCTTTAATCGCAGCAATACTACCGCCATTACCTAAATGACAAGTTATAATATTAGCATTAGGTTTACCTAAAATTTTACAAGCTTCATTATATACATATTTATGTGATGTACCATGAAAACCATATCTTCTTACTTTATATTTTTTATAATATTCATAAGGCAAAGCATATAGATAGGCATGCTCGGGCATAGTTTGATGGAAGCCTGTATCAAAACAACCAACCATTGGTGTATCTTGCAACGATTTTTTACATGCATTTATACCAGTAAGATTGGCTGGATTATGTAATGGGCTTAAGTCAGAATATTCTTCTATTTTTGCGACTACATTATCATCAATTATAACACTTCCAGTAAATGCCTCACCACCATGGACAATTCTATGTCCTACAGAGCCTATTTCATTTACATCTTTTAAAATACCATTTTTACTATCTGTAAGTAATTTGAATATTAAAGACATACCATCTTCATGATTTGCAATTTTAGTTTCTATCTCTATTGTTTCATCTGATGCGCTATATTTTACATTTGATTTTTCTTCGCCTATACGCTCAATTAATCCCTTAGCTAGAACGCTCGATTCTGGCATTTGAAAAACCTGATATTTAATACTTGAACTACCTGAATTTATAACTAATACTTTCATTCCTATAAATCTCCATATATAAAATTAATAGGGCATAATACAGCAACCCTAAAATGTTAAACGATATTATATCAAAATAGATATAAAATTGCAATTAAAAATAGGAGCGTATAGCATCATCTAATATTATACAACAGGATATATAAAATTATATTAGATCTCATTTATATTTAAGCAATTATTAATTATTTTAAATATTTATCAAAAGCATTTTTAAGATCTTTCTTGTAGCTATCAGTTGTCTTTAAAAAGGCTCTCTCTAATGTGCCTCTTCTAAGCCATAAAAGATAAGATATATTTCATAGATAAATAAATACCATTTTTTACAAAAATATCTATAATATCATTTATATAAGATTGTGTACTCATTGCTTTATCTATATTGCAGATTTCTACCTCAGCAAATAATGATTTTGCCAAATGCACAAGAATATTATAGGTAGAGCCTATTATTCCATCAATTTTATATGGTACAGAAGCCATAATCTGATCATCAGAGCCAAACCATATACCATGATTTGGAAATGCTGTTTTAATATATTCCATTAAATAAAAATCGATGGCAGCTATTTTACACCAATAATTTTTGGATTTTCATATAACCTAGAAGTTAACAAATGGAATATCTACCACCTTAGAAACAACAAATAAATACATCCCCATATAAGCATAAAATTATAGCATATAACAAGGTAACAACAGCCTCTGTTGGAGAGTAACGTACACTAAATATACCCACAATAATTATAACAGGTGTAAGTAAAGCCAAAAATGACGATTTAAAAGTCTTAAGCCTTGCCTTCCATGTTATATCTCTCTGAATGAGGATAATTTCTTATTTTAGCAAAAATATAAACCATAACCATAAATGCAAAACCACATAAAAGCCCGGGTATTATTCCCGCAATAAATAGAGAGCCTATAGATTGTATTTGTTATAACACTGTATAAAGCTATTGGGATACTAGGTAGTATTATCGGACCAATAATAGAGATTACTGCTGTTACTAAGCCATAAAACTCATCATCATATCTCGCCTCATGCATCATTTTTATTTCAAGTTGATCAAGGTCGCCAGAACCTGCCAAAGCAAAACAGCTCATTCCTAAAAATAAAATACTTGCCAAAATATTAACATGCCCAAGACCACCTAGAATATACCCCACTAACAATTTTGCAAAATAAAATAGTCTATTTTAATCTCCAAACAAAATCAATACAAACTATTATTGTATAGCCATAATATCAGATATAGCACTTTCACCATACTCTTTTTCTAACTTAGAATAAAAAGCCTTGCCATTCCAATATCCCATATGCATATTATTGTCAAGCAAATGTGAAAACGATTGGCGTTGGCATGGTTA
>CAMRBQ010000029.1 GCA_947040495.1 uncultured Spirochaetia bacterium
AGGCTTAAGTTGCTACTGTGTAGGCTTAAGTTGCTACTGTGTAGGCTTAAGTTGCTACTGTGTAGGCTTAAGTTGCCTGTTATAGAGTTTATCTAAAACATAAATATATTTACATGCTAAATAAACTATACAATGTGTAACTTAAGCCACAGCCAGTGTCGTTAGATATATTTGTAGGTGTAGCCTATTTTTTTATTTTTTATATAATCAATATTGCCCTCAACAATAATGCTTCCACCATCATATCCTCCTTCAAGCCCCATATCAATTATATGGTCGGCACTTCTCATAACATCGGGGTGATGCTCTACCAAAATGGCTGTGCTATTATTGTCAATTAATTTATGTATTGTTATAACAAGCTTTCTAATATCATCGAAATGTAGCCCAGTTGTCGGCTCATCAAGAATATAAATAGTATGTCCTTCTTTTGTATTTCTCGAAAGCTCTCTAGATAGTTTTAGCCTCTGTTTTTCGCCGCCTGAAAATGTATCGAGCCTCTGTGATAGCCTTATATATCCAAGTCCAACTTCAGAAAGCATTACAAGTACATTATGTATAGGCTTATAAAAATCGAAAAACGATATCGCTTCATCGACTGTAAGGTTTAATACTTCGGATATATTAAGACCTTTAAATTTTATACCTAATGTCTGTTCATTGTATCTACTACCATGGCAGGTTTCGCATACAATTTCGAGGTCGGATAAAAAATGCATAGCTACTTTTTTTATACCCTTGCCATCGCATTGATTACATCTGCCTTCTTTATTATTATATGAAAACCTTGATGCCTTAAATCCTAATATTTTTGCTTGCTTTGTTTTTGAAAATATCATCCTTATTTTGTCAAATATTTTTGTATATGTAACAAGCGTGCTACGTATTGAGCCTTGTACGGATATTTGGTCAACTAGTATAACTTCGCTGACACTATCTATATTTTCTACAGATTTATATTTTGCTGTTGGGCTATATTTATTGATAAGGGCAGGGTAGAGTGTATCTATTACAAGAGAAGATTTGCCGCTACCAGATACACCGGTAACTACAGTTAATGTATTAAGCGGGAATACTACATCAATATTTTTGAGGTTATTAGTTTCGCATCCATTAATCTTTACAAATTCTGTTATCTCTCTATTTCTATTTATTACAGGGGTAAGGCTTTTATTTAGATATTTTGCCGTAAGAGAATTATCACTTTTTAATATATCTTTATACTTCCCTTCAAATATAACTTCGCCACCATGTTCGCCCGCATATGGACCCATATCAACTATATGGTCTGCTGTTTTCATTGTATCTTTATCATGCTCGACAACAATTAATGTATTGCCAATATCACGAAGCTCATTGAGTGTTGTTAATAGCTTATCAGTATCACGTGGATGTAGCCCAACTGTAGGCTCATCAAGTACATATAATACACCAGTCAATTTACTACCGAGCTGACTTGCAAGCCTTATACGTTGAGCCTCGCCACCAGAGAGGGTAGAGTAGCCTCTGTTAAGTGTAAGATAATATAATCCAACATGTTCTAAAAATGACAGCCGAGTTTTGATTTCTTTTATAGCTTCTTTTGCAATTTGGATTTGAGTTTTGCTAAGATTATTTTCAATATCATTAAAAAAGTTAGTTAAATATTCTACAGTGTTTATACATAATTCGCTGATATTGTATGATAGTATTTTATAGCTACGTACTATATTGTTAAGCCTCTCTCCATTACAACCGCTACATTTTTCTTGTATAATATATTTCACAAAATTATGCTTCCATTCGCTATAGCCATCACTTGTAACATCATTATCATTATACCAATTGACAATAGTATCTGCTATCCCTCTATATATATCATCACCATCAAACATTATATCTTTTATATTATCATCCAAATCTTTGTAGGCAACTTCGTATAAAGATTTATTTTTAATACCATGCTTTTTCATTAGAGATTTGAGAAAACATGTATAAGATTTATTTATATCTGAAAATATTTTATGTAGTCCTTCATCTAATGCACCGTCTAACATAGGCTTTGTTTCATCAGCTATTGCAAGGCGTCTATCAAATGTTGGTTTGGTACCGATACCTTTGCAATCCTCACAATAACCCCAATGTGAATTAAATGAAAAATGCCTTGGTGTAATTTCATCTTCAAACATGACACCATGCTGTAAACATGCCAAGAACTTTGTATGATAGCTTTCTATATTTATTAAGCCCTTTATAAGTTTGACATGGACAATGCCATTTGAAATTTCCATAGATTTTTCAATAGCCTCTGCTATTCTCGCACGCTTTTCATCATCAACGATTATTCTATCGACAACAATGCCAACAGAATATATCTCTTCTTTTTCTATGTTTTTTATATCATCATCTGTAATATCTTCAATAATATATTCGTCTTTATTTATAACTATCCTCATATAGCCAGATTCCATAGATTTTTTGAGTGATTTGTTTATATTTTTTATATCGCTGTTTGTTAGGGCGAATCTATGTTTCATCGATGAATTATAAAGCGGTGCTATTATATTTAATTTATAGCCATTATAATTTTTAATTAATTCGAGTGAGAGCGATGATGGACTAGTGTTTTGTAGTGGCTTACTATCATCTTTACAATCGCTACAATGAGGGCTACTAATCCTTGCATATATAAGCCGAAGATAATCGTATATCTCTGTAACGGTTGCGACTGTTGAACGAGGATTGCGATTTATATTTTTTTGGTCGATTGCAATCGCTGGTGCGAGCCCTTGTATTTTTTCAACAGATGCATCTTCTAGCCTACCAAGAAACCGCCTAGCATATGTGGAGAGCGATTCTACAAATTTCCTTTGTCCTTCGCTAAATATAGTATCAAAGGCAAGAGAGGTTTTTCCACTACCAGACACACCAGTAACTACAGTTAATGTGTTTTTTGGAATAGTAAGTGATACATTTTTTAGATTATGTTTTCTCGCCCCTTCTATGACAAGCGTGTTTTCTCTTATACTATGAATAGCATGCTCGCCATTTGAATTAGAAATAGTATTGGCTTTATAATTGTCCTCGAGTACATTTTTTAATTCTATAGATGTGAGAGATTTTTTCGATTTGCTTACATGCTCGGGTGTACCCTTTGTTATGATATACCCACCTTTCGCCCCACCAGTTGGACCAAGGTCGACAATATAATCGGCACATTTTATAACATCAAGATTATGTTCGATGACGAGTACAGTATTGCCTTTGTCAACAAGAGATTGTAAAGCCTTGAGTAATTTTTTTATATCTTCAAAATGTAGCCCCGTTGTTGGCTCATCAAGTACATAGAAAGTATTGCCTGTAGCTATTTTATGTAGCTCGCTTGCAAGTTTTATACGTTGTGCCTCGCCACCCGAAAGCGTTGTGGATGGTTGCCCAAGTTTTATATAACCCAAGCCTATACTAAGCATTGTATCAAGAATTCTTGTGATAGATCCTATGCCATCAAAAAATTCTCTTGCTTCAGAAACGCTCATCTCTAATACTTCATAGATATTTTTGTTTTTATATTTTATATCAAGTGTTTCTTGATTAAAACGCTTGCCCGCACATTCTTCACATACAACAGATACATTTGATAAAAATTGCATCTCTAGTTCTACAACACCCGCACCCTCACAACTAGGGCATCTACCAGTCTTTACATTAAATGAAAAACGCCCTTTATCATATCCACGCATTTTGGCAAGTTTCATACCTGCAAATAAATCACGTATTGGCGAAAATAGTTTTGTATATGTCGCTGGATTACTACGGGGTGTACGACCAATAGGTGACTGGTCTATTTCAATAACTTTGTCTATATGTTCAATCCCATCAATACCATTATGTTTACCGGGTTTTAAATTACTATTATAAAAATGATTAAATAGACTACGCATTAAAATATTTTCAATCAATGTAGATTTTCCACTACCAGAAAGCCCTGTAACGGCTATAAATGTTGCTAGCGGAAATGATACTGTAATATTTTTTAGATTAAACTGCGATGCTTCATTTATAGTTAAAAAATTGCCATTGCCCTTTCTTCTTTCTTTTGGGATTTCAATTTTTTCATCACCACGTAAATATTTTGCTGTATGCGATGTTTTGCTTTTTAGTATATCATCAAATGAGCCAATGCCAACAATTTCGCCGCCATGTACTCCCGCATCGGGGCCTATATCTACAATGAAATCTGCCTCTTCCATTGTTTCTCTATCATGCTCTACAACTATTACAGTATTATTTTTATCTCGTAATGTTTTTAGAGAATCAATTAATTTTTTATTATCAGATTGATGTAGCCCAATTGAAGGCTCATCAAGTACATATAATACACCTTCAAGCCCACTGCCTATTTGTGCTGCAAGTCTTATACGTTGAGATTCTCCGCCCGAGAGGGTAGGGGATGTTCTATTTATTGAGAGATATGATAATCCTACTTTCATCAAAAATGTCAGCCTATAAATAAGCTCTCTAACAATAGGTTCGCCGATTATCTTTTGATTTGCTTTGAGTTTATTATTTTCTTGTATATCTAAAAAATAATTATAAGCCTCTTCTATTGTCATCGATGAAAAATTAGCTATACTTTTGCCACCATATTTTATAGACATAGCTTCTTTATTTATACGACTACCATTACATTCATTACATATTATCTCTTCCATGAACGAAGAATAATAGCTTATACTATATTTTTCATAATTTCTTTTTAGCCTTGTAAGAATGCCCGTGATATTCTCTTTTACTTTATTATATTTACCCCATTTCCTTTTGGTATAATTTATAGCCTTATCAGTACCATATAAAAGATATTTTTTTTCTTTGTCGGTGAAATTTTTCCATTTTTTATTTATATTAAAATTATATGCCTTTGCTATTTCTTCTAATTCATTCATGCCATAGTCGAAATCAAAACCAATATGTCCATCGACAAAACATTTTAATGCACCTTCTTCTATGCTTAGATTTTCATCATCAACGATAAGGCTTTCTGAAAAATGAAATTCCACTCCAAGCCCATTACATGCCGTACATGCCCCCATGGGATTATTAAATGAAAATAGATTCGGCTCTATATCAACTATAGAATGCCCACAATTTGCACATGAACGCTCTGTTGTATATAGCCTATAATATTTTTCATCATCAGCATGCTTTTTTAATTTTGTTTTTTTGCTAACTTTTTTTATATTCTCTTTATTATTACTTTCATTTTCTTCTTCTATATTTTGCTCATGTTCCTGATAAAATGCTACAAGCCCATGAGTAATACCTGTCGCTCTTTCGATATTATCTATCATTCTGGTTATATATTTGTTTTCTACTTTTATTCTGTCGAGAACAATTTCTAGTGTATGCTTCTCATATCTTTTTAATTCTGGTATCTCATCATTTTCTAAATGGTATACTATCCCATCGATACGCATTCTGATATAGCCTGCATTTTTGATATCTTCTATTTCTTTACGATACTCGCCTTTTCTATCACGTATAATTGGTGCAAGTATAAGTATAGTTTCATTTTCAAAATCTCTAATTATTGACTGTGCTATCTGTTGTTCGCTTTGTTTTGATATTTTATGTCCGCATTGTGAGCAGTATGGTATCCCAAGTCGAGCAAAAAATAGTCGCAAAAAATCATATATTTCTGTTACGGTACCAACTGTAGAGCGTGGATTTTTATTGACACTTTTTTGATCTATAGATACTGTTGGTGAAAGCCCTTCAATATGTTCTACATCTGCCTTATTCATTACACCCAAAAATTGCCTGGCATAAGATGAAAGAGATTCTAAATATCTACGTTGTCCTTCTTGAAATATCGTATCAAATGCAAGGCTACTTTTACCGCTGCCTGATACACCTGTAAATACTGTTAATGTTTTATGTGGTATTTCTAGTGATATATTTTTTAGATTATGTTCTTTGGCATTTAAAATTTTTATGCAATTTTTCATTAACTTAATTATCCTTATATATGCTGAAAAGCATTATATACTAAAAGTAATTTTTTTCTAATTTGTAAAATATAAAGATAGCAAATTTCAATAACGATAAAGTATTTATAATTGACAATAAAAATAAAATTGTTAATATTGGTATTATTAAGATGAAAGTTTATGAGGATTAATATTTTGTATACAAATGAAATAAAAAAATATCTCTTGAATATAGCTCGACTTGCTATTTCAGAGAGATACAATATAGATACTATAAAAATAGATATTATTGAAGAGGATAAAAAATTACTTCAAAAGCATAGCGGTGTTTTTGTAACACTTGAAAAGAATGGGGCACTTAGAGGTTGCATTGGTTATGTTGAGCCTATTATGAGTTTGTTAGAGGCTGTGATTTCTATGGCTCATGCTTCTGCATTTTCGGATAATCGCTTTAATATAGTTTCAAAAGATGAATTACCTCATATAAATATATCGATAACTATACTTACACCAATAGAATCTATTGAGACAATTGATGAATTTATATTGCATAAACATGGGCTTGTAATTAGAAAAGGTTCTCATAGAGGGCTGTTATTACCTCAAGTTGCAAAAGAACATAATATGAATAGAGATGATTTTATTTCCAATACATGTTTGAAAGCGGGGCTTGATAAAGATATTTGGAAAAATACTAACGATATAGAATATTATGTATTTGAAGGGATTGTTTTTTCAGAAAAAGATTTTTTAACCTAATGGATACTAGCTTTCTTAAAAGGTTGGCTATATAACCACTTAATTCTATACTTAATTGGTGTTATAAGTGTGAAAAATATATCTAAATATGGGTAGGCGTTTATGAATGTTAGGCTCAGACGACTTCGATAACAGTATGTACTTTCATTGTTTAAATCGTAAGATTTTGTTATATATATATTTTTTATATCATAAATATATTTCGAAATATCATCAAAATCAGTAGCCCTTACTTCTTTACCATTTTCCGATAAAACAATAACATACTCTTCTTTAATAAAATCATAATATATTTTTCTATTAAAATAAAGGCTAGATATATTTCTATCGAAAAAAAACTTTTTTTCTTTGAGTTCTAAACGATAGCTTAATACAACAACAATACTCTTTTGTACATAATTCACAACTTCTGCAGGCAATTGCTGAGAAACATAAACATCGGCCACAACCTCACCATTTCTTATAGAAGAATTAGCGAAGTGTAGCCGAAGTTCATAAGAATAAATGCACAAGCTTATAGTAAAATAAAATATCAGTAAAAATAATAATCTTCTTCTTAAACTAGAACAACAATGATTAAAATATCTTATCATAAAATTTTAACAAAAAAACAATTACAAATTCACAATATTAAAAAATTAACTAAAACTAGAGCAATTCAAAACAGATCAATTATCGATTGTTTGAATATCTGCTAGTTCTTTGTGTTCTTTCTGTTCTTTCTCTAGCTTCATTTACATGAAGTTTTCTACCACTAAACTCAGTATTGTCTAATGCGCTTATAGCTTTTTGGCTATCATCTTCACCCATTTCTACAAAACCAAAACCTCTAGATCTACCTGTTTCTCTGTCACTTATGATATTTACAGAAATAACCTCTCCGTACGCTGAAAACATACTCCTGATTTCTTCTTCTGTTACACTGAAAGGCAGATTTCCTACATAAATACGTTTACTCATTAATTGAACTCCTATATTAACTTATATTGATATATCGATATACATATCAATATTTCAAAACTAATTACATATTATACTATAAGAATATTGAAAGTCAACTTTTTTTTATAGATTTTATATAAAAAATACAATTTTTTATATAAAAATATCTATTTAAATCTTATTATTGTCGATACACTCTTAAAATTAACAAAAAATAGTAATGTCATATGATAAAAAGACGACAATAACGAAAGAAATCTAAATTTTTTAAATGTATTATAATATGAAAAACATCAATATTTTAAAATTAACTTTACTTGTACACCTGTTTATTGGTAGTATGACTTATGCTGCTTCCTACATAATAACACCAAGTGATACGAATATGTTTTATTACAAAAATAGTGATCTTACAAAATTAAGAAATGGGCTAAGGGATTTTAAAATACCAGATAATAAACAAACACCAACATATTATCATGATTTACTTATGCATTTTGATAGCAATTTGACAGATGTTATGGATAATTATGAAGCATCAAGTATAGACTATGATGATAAATATGGGCTCCCTAGATATGGAACAGCTTCTTTGTTTCTTCCAAATAAAAATTATTTTATAGAACTTATACCAAAGCCAAATACCTTTTTCAATACTTCTAATAATATATCAAGTTTTACTATAGAATTTTTTCTAAAGCCCGCTAAATTTTTGATAAATAATAAGGTATTATCAAAACTAGGTCCTTATGAAACAGATGATGGGCAAAAATCATATGGTGGTATGATAGCATATGTTGAAAAAAATAGGCTTATATGGAAATTTGATAATTTTTTCTTTTTAAATGGTGAATCGAAGGCTATAGAATTATCTGCAGGTAGTTTTCTAAATTCAAATGAATGGTCTCATCATAGTATAAGTTTTGATGCCTCAACGGGTAGACTCACCAAATATTTGAATGGTAGAGAAGAAGAAATAGTATATGTAACAAGTACAGGTCAGCAATATGGCTCTATTTATTATCCAAAATTTGAAAATAATAATCAAAATTCTGTATATGTTGGCGGTGGTTTTTTAGGTGAGATTGATGAATTTAGTATTACTAAAATAGCAAAAAACAAATTTAATATAGAACAGTATAGAAATCAATCTGAAGTTGTAACTAAAGTTATAGATTTGGAGAGTCAATATTCATTCATAAGTAATATAAATGTTGAAAGAGAATTAGAAAATGGTAATGATGTTTTTATATATTATAGGGCATCACAAATGTATTTTTTAGAAAATGATAGCCAAGTAGAATGGAAAACTTTTGACCCAAATTCTAACATAAATATTAACTCTCGATATATACAGATTAAATTAATACTTACTTCATCAGGAAATAATGAAACAACACCTATGGTAGGGCGTATGTCTATAGATTACGAGATATTACCTCCACCGACTATGCCAACAGATTTAAAGGCTTATGCAAGTGATAAATCGGTAAAACTGGTATGGAGAGGTGTTAGCCAATTTTCAAGTGTTACAGGATATAAAATATATTATGGGACAAAGCCCGGCACATATGATACTGAAAATAGCCCCATAGTTGTAAGTAAAACAAATGAGTACATAATTAATAATTTAAAAAATGATACACTTTATTATTTTACAATATCTGCTTTTGATAATCTTGGGGAAAATCATCAAAGCGAGTTTGCTAAAGAGGTTTATGCTAGACCGAGATCATTTTATAGTAATAATATAAAGGAGTAGTGTTTTATGTCTACGAAATCAAAGAAATTAATGGTATTAGCAACTGACCTTTTAGTTAGGGGCGAAATAGAAGAGGCTATTGAGGCATTAAGAAGAAGTACTCGTCTAGGTAATTCTGAAGACATGAAAATCTATATTGATGTTGCTTCAAGCCTATATAAACAAAATGATTATGACAATTCTAAGATATTGCTTGAGGCGTTTTTAAAAGATTGGTCTTGCCCTGAGGCCTATTTTATGCTTGGTGAAATAGAGTGTAAAAAATTAAATATCGAAAATGCTATAAAATATTATAAATCAGGCTTGTCTAATTATAAGCAAGATGCATTATTGCCTTATCATAGATATGCTGAACTATACCTTGAAATAAAAGATATAGAGAAATCGGCATCGGTTTATAAAAGTATAATAGGCAAAAAAGAAAATGATGAAGAGGCTTTGTCTTTTCTTGGGAAATTTTATAAAGATAAAAAAGATTATAAATCAGCCTCATGGTACTATGAAAAAATCGAAAAATATGATTTTGGCGTATCGCTAGATTATCAAAACTATGGTTTATGTTTATATGAAACAGGAGAATATGAAAAGTCTGAAAAGATGTATATCAAGGCTGTTGAATTATTCCCTGCTGATAATGAAAAGACTCAATCATTAAAGGATTTGAGAAATAAAAATCTTCAAGATTTGTATCCGAATTTAGAAAATAGCGAACAAGAATATAAAGATTCTATTAATAAAGAGCCATCATCGACATCATATTTTCATTTGGGAAATATAGCTTTTATAAAAGGCAATTATCAAGAGGCTGCTAGGTTATATGAAAAGGCTAAGGAAGTTTATTCTAGTGTCGATATGAATTTGGCTGTCTAATGAAGAATGCTTAAATTATAATTTTTTGCTATTAAAGAAGTGTTTAGAGTATATTGCAAGAACTATCAATAAAATATACAATCATAGATAGCTAAGATAAAGGAACATCTATGGTATCAGAACAAAAACGTATTATAATTATAGGAGCAGGTCTCTTACAAACTCCAGCAATAAAAATAGCAAAAGAGCTAGGTTTATTTGCTATTGTCTTTGATTATAACAAAGATGCTACGGGGATGAAGTTGGCAGATTTACCTGTTATAGCATCTACAAGGGATATAGAAGGATGTGTTCGTTCTGCCAAAAACATAGCAGAAAAAATGAAAATAGATGCTGTTATCACAGTTGGTACCGATGCTTCTTCCACAGTAGCTGCCGTTCAAGCTGCCTTAGAATTACCTGGTAATAAATTCGAAGATGCTTATGCTGCAACTAATAAAATAAGAATGCGTGAAAGATTTCGCAAACATAATATAGCACAGCCAGATTTCTATCCAATATGGAGTTATGAAGAGGCTTTGTCTGCTTTTAAAAAACTAACAAAACCTGTTGTAATCAAGCCTGTTGATAATATGGGTGCTCGTGGTGTTATGAAAATAGAAAGAGAGGAGCATCTACTTAATGGCTTTAATAGGGCAAAAAGTGCTTCCCCATCTGGCGAAATTATATTAGAAGAATATATGGAAGGACCAGAGCTTTCTATAGATATGCTTATATCTGATGGTGAAATATATGTTACAGGTGTTGCTGATAGGCTTATAGAGTATCCGCCATTTTTTATAGAGATAGGGCATGTAATACCATCTAATCTCCCACAAGAACAAATAGACGATGCTATAGATGTTATGAAGCAAGGCATAAGGGCATTGGGGTTAAAAACTGGGGCTGCCAAAGGTGATATAAAAGTTACAAAGGATGGGGCTAAGATAGGCGAAATTGCAGCACGTCTTTCTGGTGGATTTATGAGTGCCTATACATATCCATTTTCTAGTGGTGTAAACCTAATAAGAAATGCAATTGAGATTTCATTAGGATTGCCGCCAAGCGATTTAACTCCTAAGTGGGATAAAGTCTCTGTTGAAAAGGCATTTATACCGGGCTCAGGTATTGTTGAATCTATAGATGGCATTGATGAAGCTTTGAGTATAGAGGGTGTTAAAGAAATATTTATGCGTGCGAAGGTAGGTGATATATTAACTAACCCTACTAACAATCTTGAAAAAGCAGGCAATGTTATAACCGTCGCAGATACTCGAGACGAGGCTATTGCTATTGCTAATAAGGTATTAGATACTGTAAAAATAAAACTTACAACACATAAATCACTTACGCTTGAAGAGATAAAAAGGTCAGCTAGAGAAAAATTTAATGGGATATGTAAATGTTGTAATGTTTGTGATGGGCTATATTGTCATGGTCAAATATATGGTATAGGTGGCAGCGGCGGCGGTGAATCTTTCATGAGAAATATTAAATCATTGAATGAATATATCTTTGTTCCAAATCTTATACATAGACATTTTGAGATAAATACTGAAACCGAATTTTTTGGATCGCACCTTGAAGCTCCTATTGCTATGGCAGCTTTTTCAGATATAGAAAATCTTGGTGGTATCATAAGTAAAAAAGAATATCTAAATGATGTCATAAATGGTTCAATTAATAGCGGAATTCTCTCTATTTTGTTAGATAATGGTATAGAAGAAGATTATTATTCGATGTTACAGCATGTGAGTTCTAATCAATCCTCTGTTAATACAGTTATATTAAAACCTGTTCGTTCTCAATCTGTTTTAATAAAAAGATTACAAGAGGCTGAGAAAGCTGGGGCTAATGCTTTGGGAATCGATATTGATATTGACAATTCAAATAATTCTAATATGTCGTCATCTAATTTTAGTACAAAGACGGATAAAGATATACAAGAGCTTGTTAAAAGTGTAAATGTTCCTTTTGTAGTTAAAGGGATTATGGGTGTAGAAGATGCTTTACTTTGTGCGAGAGCTGGCGTTAGTATTTTATATATCTCAAATAAAGGTGGCAGGAGTATGAAGAGTGTGCCATCTACAATAGATGTATTAGGCTCCATTGCTAAAACTATAAGGGCTAAATATAAACATAATATCAAGATAATATGTGACGGTGGTTTTAGAGATGGATCAGATATACTAAAAGGTTATGTGTTAGGTGCCGATATTATAGGTGTAGGTAGACCATTTACTATAGCCTCATTTGGGAAAGGTAGTAAGGGCATCGAATATCAAGCCTCACTTTTTATAGATGAGATAAAAAGGGCTATGTGTTCGATAGGTTTGGATGATATAAAAAATATAAGTAGTATGAAAAAACAATTATTTAGAAATATTTAAAATTTGTTTTATAGGTGTATAAAAATTATGGAAAATAAAAGAAACTCTATGCTTATTGCTTTTGTTTTTAGCAGTATTTCAGGGTTTATAATATTTTTATTATATGCAATTCCTATATTTGCATTTAACGCGATATTACAAGTTGAAAATATAAGAGATTTTATATTTTCGATGTACGATTCTATAAAATTTGGTATATGGTTTATAATAGCATTATCACTTCTTTTGGGGTTCTTTTCTGTTATCATGTTACTAATTAGTGATAGGTCATATAAATTTAAAAAAAGAACAACCGATTTTCTACTGTTTTTTATTATTTCATTCGCTATTATATCTTCATTTTTTTATTATGGGACATTTCATAATATATTAATGCAAGAAAATGGCACAATACTTTATATTCTTTTTATTATCACAAATTTTATTTTATCAATATACTTGATATGTATGCTTAGATATTTGTTTTTCTATTTTTATAAAATAATATTAGAGGCTTTTTCATTTGATTCAACTTTATTTATAGTTTCTGATGAAGCCCTCTCTTTAAATGCAGATGAGGAATTTCTCATGAAAGAAATGGCATTTAATTCAAGTTTATACAGCACTATGGCATTTGCTCTTAGAAATAAATGTGCTATTGGTGTGATCGCTTATAGGATTACAAATAGAGAAAAAATAATTGAAAAATATGGTATGCATGAATATTTATTGTTTGAGAGAGATGTTATAAATACTATTGAATATAGAAGTAGGAGTGGGGAAAATCAACTTTTTTCAAAGGATGGCTGTCTTTATTCTTTACTATTTGCTACCGAAGAAGGGGCTTGTCAGGCTGCAGAAATATTCTTTGATTTACTTGCAAATATGGACATCTATCATCAAGCGGAGAATGCCGATCATGAATTAATAAAATTAAATTTTTCTGTATCCGTTGCGGGATTTGATTTTTCTAAGACACAGACAACAGCATCAATAAATATTTTGATAGAAAAATTAGAACAAAAGATAGTAGAAGCGTTGAATGAATCTGAAATACTTGAGCATCCTGTAGTATATTATGAATAGAGGTTTAATTTGATTACAGTACCTATAATAACAATATTATCTATAATAATTGTATTTTTCATACAACTTTATGTATCTGCCAATAATTTTGATAATAAATTAAAGAAGATGTATGATGCATATAAAGAAAAAAGATTTGATTTGGTTTCACAGTATTTGGATCAATTTGAGATTAAACAGAGGCAGGACCCTAAGGTTTTATGGGTGGCTGCAAATATGTATTCTGAGCAGCAACAATATATCCTTGCTATGCTACAGCTACAAGGGATTATCGATGGTGGTGTATTTACAACAGATATAACCGAAGTCAAAGTTTATAAAATGCTAGCTAAGATGTTTGAAGAGACTGGCAATACAAAAAAAGCCCTCGAAACTTCTGAAGTGGCTGCTAAATTATCATTTGATGATTTTGATACTATGATGGAAACAGCTACACTTGCATACAAAAATGGGAGCTATGCTGTATCTAATCAATACTTATTAAAAGCACTTGAACTAAACTCGCAAAATCCAACATTGTATTATTTATTGGCAGATATAGCATTTAAAGGCAAAGGCTATAAGATGGCCAAAGAGTATATTAGTAAAGCAGTAGAGCTTGATGGAGAGCAGTTAATATATAGTTTGCTTTCGGGTAAAATTTCTTATTCTGAAAAGAACTATGCAGATGCTGTTCAATATTTTTCAATCGTGTTTGAAAAAAGTGATGAACTTAAAAAAGATACAAGTATTTTATTAGGTAATTCTTACTATAGTATGAAAGATTATGAAAATACAAAAAAATATTATTCTTACTTGCTTGACAATGAAGACTATATTAGAGATGAAAGTCTTATTGATGAAAGATATCATTATGCTCAAATATTTGTTGGTGAAAAAAGTTATGAAAAAGCATTGGAACAATGGAAGATTATAAAAACATTAAGAAATATATATTTAGATATAGATGAAAAAATAAAAACATATACAACTATAATAAATAATCATTCATTTAGAACCGCATTAAAAACAGATATTGTAGAGTATTTAGAAAAACATTTGTATAATGTTTTGACATTAAATGGCTATATAGTAACTAGTCATATGAAAAAAACTGAAACACTTATATACTTTACAGCTATGAAAAAATTCTCTGAAGAAGGACAGTCATATTTATGTGCTTAGGCCTTAGATACAAAAGGTAATAAAATACGTAAAGATACAATAGAAAATTTTGAAAATTATATAAATGAAAAACAAACGGTACATGCTTTTGTTTTAAGTATTGGTGGATTTGCGGCGAGCTCTATTTATGAAAATATAGAATTTATTGAACCAGAGAGGTTTGATGCGATATTAGAAGGGGTCATATCTTTTAGTAATTAAAAAAACGTATTTTATATATCATTGTGCTTTATCTATAAATATTATAATATCCGATAGTTGTAAAAAACAGAGGAAGTAGAATGTCGTTGCCTATTAGTATTGTCAATATATCTCTTATATTCTTTTTATCCTATATAATAATTTTGTCGATAGTGCTTCTTTTGGACAATCGTTCTCCGCAATCTTTTCTCGCTTGGGTAATGATTCTAATATTGCTGCCTTTTGTTGGCGCTATTCTTTATATATTGGTTGGTAAAAATTGGAGTAAAGATAAAAATCAAATAATTGCTTATCGACCAGAAGAAATCATCAGAGAATATTTTGTTAAAGAGATTGATGAGCAAGAAGAAGAAATCAATAATATTGACCTTAGCAAAAGTAGTTATGACTATAGAGATATAAGAATAGCAAATACATGTTTGAAAAGCAGCAGTGCACCTCTAACTATATATAATAATATAAAAATATATTTCGATGGGAAGGAATATTTTGACGATTTAATAGATTGCTTAGAAAAAGCACAAACACATATACATATAGAAACATTTATTCTTCGTTCAGATGAAATTGGTTGTAAAATAAAAGATATTCTTATAAGAAAAGCAAAACAAAATGTTATTGTACGTGTTATAGTTGATGGTGTTGGTTGTTTGTTAAAAATAAAGCATTCATATATAAAAGAATTGCGAGAGGCTGGGGTATTATTTTCATATTTTCATGATCCTTTTTCATTATTTTTTATGAAGTATGTAAACTATCGTAATCATAGAAAAATAATAATTATAGATGGCATAGAGGCATTCACTGGTGGGATGAATATTGGATTGGAATATATAAACGGTGGCAAAAGATTTGATAGTTGGCGTGATACACATATAAAAGTTATGGGTGAAAGTGTATTATTTTTGCAAAATATATTTCTTACCGATTGGTATAATACAGGCGGTAGAGATATATATGATTATCCAGATATTATGCATGATATATCTGTTATTAATAATAAACGTGATTGTAATGCTTTGCCTATGCAAATACTTTCTTCAGGGCCGGATTCAAAATGGAATTCCATACATATGGTTTATTCGAGGATGATAACAGAGGCTCAAGAATATGTATATATACAGTCGCCATATTTTGTGCCCGATGAAGGGATTATGCATGACCTTATAACTGCCTCTTTGAGTGGTGTTGAGATACTGCTCATGATAACAGGCATCCCAGACAAACGAGTGGCTTGGTGGGCTGCTCATACATATTTTGAAATTTTACTCGAAGCTGGTGTTCGCATATTACTTTATAAAAAAGGCTTTTTACATTCCAAAAATGTTATTATAGATGATATTATAACATCTGTAGGCTCTTGTAATATGGACATAAGAAGCCTCTTGCTACATTATGAAGTAAATGCTGTTATCTATGATGATAATATAACGAAAAAATTTAAATCTCAATTTATAGAGGATATTGATTTTTGTGAAGAGATAACGATTAAAGACTGGAAAAAGAGAAATATATTTATTAGATTAAGGAATTCTTTATGCCGAGTAATTTCTCCACTTTTATAAATTAAAATTTAGAGTTAGGTACTTATGTTAAAACAACTTTTACAACCAGAAATAAGTGATATGATGCAAAATCATAATTACAATGATATTAAAGATATTATTAATCTATGGCCTGCTATAGAAACAAGTGAGCTTATATCATCATTAAACAAAAAAGATAAACTTATTTTATTTCGTCTATTAAATAAATACTATGCTGCTAGTGTATTTTCTGAAATGAAAATGAATGAACAAAAAGAGCTTATCAACTCTATGAAAGATAATGAAATTTCTATATTGTTAGAAGAGATGGAGCCTGATGATAGAACGAGTTTGTTTGAAGAGCTGCCTGCCTTTGTAACAAAACGTATATTCAAATTGCTCAAAGGTCATGATTTAGATATTGCTTTAATGCTCTTAGGCTACCCAAAAGATAGTGTTGGGCGTCTTATGACACTTGAACATATAGAAATAAATATAGCTCAATCTGTGAAAGAGGCTATAAATATAATAAAAAATCAAGGTCATGATTCTGAGATATTTGATATAGCCTATATAGTTGATAATGATGAAAAACTTTTGGGATTTATTAGTATAAGGGCTTTGTTTTTTTCCGATATGAAAAAAAATATTATAGACATAATGAATAAAAATATAATTTCTATTTCAGCATATGAAGACCAAGAGAAGGCTATTTATTTAATTAAGGAATATGATTTTATAGCATTGCCTGTTGTTGATTCTGAAAATACTTTGCTTGGCATAGTTACAGTTGATGATATTATGGATGTTGCAGAAGAGGAATACACAGAAGATATGCATAAAATGGTAGGGCTTTCTGGTAGTTCTGTCAATCTCTATGAAGATATAAAAAATGCTCCAATTTTTAAATTATATATTAAACGTATTCCATGGTTACTTATTTTGGTATTTATGAATATGATATCAGCCACTGTTATAGGCTTTTATGAAAATATTATAACAAAGTATATTGTGCTTATATTTTTTATGCCACTTCTTATAAGTAGCGGTGGTAATGCAGGCGGTCAATCAGCTACATTAATTATTCGCTCCCTTGCAATCAAAGATATTAATACAAATGATTGGCTTATAATGTTTTTGAAAGAATGCTTTGTTAGTTTGCTACTTGGAATAACCATGGCGATTGCTGTGTCTTCTATTGGCTATCTAAGAGGTGGCATGATGATATCCTTCGTGGTCGGAGTTTCTATGATTAGTATAGTTTTAATTGGTAGCCTTATCGGTGTATCATTGCCGTTTCTATTTAGCAAAATGAATGTCGACCCTGCTAGTAGTAGTGTATCGCTTGTAACTTCAATATGTGATATTGTTGGGATTAGTTTATATTTGGGTTTGGCAACTATACTTTTAAATATTTAAATATATAATATTATTCTATGGATGAATTAAATAATTATATAAATATACTCAAAGACTGTTTTAATAAGCTTTCTATAGAACATGATGATAATAAGATAACAAAAATTATTTACTATGCCAATCATGTTATGGAATTTAATAGCCATACAAATATTACAGGAAGCAAGTCTATGGAAGACTTTATAGAATATCATATAATAGATAGTCTATTGGCACATAGTTTTTTTCAAAATGCGAAAACTGTAATAGATGTTGGTGCAGGGGCTGGGCTTCCTAGTATCCCTCTATCAATTATCTATGATAATATAGAATTTTCATTATGCGAATCTAAACCAAAAAAATGTAAATTTTTATTTTCTGTTAAAGAAGAACTTAATCTAAATAATATTATTATCTTAAATCAAAATGTATATGAGATAAAAAACAAATATGACATTATTACAGCTAGGGCATTTTCAGATATGAAAACATTGATAAAAATTTATAATCGTTTAAGAAAGAAAAATTCAAGACTTCTGTCTTATAAAGGCAAACTAGAATCTATTAATGAAGAGATAGAGGCTTTGTCAAAAAAAAGAGACATTGAGATAATATCATTAGAGTATGCTTCTTTGGATAAAGAGAGGCATATTCTTAAATATAAATCTTAGAATAAATATTTTGTATATAATTATTAGAAAGAAAAAAAAGGGGGTTTTTTATGTTTATAAATGGAAAATGGGAAATATGTTGTGTTGAAAAGGCTGAGCACAAATATACCTCTAATATACCTGTGGATAATTTACGTTTGATTGTAGAAGCAAAAAAATTACCACATCCATATGAAAAGCAAAATGAAAAATTATATCAATGGCTTGGTACAACTACATGGAAATACTCTAGTGATTTTGATATAACAGAGAGCGATTATGCAAAAGAGTCTGCCGTGCTTTTTTTAGAAAAAATAGACACTATAGCTGATGTGCTTATCAATGGTAACAATGTTTGCAAATGTGAAAACTATTTCTCATCATATTATTTTGATATAAAAGAAAATATTAATGTTGGCAAAAATAAAATAGAAATAATTATATATGGTTCAGAGACAGAAGCATTAAAAGAGGCAGAGAAATTAGAGTATCCGATACCACATTCACAATATCCTGTTCAGTCTCAACATCGTAATCTTATACGTAAAACACAATGTCATAGTGGTTGGGATTGGGGTCCATGTTTTATGGTGAGCGGTATTTATACAGAGCCTGAAATTATATTTGGTGATGGTGTAATAATTGAAGGAGTGATAACTCGTATTAGCCCTATATCCGAAATTAAAGATAATTGCGAATGGTTATTAGAAGCTGATATACATTTACATAATGCCTTAGATAAAAATGTAAATATTAATGAAATAAAAATATCTATAGATGAGCTTGGCTGTAATGCTAGTATAAAAAATATTGATGTTAAGAGCGGTAAAGATTTTGTAACAATAAAATTAAATGTTAGTGGCGGTAAACTTTGGTGGCCGAATGGCTATGGGCAGCAAAATCTCTATAAAATGAAAGCAGAGATAGACAATGATAAATATGATTGTTCTATTGGGCTTAGAGATATTAAGGGTAGAAGCCTTGAGGATGAATATGGTAAATCATTAGTATTCTCTGTTAATGGGGTGGATATATTTTGCAAAGGTGGTAATTGGATACCTGCTAATTGTATGCCTTCGCTTGATTCTGAAGATATGTATAGACATCTCTTAGAATCTATGAAGACTGCTAATATGAATATGGTTAGAATATGGGGTGGTGGACAATATGAGCATGATAAGTTTTATGATATTTGTGATGAATTAGGCATACTTATTTGGCATGATTTTATGTTTGCTTGTTCTCTTTACCCTACAGATAAAAAGTTTTTGAAAAATGTAGATGATGAAGTACGCTATCAATTAAAAAGGCTTTCACATCATGCCTCTATTGCTTTATGGTGTGGCAATAATGAGGATATTGGTGCTATAAATTGGTATGAAGAATCTAAGAGTAATCCTCTAAGATATATTGTCGACTATGATAGACTTAATGAGGGTATTATTGGCAATGCTGTGAAGTCGTTGGATAAAGATAGGTTATGGTGGCCTTCTTCTCCATGTGCGGGAGAGAATGATTATTCGGATGCATTCCATGATGATAAAAGAGGCGATATGCATAATTGGATGGTATGGCATGAGGGCAAACCTTTTGAATCTTACCTTGATGTACAACCTCGTTTTTGTTCGGAGTTTGGTTTTCAATCATTCCCATCGATGTCTACGATACATACATATGCAGAAGCAGATGAGATAAATCCTACCTCGCCTAATATGCTATATCATCAGAGAAACCCACGTGGCAATCAAATCATTATAGAAACAATGGCTCGTTATTTTATGTTCCCATTCAAAGATGTTGCCGACTTTATATATCTATCACAGGTGCAGCAGGCTTGGGCTATAAGATATGCAGTTGATGCTTGGCGTAGTAGTCGGCCGATTTGCATGGGGATATTATATTGGCAAATAAATGATATTTGGCCTGTGGCTTCTTGGTCTTCTATCGAATATAGCGGGCATTGGAAAATTTTACATTATGAAGCAAAGAGATTTTTTGAAATGCTTTATGGCTCTCTATACATAAAAGAAGATAAACTTTTGGGCTTTATAATAAATGATAATAATTTTGATATAGACACAGATATAAAAATTACTAGAATGCATTTTAGTGGCAAATTGATAGAAACAAAAGAGCTCAATATGAATGTAAAGAAATCATCTTCCACAAATATATTATCAGAAAGTATTGATAAGTTTGACAGATATAATGAGTTTATGTTGCTTGAATGGAAAGACAAAAAAGAAGAAAAATATAATCGTTCATTTAGTTGGCTTTCATTGCCAAGAGAATGTAATGTAGAAAAATCAAATATAAAATATAGCGTCATAAAAGAGGCTAGTGATATTTGTATTGTATTAGAAACAGATAAACCTTCTTTTTATGTTACATTAGAAATTGAAACAGAAGAAGATAAAAAATTATTCTCTGAAAGGGCTCTTAGTCAAACAAGAGAAATGTTTAGCGACAATAATATAACTTTGATTGCAAATGAAAAAGTATATATAAAATATTATGGTAGCAAAACAGTAGAAGATATAAATAAATCTTTGATTATTAAAACATTAAGGGATACATATTAGTCTCTTAATGCATGAGTTTTGTTAGTCTTGTTAATCCTTGACTTTAAACTTATTTTACATATAATAAAGTATAACAAACC
>CAMRBQ010000030.1 GCA_947040495.1 uncultured Spirochaetia bacterium
GTTTTTTCGTATATAAAACAGCTAATTCAATTGGCTTTATAGTATGTTTTATAAAGAAAGTAAATGCTGTTATTGAAGCAAGTATGGTAAGAAATATTACTAGTATTTGTTTTAGATATTGTTCACTTACATCATCAGCTGCAAAAAATATTTTGGATGGTATAATTTGAAAAAATATTACATTTATTTCATCGATATAATTTGCAAATAAGAAATAGTTTTTATTATCATTAATTGAAGAATTATTTCTAACATCAATTGTTATATTATTATTGTTTTGATTAATTCCAAACAATTCAGATGAAACTGTTTTCCAACTTTGAACATTGTATAGTCCAACTATACTTTCATTTATCTTTTGCCCATCCAAAGATGCTATTATATTTTTCGTATTTGGGTCAAGTATATAATAATATGTACCTGGATGTATATGAGTTGAAATAATGTTTCTCAAATGTGCACCACTCGTATTCAATTTCAAGTATCCGATAATTTCATCATTTTCGATTATACTTGATATAATAGATATATAAAAATATGGTGTCCCATTGTTATGTATAGTTTCAAGTTTTATATATGTACCTGGATTTTTGATACTTTTTTCATATTGGCTAAGATGCATTGTCATCTCCTCATCTGGAGTTTCAACAATTGTATTTTCTGTTGAATTAAAGTACACCTTAAAATTGAGATTTCCATATTGAGTACTGTTGAGAAAAAAATCAATATTTTTATATGGTTCTTTTCCATATTTATCTACTAAAGAGAGATTATTTAGTATAAGTTCTTCTGTAATTGTACCATTAGCTCTAAGTATAGATGATACGTTACTAGCATTCTCATTTGCTTGTTGCATAAGATAAGATATATAATCATCTATAACATCACGCATTAAATTAATGTTTGATTTATTTGAGATAGACATTTTATCAATATGATTTATTTCAAGTGTAGCTAAGTTTAATCCAATAAGTGAAACAACAAGTGTAATTATTATTGTATAAGATATGACAGATATTTTTACTAACAATGGAATAAAAAAAGATTCTATTTTCTCATCATTTGGTAGTTTACACATTATAATATTAAGAAATATAAGCGTCATTGTGGCGGCAATGGAAGTGTAAAATAAAGCTGTAAAGCATTGATAAAAAAATTGGTATAATGGAAAATCATTAAAAGCACTATATGCTATATAATCAATTATATTGGTTAAAAATAAATATAGTACCATAGATATAATATACCTTGCACTTACATTAAAGTTTTTACCATCCACCCATTTTTTCATGATTTTGGTAAAATATATTGCAATAATTATAACAGGAATTATTTTTAACATGTACGAAAGTATTGAATTAGAATGTGAATATCTAACATGAATATTATGAATTATTTGAGTAGCAATTATTACTGAAAAGTAAAAAATGCCCAATATTATAGCATATTTTTTTCTTTCGTTTTTTGTAGCGTAAGCCATGTTTTCCCCAGACAATAACAATTACCAATAAGATAATAGTGTTATTTTAATTAATATAATAAAATCACATTTACATTATTCGTAGTTATTATACTCTAGTATTTTTTAAATGTAAAATTCTATTATGATTATAGAACACGTCCAACGTCATTTACAGCCTTACCAAGAAGAGTATCTTCAGTCTGTATAACTTTAGCATTCAGTTCATATGCCCTTTGTACTTCTATCATACGTACCATTTCTTGTACGGCATTAACATTACTCATTTCAAGAAAGCCAGATAGTACCTTTGCTCTACCGCCCAATTGTTGTTCTTGTGGATTGCCACTTATATCATTTGCAGACCAAAGTGAATCGCCTTCTTTTTTTAAGTAGCGTTCTTTTTCAAAATCAACAATACGAATAGTATCTATGATTTCTGTACCTTTCCAGCTGTTTTCTCGAACTTGAACAAGCCTATTTTCATCATCAGCAAAATCACTATTGACAGCAATACGTCCTTGTTCATCTATCATAAAGTTATTATGTTTTAGCTGAATATATCCATTTTGACCTAAGACTTTATTGCCTTCTTTTGTCACTAAGAAAAAATCTTTGTCTATTAAGAAACTACCATTTCTAGTATATCTTTCACCATCGCTTGTTTCTATAGCAAAAAAGCCTTTGCCATCCAAAGATAAATCTAGTGGATTTGATGTTTCTTTGAGAGAACCTTGTACGAACTCTGTATATACTTCATTGACTTCAACACCAGTACCAAGCTGCCCGACAAAAGGTCTTATATCTGTAGAACCCACTGGTAATATTGTAACCCCATCATCATTTGTACGTGCCATAAGCATTTGAGGGAATGCTTTAAATGCCACTGTATCTCTTTTGAAAGCGGGTTTATCAACATTTGCCAAATTATTAGAAATAACATCAAGCCTTGTCTGCTGTGCTATCATTCCACTTGCGCCTGTATATATTCCTCTAACCATATTTATAAAACTCCTATAAAATATTGTCTTTGATTTTTTTTATATTAATGCCTATAGATTGCAGTTTTTTTTCTAATTTTTCATAACCCCTTTCTATATGGTATATTCTATGTATATTCGATTCTTTGTCAGCACATACGGCAGCAATAACTAGGGCAGCACCAGCACGTAAATCGCTCGCTTGTACTTCGGCTGATAATAATTTGCCATTGCCAGATACTGTAGCAACTCCATCAGATACTTCTATATTTGCACCCATTCTAATAAGCTCTGGTACATGCATAAATCTATCAGGATATATTTTTTCTGTTAATGAGCTAGTGCCATTGATAGTACATGCCAATGTTGTAAATATAGATTGTAAATCTGTTGGGAATTTTGGATATGGTAATGATTCTATATCAAAAGGTTTTAAATGTTTTTTAGCCTTTATTGAAATAGTAGTATCATTTCTTTTGATATCGCAACCTATATTTTCAAGTATATCTAATACACTTTCTATATGTTTTTCATTTGTATTATGAATAGTCAGGCTACCCCTTGATGCAGCTGCCATCGCTAAAAATGTACCACTTTCTATTCTATCTGGTATTATAGTATATTCTGTGCCATGCAGTTTTTTTACACCATTTATTATAAGAGTTCCATTATCTTCTCTTTGTATATCTGCACCCATTGTATTTAACATATTAGCCAAGTCTTCACATTCAGGTTCGCATGCTGCATTTTGAATGACTGTAGTGCCTTGTGCCAATGTTGCTGCCATCATGACATTGTCTGTGCCCAAAACAGTTGGACCATATTTGCCATTTAAATCTATTGTAGTACCTTTGAGTTTTGTGGCCTTTGCTTCGATATAGCCTTCATTGAGTTTAATCTTAGCATTCAATGCCTCAAGCCCTTTTATATGCAAGTCTACAGGGCGAGGACCAAATGCACATCCCCCAGGTAGGGTGACTTTACAAAATCCATGTTTTGCTAAAAGTGGACCTAATACTATAATTGAAGCCCGCATTTTTTTTACAAGCTCATATGGGGCTTCAAGGTCAGTTCTATTGTTAGGTTTTATTATAGCAGTGCCATTCTTAAACTCAGTTTTTTTGCCAAGTCTGTCTAATAATTTAATTAGAACATCTATATCTAACAGGGAAGGGACATTATGAAGTATAACATCTTCGTCTGTAAGTATGGAGGCGACCATAAGTGGTAGGGCAGCATTTTTTGAGCCAGATATTTTAATCTCGCCATGAATAGGATGTCCGCCTTTTATTGCATATTTGTACATAAATAATCACTTTTAAAATAAAATATAAAAAATTCTACTGTAATTTTCGGTATATTAAAAAATTAGTTAATTATTTTTTTCTTTACATAATATTTTAATAATTACTTTGTTAATTTTTATGAGCATACCTTCCGAAAAGGTTATGACTAGGAATTATTTTATGACATCAAATTTTTATACGAAATCAAATGTTAGCAGAGAATTCAATCTTGAATTAAAAAGTGGCTCAGATTCGATTATTAATGTTTTGACAGAAAAAGGGCATACTGTATATTCAATGGATCAAAGAAGTAATCAACTTGTACCATATCATACGCATCCGTCTGAAGAGATGGTTGTTATATTAGAGGGTAGTGTAAGGTATATCATCGAAGAAGAGATTGTCGATTTAGAAGAAGGCGATATTATAAAAATAGCCCCAAAATCTGTGCATGCTATGGTTGGTACAGATAAAGAGCATTGCTCCCGCTTGCTTCTAATTTTTATTTAATATTATACTATATACTATATATTTTTAGGTTCTATATTCAACAAATCATTCATAATAGATAATCTTTTAATTAATATTTATTTTATATATGTTTAGCAATTTTTTTGTTATATTTTTTATTTCAAAACAAGATACTTGACAACTTCTACTTTTT
Organism: uncultured Spirochaetia bacterium; assembly: GCA_947040495.1. Classification (GTDB taxonomy): domain Bacteria; phylum Spirochaetota; class Brachyspiria; order Brachyspirales; family Brachyspiraceae; genus CAMRBQ01. Next base: position 4,390 of record CAMRBQ010000030.1, read on the forward strand.
TTAATAGACTACTTCTAACTGATTGTAATGGAGATATAAAAATGAAACCAAGAGAACGTGTTTTATGTGCTTTAAATAAAGAAAAAACTGATAGACCACCTATGCAAATTTCATATACTAATGAATTTAGAAAAAGATTAGTTGATGATATAGAGAAAAGAGAAAACAAATCTTTGAGCCAATTATGTGATGATAAAACGCATCATCTTGAAAGATATTTAGGGCAGGATATGCTGCTTACGGGAGTTGCTAATGATTATGAGGGACAAAAGTATATAGATAAATGGGGGGTTGGTTATAGACTTGCTCCATATAAAACAAAATTTGGTGATGGAACATATGCTGAAATAGATTCTTCACCAATAACAGATGAGAGTAAAATTGATTCGATGATAGCTCCAAACCCTAATATAGAGAGTATGTATGATAATGCTAGAGAGCTGGTTCAAAATTATAAAAAAGATTATTTTATAGTTGGTACTGTTGCTCAAACTATATTTGAAATGGCTTGGGCGATGAGAGGGCTTGATAAGCTTCTGATGGATTTTGCCATTGATAGGGACTTTGCAGATAAAGTGCTTGATGTTCCACATAATTATAATTTAACTGTGGCGAAAAAGCTTGCTGAAATAGGTGTGGACATGCTTTGGCTTGGTGATGATATGGGCGGACAAAATACGATGATGATTTCGCCTGATATGTGGAGGGATATATTTAAGCCGCGTATGGCAACATATATTTCCGAATTAAAATCTATCAATAAAGATTTAAAAGTAGCATATCATTCTTGTGGATTTATTGAACCTATTATACCAGATTTAATAGAGATAGGGCTTGATGTTCTGAATCCTATACAGCCAGCTAGCATGAACCCTGCTGAAATAAAAAATAAATATGGGGATAAACTTTCATTTTGGGGCACTATTGATGAGCAATATACCCTTCCATTTGGTAGCGAAGAGGAAGTTCGTAAAGAAACAATCCTTAGACGTGAAACTGTTGGTATAGATGGCGGGCTTATACTTGGGCCAACGCATAATGTACAACTTGATACGCCGCTTGAAAATTTTTATGCTATGTTGGAAGAAATTAAAAGAGTATTATAGGTATTTGCTATTTTTCTTTAAAAAGTTAAAAACTACCAAATCAATATATAATGTTTTATTTCATTGTATATTGGTTTGATAGTTTTTTTTATTATAAAATCATACAAAAATTTATTATTTATACTTTGGTAGCCAATTTCCATGTACTTCAATCAACTCATCACACATACTAACTATATCGTCTATAGATAGCTCACTAGATGTATGAGGGTCTAGCATTGCAGCATGGTATATATGCTCTCTCTTCTTTGTTGTATGTGCTTCTATTGCAAGAAGTTGAGCATTAATATTTGTCATATTCATAGCAGCAAGTTGAGGTGGTAGCATGCCAACCCTACATGGATTGATACCTGTACTATCAATTAGACAAGGGACTTCTACACAGGCATTGCTTGCGAGGTTTTCTATTAAACCATTATTTAAAACATTGCCGCCAATTTTATAAGGTTTGTTAGTTACAACAGCTTCCATTATATATGAGCCATATTCATGAGTTCTTTTATGTTTGAGAAATTTATCATCTGTCAAATGCTTAGATGCATCTTTCCATTTTGCTATTTGTTCAATACATCGCCTTGGGTATTCATCAAGAGGGATATTAAATTGTTTAATTAATTTTGGATATCTTTTTTTTATAAAGAATGGATTATACTCGGCATTATGTTCGCTTGATTCTGTACAATAGTATCCAAGCCTTTTTATATATTCATAACGAACCATATCTTTGTGCCTTTTTTCGCTGTTTTTTTCTATAGCAAGTCTTTTAATTTCTGGATACAAATCATTTCCATCTTTATCTTTAATATCAAGTAGCCAAGCCATATGATTAATACCTGCTATAAAATCAACTCGTCCATCAATTTTATCTTTCATGCCAAGCCCTTTTAATAGTTCCATAGAACATGATTGTACGCTATGACATAAGCCTACAGTCTTTACAGCTGTGTATCTTTGTATAAAGCCTGTTATAATTGCCATAGGATTTACATAATTTAGAAATAAGGCATTTGGTGCACACTCTTCAATATCATGGGCTATACTTTCAAATATAGGCAATGTACGAAGCCCCCTAAATATACCACCAATCCCTAATGTATCTGCTATAGTTTGACGAAGGCCATATTTTTTTGGTATTTCAAAATCTGTTATAGTGCATGGGTCGTAGCCGCCAACTTGTATAGCAATAACAACAAAGTCTGCATCTATCAATGCATCTTTTCTTTTGTCTTCTCCAAGGAATGTAGTAATTTTAGACTTATTAGAATTAGATACTCTATTTATAGCCTCTAGCATATTTTTAGATTCTTCAAGTCTTGTTTTATCTATATCATATAAGGCGATTTCACTTTCACGTAAACTGGACGTTACCATACAATCACCAAGTACATTTTTTGCAAAAATCGTGCTGCCTGCACCAATAAAGGTTATTTTTGGCATATAATTTACTCCTTTTTATTGTAAAAACTAACTAATATAGTATTAGTATATTTATTATATTAGCAAAGTCAATAAAATTTATTAGAATATTTGTTACTTTATAATACTTGTTTTGAAATTAAAGTTATATATTATTTTTCTTTTTATTTTTTAGAATATACTCAGGTCTTTTTTTTGAGATATTAAAGATACTTCCAAGATATTCTGCTATTATAGATAGTACAAACATTTGTATACCACCAAGAAATAAAACAGAAATTATTATTGATGCCCAACCAGGTACTAATACTTCTGGTCTATTAAAGTATAGATAAAAAACCCAGAGACCTAATATAACTGCGGCTGATATTGATAGAATACCAAAGAATAATGATATACGCAGGGGCTTTATCGAAAAGGACATGATGCCAGTTTTTGCAAACATAAGCATTTTTTTAAATGTATATTTTGTCTCGCCAGCAACTCTTGATTTCCTTTCATATTCAAATGGTATTTGTTCAAAGCCCATCCAACTAATAAGACCTCTTATATATTTTGGGCTTTCAGGGAAGTCTTTATATGCCTCTATTACACTTTTATCTATCAATCTAAAATCCCCCGTGTCAACAGGGAATGTTATATCACTCATTAAATTAATAATTCTATAAAACATTCTTGCAGTAATTTTTTTAAAAAATGTTTCGCCTTCTCTCGATATTCGCTTTCCATATATTATGGGGCACTCTGTTTTTTCATAAAGAGCAATCATGTCGGGTAATACTTCGGGTGGGTCTTGCAAATCGGCATCTATTATAATCGCAATATCGCCTTGACAATTATGTATACCACAACTTACAGCGGCTTGATGTCCAAAGTTTCTTGAAAAGCTATATACTTTGATATGTTTATCTTTTTTTGCAAAATCGAGTAACATATCTTCTGTTTTATCTTTTGAACCATCATTCACTAATACAATTTCATATTGATGCTTTTCTAAAGAACTCATGACACTAGTTAATCTAGTATATAAAATATCTAATGTAGCTTCTTCATTAAAGCAAGGTATGATAATACTAACAATCATTTTATTTCTCCCTCTATCTCTAACTTATTTTCATAATTTTATTTTGATAAAGCATCTAGCATATCAAAAAAATGAGGATGTATTTTATCAACATTATGTTCATCTAATATAGAAATCCCATCTATAAATGTGCCTAAAAGTGAAAATGCCATAGTTGTTCTATAGTCATTAAATGTATCTATTGTTGCACCATGATAATGTTCTTTCGGTATGATTTTTATAGAATCTTCATCAATTTCAAATATTTCTGCCCCAATATTTTTTAGTTCACTACATGTTATTTTGATTCTATCTATTTCAGAATATTTAAGATTTTTAATATTTGTAATTATTGTTTGACTTTCTGCTTTTAATGCGACAATAGAGAGTAATTGTGTAAGATTTTTTATATTTTTCATATCAATATTTATTCCCTTTATGGGCTTAGATATGTCTCTGCTTACTTCTATAAAATTAGATTCTTTTTTTATGTTACAACCCATCTGTTCTAAAATATCAACAAATTTTATATGTTCTTGTTTGCTGCTACTATAATTTATATTATTTACTCGAGCCCTTCCACCAATAATAGCTGCTATGGCAAAAAAATGTGCGGCTATTGTTGCATCGGGCTCAATATTGATTTTATCTGGGGCTTGATATTTATTATTATTGACTTTGAAATATTTATCTCCATCTCTTTCTACATGAACTCCAAACATTTTCATACTGTCCAAAGTAATATCGATATAACTTGGGCTGTCTATGCCATTTTCAAAATATATTTCTAATGGTTTCTTGGCATATGGGGCAGTTATAAGTAGAGATGATATTATCTGATGATAGACTTTATCTGTAAAGTGCAATTGTCCACCATTAAACCCCATGGCATTTATAAGCACAGGTGGATAATGGTCATTTTTTGATTTTATAGAAACATCCATTGTTCTTAGTATAGATAGCATATTGTCAATAGGGCGTTCTTTGAGTTTGTCGCCTGTCGATACAAAATAGACACCACTGCCAAGCGTTAGCATAGACATCAAAAAATTTAATGATGTGCTTGAATTTTGTATATGTATTTCTCCAATATATGGGGCGATATGACCACTAGTACCAATAATAGTAATATCTTTACTTTTTTTTTGGCTGCTATATGTAAAATCACTTTCTACGCCAATTTTTTCTAATGCATTTATAAATGTAAGAAAATCATCATTTATTAATATATTATCTATATATGTTTTTCCACATGCAAGCGATGCTATAGCAAGAACATGCATGCTATAAGCCTTAGAGCCTGATACATCGATTGTTTTGTCTATTGAATTTATTTTTTTTATTTTTCGCTTACTCAATTTTTAATCTCTTAATTTATATTTATTCAATTCTAATTGAATTACATTAAAAAAATCAATCATGATTGTCGGGATTTTTTTTGGAATACCATGAAAATGTAGAGCCTGTTTCAATATGCTTATCCATGGTAATATTTGCTAATGTATCAACTCTCTCATTATATTTATCCCCATTATGAGCTTTTACCCAATTAAATTTTATATCATGTTTATGTGAAAGGGCAAGTAGCTTTTCCCATAGGTTTTTATTTTCGACAGGTTTTTTATCACTCTTTACCCAGTTTTTTAATACCCAGTTCTTTATCCATTTAGTCATGCCATTCACAAGATACATGCTGTCGGTATATAGTGCAACTTTTGATTCTTTTTTTATAGAGGATAATGCTTTTATAGCGGCAAGTAATTCCATTTTATTATTTGTAGTATGAGCATCACTTCCCGATATTTCAAGATAATGCTCGCATTTTTCATCCATAAGTATTGCTGCCCATGAACCAAGACCAGGATTGCCCCTACATGCACCATCCGTATAAATAGTTATTTTGTTCATAGCCTCTATTTTTTAATATAAATTTTTAATATCATTATATATTTCATTTATAAGGTTTTCTTTTGTATATTTTTCTAGCGGCACTTCAAATCCTGCTGCCTTAGGATGTCCGCCACCATTATATTTTGAAGCAATAGATACGATATCTTTTAGCCCTCGACTTCGCAAACTTATTCTATAAGAACTTTCTTCTTTACGTATTACAAAGCCGATTTCGACACCGTCTATTTGCATGACAGTTTCTACAAGGCTAATAGATAATTGATTGATTGGTGTCCCTTCAATTTTATTTTCAGAATAAATATAAGCTACTCTTTTATCTTCACATACAATAATAGAGTCGAATATATATTTATGGGCTTTTATATCGTTTTCATCATATTTACGCCTTATTGTAGCCACAACAGCGTTTAAATCGCATCCAATATCTAATAATTTGGATGATACAATTAATGTCTCAGCTGTTGTATTAGAATATATAAATCCGCCTGTATCACTTGCTATACCAGCATATAAAAGTGTTGATATCTCTGTATCGACCTCTTTTTCATCTAGTAGCATTTGTGCTATAATTTGAGATGTTGCTGATGCTTTTTCATCTATATAGTATTTATTTACATTTTTTAATGCTATTTCTTTTGTAGCCATTTTATTTTTATGATGGTCTATAAAATATACATCCTTACATAAATCTGTGTATTTATTTATATATCCAACACGAGGCATTTCGCCTGCATCAAGAATGACTAATATAGCATCTTTCAATATATTTTTATCAAAGTTATTTTCATCATCCAAAAATTGAATTTTATCTATATGAGGTATGCTATTTGTATATTTTGGTTTTATACTAAAATTTATAATACTTACATTTTTGTTATACTTTTTTAAAAGTAAATATAGGGCTAGGCCACTTGCAGCACAATCACAATCTATATTTTGATGCCCTGTTATTATTATATTATTGCTTTTAATTAAATTATTAAATATTTCTTTTAATTTTATATTATAGATTTTATCCATTTTTATTCACCATGTTGTTCAGTTTCTTCATCTTTATTTAATTCTTTATTTTTCTTTTGATCTAATTCTCTAATAGTATTTAGAACCTCATTAGTCTTTTCTATGGAATCATCATAGATAAAATTAAATGTAGGTATATATCTAATTGTCAGTCTTTTTTTTAAAATGGCAAGGAATAATCCTCTTGAAGAATTTAGAGATTTAATAACCTCATCAGATTGCATTTTATCAAGGCAAATAAAATATACCTTGGCATGATGTAAATCCTTTGCTGTATCTACTTTGGTTATCGTTATCATATTTCTTTTTATTCTAGGGTCATCAATCTCTCTAGATATTACAAGAGACATTTCTTTTTTAAGTAATTCATTTATGCGTTGCATGCGATGTGACATTATTATGTTGCCTATGTATTTATTTTTACAAACGAATATGCTTTATCTAAGGTTTTCAGCTATACTTGTTATTTTATCAATTTCTTCTCTATCTTTGAATAATGTTTCTATGTCTATTAAAATTATCATTTGGTCATTATTTTTAGCGACACCAAGTATATACTGTCCATTAATTCCAGTATGTACATCTAATTTCTCTTGAACATTTCCATGATCAATAGTTACAACATCACTAACAGCATCGACAAGAAGCCCATATTTTTTATCGTCTATTGAAACAACAACAATTATTGATGTTTCTACTTCATCTTTATTGTCGAAATTAAATCTAATACGTAAATCAATAATAGGTATAATTGTTCCACGTAAATTTACAACCCCTCTAAAATATTCTGGTGAGTTTGGGATAGGATATGGCTTGATATAGCTTACAATCTCTTGGACTTTAAGTATATCGATACCATAAGATTCATCATCTAAACTGAAAACCACCAACTGGCTTAAATCTGAAACTGAACTCATAAAAAACCTCAATTCTAATAAGTAGGATTTAAATATTATCAAATTAATATAATAAAGTCAACAAGATATTAATACTAGTTTAATTTATTAGTGTTTAGTATATACTAAACATTCAATAGTACAAAGTATATGCTGATTTTTTTAAAAAAATATTATAATTGGCAAAAATTTTTATGTGGGTTGTTTATGTATGTTTATATAATTCTTTCATTATTATTAGTCTTTTTTGTTTTTTTATTTTTTTCAAAGAAGAATAATTTTAAAAAAAAAGTAAATACAATAAATTCACTTATAGATACTGGATATGTAGAAGAAGCTGAATCTATATTGGATAAAATAGCTATTTCCAAAAACAAAAAATGTATTATAAAGTGGTTGCATGCAAGAATCAATATGGAGTTAGGACATTATTCGCTTGTTCTTCATGCGGCAAATGAATTGCTTATTGATAAAAATTGCTCTAGTGATGTGTCTGAAAAGGATATACGTAAATTGCTTGCCGAAGTATATTTAAAAACATCGCATATAGATAGTGCAGAAACAGAATATAAAACAATCTTGTTTTTGGATAAAAATGATTTAGATGTAAATTTCAGGCTTGGGAAACTATATTTTGATAAAGAACAATATGTTAAAGCTGAATATTATTTATTAAATTCCTTAGACTATGCTAATGTAGATTATCTCTCATTATATATGTTGGCATCTATATATGAAAAATCTAATAAACTAGATAAGACAAAAAAGTATATATTTGCTTCTGTAAAGACAAATAAAAATTATTTGCCTTCTTTGTTTTTAAAAGCAAAAGTGCTTTATTATGATAGAAATTACAAAGAGGCTAGAAAGATATTTAGAATATTTGAGTACGATTCAGAATATTATATAGAAGCCCAAACATATATGGCATTATTATATTATGATGAAAGAAATAAAAATAAATTTATAGAGATAGCAGAGCATATTGTCAATGAAATAAAAGATTATTCTTTATATAATAATATAGTTGATAAACTAATAAATACATATTTTGATTTGAAAAGATTAGATGATGCTTTGTTTGTCATGTATAATATACAAAATGTTGCTATGTTAAAGCCTGCTATAGCAAATAAACTAAAATGTTATAAGTATATACATAAATATGAGGGATTGAAAAATATTGTTTTATTAAGCGATGATGATTTTGTAGTGCAAGTTAAAGAGATGATTGAAATGAATGGATATATTATAGATAAAATTGATACATTCAAAACCGAATTATATTTTTCTGTTATAAAAGAAAATGCTCGCTCCTTAGTGGCGATTAATAGATTAGAGATAGAGCTATCTGTAGATACATTAAAAACAATTGTAAACTTTGCAAAGATTAAAGGTGAATATTATGTTAATGTTTTTACCCCATTTGTTTTTGATGAAGACATTGCGTATTTTTACTCAGAAAGACCAACATTGATTTTATATGATGGTAATGATATGGGGGCTATATTAGAAAATGAAAAAAAATTCTAACAAAACAAAGCTTGCTATATGTGTTTATATTGTAAGCTCAAATGATATCGCGCCAAAAAAAGATGAACTATCCTTACTTGCAGACACAGCAAATTATACAATATTTTCTACAGTAGAGTATAAGCAATTAAAGATAAATAGTGGAACATATATAAGCAAAGGGCATCTTGAAGATTTAGTATTAATGATAGAAGAAAATGATATAGAATATATTATCTTTGATAATGAATTGTCTGCATCTCAAATATCAAATATAGAAAGAATAACATCACTTGGTATACGTACTAGAACAGAAATCATACTTGAAATATTTAAATATAATGCAAAAACTAGGATTGCAAAACTTCAGGTTGACCTTGCTATGCTTGAATTTGAATATCCTCGATTAAAAGGGAAATGGTCGCATCTTAGTCGGACTGCGGCTGGGATTGGTATAAGGGGTGGGCCTGGCGAGACACAGCTTGAATATGATAGAAGGACAGTTAGAGAGCGTATAAGTAAAATGAAAAAAGAGCTTTCTAGGCTTGACAAGAGTGTAGAAAATTCTATGAAAAATAGAAAAGATGCTTTTAGAATATCACTTGTTGGCTATACCAATGCTGGAAAAAGTAGCCTTTTTAATCTGCTTTGTCAATCGGATAGCTATGTTGAAAATAAGCTCTTTGCAACGCTTGATACTAAAACTAGAAAATTATATTTAGATGATAATATGGGTATGGATATTATTTTAAGTGATACTGTGGGCTTTATTGACAGGCTTCCCCATTCATTGGTGGCATCATTTAAGTCTACATTATATGAAGTGTCTGCGGCTCAATTAATACTACATTTAATAGATTCTAATGATAGTGATATAGAAAAAATTATGAATAGCGTAGAAACTGTGCTTGATGAGATTAATGCTAGTAATATAAAACGTATCATTGTGTTCAATAAAGTTGATATTATATCAGAAGAGAGGTTCAATTTACTTAAAACTAGGTTTGAAGATGCTATATTTATAAGCGTTCATCAAAAGCAAAATATAGATTTTTTAAAAAATAAATTACTTGATATAATATTACTATATGATATGTAGTAATATTTTAGGAGCTTTTTATACTATCATAATAGTCAACAACATACCAATATTCTCCCATCTTTCTTAATGTAAATGTACGATAGGTTATTGGTGAATATGTGTATCTTGTTTTAAGATTATGGAAATTTTGATATAGTTTTGTTTCTACTGTCGCTGTATCTAGTCCATATTCTTTTTCTACTGTAGTACGTATTATTTCAAAATTATTTAAAGTGTATACAGTATCTGGGCTATATTCATTTTTCATCATTTCAGCCAAGCTCTTATAGTATTTTCTTTCTTTAAGATTGCTGTCAGTAAGGGACTTTTCATCTGTATCGTATATGAATGCACGTCTTAGATTTCTATCATATGGTGAAGCAAGGTATTTTTTATATTGATTAAAGATTTCTTTTTTACCATCGCTAAGTGACAATCTATAATTTAATTCATAAAATATAGCTAATGTTCTAACAGTCTCTGAGTTATATGTTCTTTCCATATTACGAACAAAATTGCCACCAAAATCTTTTTGCATATTTTCTAATGTTAGAGTACTTCCAAATCTTTCTTTTAGAAAGTTACCTAGATTTAGATCTCTTATAGTTGTTTCAATTCCAGTGTCGGAAAAATTTTCAACATTTTCGCCATAGGTTTCTACAAATCTAGTACCATATCTTTCACTAACCATGATAATGGATGGTAAATGTATATTGGCAAAATATTTTTCCCAATTTTTATTGCCAAGTGCAACCAAAAGATTATTTATAACTTCATATGGTGGATTTGTACTCGGTGTGGTGTATGGTATATTTGTTATATTGTTTACAGTTCTTTCTACAGGGCTATCAGATTGAATGCGTTCTTCTAATACAAAATATGATATTTGTGTTTTTATTTCATTCTTACTTATTTTGGACATTGGAAAAAAATCGCCTTCAATACGATATCGTCCAGTTTTATTTAAGCTAAACCAGTCATTTAAATCTATAGTGCGAGAAAAAGTTTCCCCTTCATTTAAGCTCACAACATTAAAATTATTGCCGTCCATATACTCTAATCCTCTATATGCCCAAAGAGTATAATTTTCTGATATAGGTATTAAATTATTATTTTGATCATATAAATTAAAATTATAATTTTCAAATTGGCTTATTGAATTTGTAAAAGACACATTGTTTTTTACAGCCTTTACAACTATTTTCATTGTTATAGGGTTGCCAATTCGATATTGACTTAAATCGAAATGTAAGCTCACAGTATATGGCAAACTATTTTCATGAACATTATTATATTTACGTTCAATATCATCAACTAAAATAGAATCTAAGAAGCCTTGAGCAAATAGAGCATAAGTAGAGAATAATATAGTGGTTATAAAAGCAAAAAATATTTTTTTCATAATTAAGGATACCATTATTGTTTTTTATATTTTAGTGTAAAAAACCATCCGACAATATTTACACTAGGATATTATCGGATGGTTTTGCTATATTCATAAGAATTTTATATTTTTAGAACTTATATAAGTTATTTTTTTAATAGGCTAACTCAATTATATAATGTCTTTTTCTTTTATTATTTAGCATTTTAAATTACTCAAGATGTATAGCTTTAAGTTTATTATTATGATAATATAATGATATTATGTACATAATAGGGGAATACAATGAAAAATTTGCTGCTGTTTATATTAATTATGATACCAAGTATTTGTATGGCACAACAGGAAAAAAGACTTCCAATGTTGCTTCAAGAGGTTAAAATATCTGATAAAGAGACTTTTATAGAAGATATAACAAGCTTGTTTCCAGAGTTTAAAGGAGATATAGCAGCCCTTTGGGATTCTTATTATCATCTGATATCTGAACGAGATAGTATTGAAGTTGCTATGAGTAGATTAAGATTAGATCCTTGTATGATTGTATACCTAAGCAGTGGTACAAGAGAAACAGAATCTATCAATTACAATGGTAAGGATTACTCGTTTATAATAGAAATAGATGATAATGAAGAAAAAATACCTGCTAGTATTGGGGAAGCTGTTGGTCTTCGATTTATTGACTGATAGAAGATGTCAATTAGAAATTAGAGTTTTTTTTAATAGGCTAACTCAACCATACAATGCCCATCTATTTTGTCAATTGTAAAAACTATTCTATTATCGAGCATTTTAAATTCAATTGGTTTATTATCGGGGACAATACTGATAGCATTCACTTTTTTATCAACATGTATAGAATATTCAACATTATACAAAGGTATTACATCCTCTATTGTTAATATATTTTCACATTTATTTTCTATGATATAATGAAGTACATGTAATATGTATCTATTTTTTTCTTTTTGTTCATTTAATGTAGTAACAATTGTACTAGGGCCATTATGTTTTAATGAAGCATTTGGTAATAACATATATATAGCGTCTTTTATAAACTGTTTACACCATGCAGGATGCCATTCATTATATAAAGTAAATATAGGGTGAATAAAATATATTGTGTTTTTTGTTTTGACAACACCGGGGTAGCCCTTTTTATGGCTTGAAGGTGTATGTCTATGTGAACAAAAATGTTTCCATGTGCGATTAAAATATGGCGTATATGTATCAACTATAGTTTCTCCATCATTTGTGAGTTCTACTAGAGTACCAAGTGTATACATGACATGCTCTGTTTTTGGTAGGGCTTTACCCAAATTATCATTAGGCATTAAGAAATCATATGAGTATGGGGCATCGCCTTTAAACTCTACACCAAGTTCTTTTATTTTGAAACATTTTTTATCTTTATCCAATCCCGAATAATGAGTAGCGAGTATTTTGCCACCATTTTTTATGTACTCACTTATTTTTTTGGAGAAATTATCGTCTGCAAAAATGTTATCAGGTAGTATTAAAAGTTTATATTTTGAAAAATCATAATCTTTTGTTATTATATGAAACTGATGCCCAAGTTCATCAAGCATAGTACATAGACCATTTATATATTTTGGTGTTCTTTCAGTAATATCAATGCCGTTACTACCTTCTGCTGTTGTAATAATAGCTATGTCTGCAATAGAATCTGTATTTTTACACCATGGCTCTTTTTTTTCTACTTCAGAATAGACTTTGCCAATTAAATCATATACAGGCTTTGATATAGCACCATCAGGGTCTAATTGATCACCAACCAAACATTTTACATTATAAGCAAGCATTCTAAAACACTCATATTGTAAAGCCGCTAAATTTTTGAAGGAATGGAAATCTCCCCATCCTGTATGAAATTTGCCTGTATGTGATAAAATATCATGCCCTGTTGTTATAGCATAGCGAACACTATTTGGGAAATGAGAATAGCCCCAGTTTCCACTAGGTAGCGATTCAATCTCCCAATGAGAATAATCATCTTTTGATTCTAGAATATAAGGTGAAATATTACTGCCGTTATAGTAAATTAGAGCATCTTTATTAAATGATCTAATATGTTCAGATATTTCTTTTTTAAACTCTGTTAACATTTTTTGAGAGAATTTAATTCTTTGCTCTGAAATTGTAGGCTCATATCCTTGCTCTAACATGTCATTAATACAATGGCGGCATGAACAATCAATAACATTTACAATATCTAAGAAAAGCCCATCGACAATTTTTACAGATTCAAATATATCAGTAATATGCTTTTTTAAAAAATCACGATATGGTGTATTTACACATAAAGTATGATAAAACCCAGGTTCATAGATATTATATCCCATCATAGAACCATCAGCATTTAAGCATATCCATTCAGGATGATGCAATGCTGTATAATGATCCCACTGTACTGTTGTATAAATGGGCACATTTATATCAATGGCGTGGCAGGCTTCAATTTGTTGTTCAAGTAAGTTCTTTTGTTTTAGACCGGGATGTATTAATTCAGGATTATTTTTTGAATTATAGTATAAATATCCATGATGACAGCGAGCAAAACATGTAATAGAGTTTACATGAGCATCTTTTAATGTTTGGGTAAAATCCTTAGCATCAAAACATTCTCCTATAGGAATAATATCACCACTAGTATGAAAATCCATATGTATTTGTCTAAAGCGTAGTTTATTCTTTCCCATGATTCTTTATCCTTGATTTTTTTGTATCATTATATCAACTATTATGCATAATTAAAATAAATATTTAGCCTTTTACGGAGCCTTCACTCATACCTTTTTGTATTTTTTCATGTAGTATAATATAGAATAGAAGCATAGGTCCTATAGCTAACATTATAGAGGCAAATAGGGGACCCATTTTCGTAGTCCTTTCCCCAATAAAAAACATAAGTGCTCTTGAAATGGGGTATTTATTGACATCTGTTAAAAGTATTATAGAAAAGATGAGTTCGCTGTAGGCATACATAAATGTTATAATAGATACTGTTGCTATAATAGGTGAAGATATTGGTAGTATAATCCTAAATATAACAGCCATTGTACCAAATCCATCTATTATTGCAGCTTCATCTAATTCTTTGCTTATTGTTTTTATATAGCCTGTCATTAGAAATACTGCTTGAGGCAATTGAAATGTAGCATATACTAATATCAAAAACCAGTATTGATTGAGACCATTTAAAGAACTTGCTAGTCTAGAAATACTGATTAGAGTTGTATGAACGGGTATCATTATACCTAATATAAAAAGCATGTATATGGGCTTTATAAAAAAATATGTTTTCCTTGCCAACACATACGAAGCTAGAATTGCAATTATAACAACAATAATTGATGTACAACTGGCTAGAATAAAGGAATTTAATATGCTGCGCCCCATTTTTGCATCAACAAAGGCTTTAATATAATTAGATACTAATAATTTTTCTGGAAGTGAAAACATATTACCAAATATCTCTTCATTAGTTTTAAATGATGACATAAGAGTTAGTACGAGCGGCATTATAGTTATAAGAGCCCAAAAAATAGCAAATACCATTACCATAGATCGTAGTATTTTTTATTCATAGTGATAATTCCTATTGTAAATCATCTTGGTATAATGACTTATTTAATATAATGCTCCCGCTAAGACCGAGTATCAAAATTATAACACCTATGGCATTGCCTTGTCCAAAGTTTCTAAATACAAAAGCTTCATTATATAACATTATTGCAGGCATTTCTGAAGAACGATTTGGGCCACCGCGTGTCATCATGTACACTAAGTCAAAATGTCTTAGACAGCCGGTCATACACATAATTGAAAATATTTTAAATGATTCTCTTGAGAGAGGTATTGTTATATGTTTGAGTTTTTGCCAATATCTACAACCATCAATCACAGCTGCTTCATATAAAGATTGTGGTATAGCGATAATGCCTACTGCAAATATAAGCATATTAAAACCAGCATAGACCCATTCATTGACAAGGATAACAATCCATATATTTAAATTAGGTTCACCAAGCCAATTACGCTTTAAATTTCCAAAACCAAAATTTTCAAGTAATGTATTGACTACTCCCCAATTGGGCTCAAATATAAATACCCACATCAGACCAACAGCAGTTAGTGGAAGCATGACAGGCATGAAGTAAGATGCCTTAAAAAAACGTACAAACTTTATTTTACTTGTGATTATCAAAGCAAGTATAAAAGATAGTGGCATTAATATACAAAAACCACCAATCATAAAAAACAAGGTGTTTTTCATTGCATTCCAAAACTGACCAGATGATAAAACCCTTGTATAATTATCAATTCCAACAAAGGGCATAGAACCACCAAGTACACCTTTCCATCTAAAAAAAGATAGATAGATAGACTGTATAATTGGATTCACTATAAATACTAATACCAAAGTAACAGCGGGTAAAAGTAAAAGTATAGATATAAATAGCGACTTGTCTTCATGCCCTATTGAAAATTTTTGTTTAAATAGTTTCATAAACATACATGCCTTGTTTTGTATAATTTACTAATATCAATATTGTGTAAAGGCATATCAATAAATTTTACTTTTCTATAATCATTTAAATTATATTTTATAAAAAACTATAATTATTATTTATTGATAATCTTCTATCCTCTTTACAATTTCAGCTCCAACTTCTTCTGGAGTCTTACCAATAAACAAACCCTGTAAAGCATTACGCACAGTATCAAGCATATGAGAATCTGGGTCATATGTTTGTATATCATCTCTAAAATTTGTAGATCCACTTAATGAATCTCTAACTTTTTGAGAGAAAGGGCTTGGTTTTGTATTTGGATCTGGTTCTTTAACTATAACAGGTATTAAAACTTCTGCATTAGCCAACTGAAGGCCTCTATAAAAATCTTGACCTGAAATAAATTTCAAAAATTTAATGGAAGCCTCATTTTCAGCATCACTATATTTTGAAATAGAAAATCCATCACTTGCATATTTTTCATTAATATATGGAAATGGGATAACACCAGTTCTTTCTGCCACACCGTGTTTATCTTCTGGTATACCCGATTCAAACCATGAACCATCCCATATCATAGCTGAATCACCATTGTAAAAAGCTGTTTGTTCAAAGTTAACATCTACGCCAACAGCGTTTTTCCCAAAATATCCTGGAATGGCAAGGCTTTTTAGGATAAAAAATATTCGTCCACAACTAGCCCATTCCTCTAGCGTCAATATTCTCTAACATGTCACCTAATACTGTAACGGAGCAATATATCCCAAACTACTATGAAGCCTCTTCGAATTATA
>CAMRBQ010000031.1 GCA_947040495.1 uncultured Spirochaetia bacterium
AATAATACTATAATTATAATTATATAAATTAATACACTAAAGTCAAATTTTTATCATTTTTTAAAATAAATAAATAAATTTGATTTATTTAGCATAAGTGTTACAATATTACTGTAATAATCAAAATATAGGAAATGTTTATGCTTAGAAAGAAAAATAAAATACCATCTGATAAAATTATAGGCCCAAGACATCAAATATTTGATACTTCGAGTGAAGACCAAATTAAAAGTATTGCTTCTATATGCAAGGCAATATCCTCTGTAGAAAGAATAAATATATTAAAACTAATTAGCCTCGCCTCTCTATCCATAGTAGAAATATCTCAAAAATTAAATTTAGCTGTATCATCTACCGCATTTCATGTCAAAAAATTAGAAGAGGCGGGTGTCATTGTTACCGATAGCCAGTCTGGAGCAAGAGGTGCTATGAGATTATGTGGACATTCCTTAGAAAAGCTAGAAATAATATTGGTATCAGAAAATATAATAGCCAATAGTTCAACATATAGTATATCGATGCCTATAGGTCATTTTTATAATTTTAATATCGCTCCAACATGTGGCATGGCTAATAAAGATGGATTATTATTAGGAATATTCGACAATCAAAATGATTTTTATGACCCAAAGAGAGTTCAAGCACAGATGATATGGTTTGGACGAGGGTTTCTTGAATATCGTTTTGCAAAATACAATATAAAAAATATAGATATAAGAAATATATCATTCTCTTGTGAAATATGTTCTGAAGCACCGGGGTATAGAAGTGAATGGCCAAGCGATATATCTATTATTGTCAATGAAAAAGAAATAGGTGTATACAACTCTCCGGGCGATTATGGAGAAAGGCATGGATTAATAACCCCAGAATCTTGGTCTGAAGGAAGTACGCAATATGGAATACTAAAAACATTCAGCGTCAATAATAAAGGCTCATTTATTGATGGGCAGCTCAGCTCAAATATCAAATTAGAAGACCTTAAAATAAATGAACATCCCTATATATCCTTTATTATCGCTGTAAAAGAAGATGCAAAGCATGTAGGTGGCGTAAATATATTTGGTAAAGAATTTGGAGACCATCCACAAGATATAGTAATGAACATTTTTTATTAGCCAAATATTAAACAATATCACAACATAAAAAAGTCTGAATGAAATAATTATAAATCATCTCATTCAGACTTTTTTATGTTTATCTATTATATTATTTTCTTGCTTTTTCTATGCCATAACTTTTTATTTTTTCAATAAATAATTCACCATCATTAACTTTTATAAAGTTTTTATTCTGCTCATCACTTGCAAATATATTACATGAATGCACTGTTCTATAGCCATCTGTATATATTTCGATAGAACTTTTATCCACAAATAAATGTATATAAATCTCTTTTCTTTCGAATAAATTTATAGGTGTTTTAATTATACCCTTACTAATTCCATCAGAATAACTTCTATCAATATACATCTCACTTCTTCTAATATCAAATGTAACAACTGTTTTTTTAGTTTCATCTTTAGAAGAGCGTAAAACAATATCAAAAGAATGTGTTGTGGTTTCTACAAGATCAATTATCAATCTAAGCTCAAATGATATTCCATCAGCGGCTTCAATAAGATAAGGCAATTGGTTAATTTTAACATCAGAATTAGAAATTCTATTTTTTCTTAGCTCTTTATATTTTTTGATAGGATAAAATTTTAAAACATTATCGCTTTTCATTTCTATTTCTCTAAACATAGAAAGAGCACCAGTATAACTATTTTCATCTGGTTTTGTGGCGGCTTCAGAATTAAAGTTTGATGTAGAACCTACTATTAATCTACGCCCTTTGTCATCTAAAAAAGTCCTTGGAGCATAATAATCGAAACCCCAATCTAACTCACCAAAAGAAGAATATATAAATTTCCCTGTACTATAATCCATATTACCAACAAGATATATTGTTTTCCTTTCTTTAAGGCCTTTTGTAGAAAACATTAAAACATATTTATCCTTCATCGGAAACATATCAGGACATTCCCATGAAGAACCAAACTCTCCCTTACTCTCAGCAGCTACATTTATAAAATCCCAATATAGTAAATTGTTAGAGCGATACAAAAGAGCCTGCCCTTTATTATCTTTTGATGTACCAACAAGCATATAAAAATGATACTGGTTTTTCCATACTTTAGGGTCTCTAAAATTAGAGGCATCAAAATAATCTGGCGTATTTAAGGTAATAGGATTATGGTCATATTTTTCAAATACAATACCATCTTCACTTATAGCCAAAGACTGTTGATGTACTAGTTTATCATTTTCTTTCACAACAGATGTATAGAATAAATAGAGTTTATTATCATGTACTATAACACTACCAGGTAAACAAGATATTTCATTACCATTATCATAAACCTCGCTTGGCACAATGGCTAATGGTAAATATTGCCAATCAATTAAATCATCACTAACAGCATGTCCCCAACATGTGTTTTCTAAGTCATTACCATAAGGATTGCATTGATAAAACATATGATATTTATCTTTATAAAAAACAAATGTGTTTGCACTTCCAATAGAGCCTGCTTCTGACATGAAATGCCATCTTTGTCTTAATTGAAGATTTTTCATTTGTCCTTTGTTATCCTCTATAAACTTAGTTCCCTTTTCGATTAATTCCTTATGCTTATTATTCATAAATATACCTTCCTAATCATATAATTAAATATGTATTTAAAATAAAATACATACATCGATTCTAATAGAATATTTTTATTTGTCAACTTTTCTATGCCAAAAATACTACTTTTATTTATTTTTACAGGAAATAAGTAACAGTAGTATATTCATAATCCTAGACATAATTCTAAAATCATATTATTATACAAGAAATAAAATTAACTTAGGCGATACAAATGACTTTTTTTGAACTTATACATAATTTAAATAAATTTTGGAATGACCGTGGTTGCATCATTCATCAAGGTTATGACTTAGAAGTTGGTGCGGGTACTTTTAATCCAGAAACAGCCCTCAGGTCATTAGGACCCGAACCATATAATTGTGCCTATGTAGAGCCCTCTCGTAGACCAACAGATGGACGATATGGGGAAAATCCAAATAGACTACAACATTATTTTCAATATCAAGTTATTATGAAACCCTCTCCAGAAAATATTCAGGATTTATACCTTGATAGCCTAGCAGCACTTGGAATAAACTTCAAAGAACATGATATACGCTTTGTACATGACGACTGGGAATCGCCTACCCTTGGGGCTTGGGGGCTTGGATGGGAGGTATGGCTTGATGGAATGGAGATAACTCAATTCACATATTTTCAAGCATTCGCAGGCATTACATTAAAACCTATAACGGGTGAAATAACATATGGGCTTGAAAGGCTATGCATGTATCTACAAAATATTGATAATGTATATGATTTACAATGGGCTCATGGAATAAAATATGGCGACATACATCTTCAAGGCGAAAAAGAATTTTCAAAATATAACTTTGAAGTCGCCGACATAGATATGTATTTTAGACATTTTAATGAGTATGAACAAGAATGCGACAAATGTATTGCCGAAGATATTGCACTACCTGCATATGATATGGTTATGAAAGCAAGCCATACATTTAACATGCTTGATGCTAGAAATGCTATAAGCATAACAGAGCGCGCCACTTACATAGGACGTGTAAGAAACATGATGCGTAAAGTAGCAAATCTATATATAAAATCTAGAGAAGATTTAGGCTTCCCACTACTGCGTAGGCTTAAGTAGCCCGAGTTTAATGCATGCTAATGTATAAATATATTTGTGTTTTATTATTATTTACTTTTCTTGTGAAATGATGCTATAACTTTATATAGTATATATAAAAATGGTAAAAATATTACAACACTAGCAAAAAAGTTTAGCTCATATAGACGCACAGCAATAGCAGGCTTTGATTTAAAACTTAGTACATATAATAAAAATCCACCAAGCATTACAACAAAACAAACGGCAAATATAGTGTAAGTTTTTGATTTTTTATCTATTTTTTCTTCATCATGATCTTGATTATGTATGCCTAAATATTTTGATACAGCATAGATAATAGAATCTACACTTGTAACAATTAATGTAAACATAGATAAAAACAATATTATAGCCGAAAAATTACCAAGCCCTATATAATCAAACATTACCTTATACATATCAAAAAAATTGTCTGGTGTCAAAACAATATTATTTGCCCCAGCAAGTATTTGAACCAAACTTGAATTTACAGCAAATACTAAAAATGTTGGAAAAACAAGAGACACGCCACATATAAGAATAAATTCTTTTACAGTACGACCTTGCATCATTAAGTAGAAGAAGTATATAGCAGGCAAAAGACATACTATCGTTATGGTACTAAATAGTATAGTCCAATCTTTTACATAGGCATTGTTAAACATAAACTGTGCTTGTATAAAATCTTTATCAATAACTAAAAAATAAAATTCTTTTACAACATTTAACATATAATCAGCACCATTATGTAATAAAAATAGTTTAAATGCAAATATTACTGTGAATAGACCAACAATTATAGCACAAACATTGGCAAGTTTTTGAATATGCTTAAGCCCACCCAATGCACTCCATAAAATAGTCACTATTAAAAGCATAACTATAAGCAAACCGCTATTAATACCTGAGAAATAATTTAAAAGAAATTTCACAGGTAATATATAAGATGCAAGGGAAGCCATAATTCTAGTTGTAGAAAATATAGCAAGAAAAGCATATACAATTATCAAAAGGTATTTATATTTTGGGGCAATATACTTATTACCGAATTTAGCGATAAATAAACATACAATAGTACCCATGAATATATTACAAAATAAAGGTAAACCCCAATTATATAATGTCATGCTTGTCAAGAAATATGGATTGCCAACTTTGTCTGGAAATAACGCTATAAAATTGACATCATCTTTAAATAAAATATTTTCAAAAAATGACCAATAAAGAATAGATGAAGAATATAGCCCTGTAAACATCAAAGTCGAAGCTTGCAGAAAAGAAAAAGTCTTCTTGCCAGGAACAACATAATTAGATATTTTTGGATGCACAAATAAAAAAACAGTCCCTATTATTGATAACCAAAAAAGTATTGTTGTTGTATACGTTGATAAATCTTTTATAAATCCCATTTTATTTATTTCACCCCTTATAATTGGCTTATATTATTCTATTATAATTTTATCATCTCTAAATATCAGTTTTTTATCACCCAAAATATATGTATCATCATCTATTTTTTTAAACTGATCGCTTTTTAAACATAGTGCCATTATCTCATCATGGCTCATAAGATTATAATGAACAATATCTTCTATCTTGTCTAGTTCTTGCACAATTTGATTTTGACATTTATTCGCATAAACATCATATTTACCAAGTAGATTCCATACAGCATCATCCCAATATTGATTTGGAGAGCATTTTGTTAATTCTTGTTCTAAGGCTTCTGCCATATCCCCTTTCCAATATGAAATACCTATAAGCCCCCAACCTGATGTTCTATCAGATTTAATTCCAACAATCTTATCATTATCATCAAGAACAAGCTCCCATTCTAGCCCATATGTAATCTCTTGAGAGAAATACTGACTTTTTGATTTATCAATACGCGGAATAAAATCATCTATTATATATAAATCTGCCTCTAAGATTAAACAATCATTAAGTTTATCTAGCACTAACTGTATCGATGTATAATTATTATGTGTTTTATATTTATCTGAAAGTCTTAGTTCAACATTGTACTTTTCTTTTAAATATTGAAAACTATCTGCCATATAACCAACAACTATTGTTATATCCACTACATTATGGCTATGCAAATATTTAATCATTTTTTCGATAATAGGCTCGCCCTTAATAGGAAGTAAAGCCTTATGTATTTCTAAATTTAGTGGAGACATCCTTGTCGACATTCCAGCAGCGAGTATGACACTTTTCATGAGTATATATGACCCTTATTAATGAAGTCCTGTATGATACCATAAATCATGCTAAAAGTCAATTTTCATAACAAATTAAGGCAAATTAGAGTAAAATATATCATTTATTATAGAATCAGAAGCATTTTCATCATATTCCTTTATAAATCTATCAGTAATTAAATCATAAACTTTGCTAGATAAATCAATCCCTATCCATCTTCGCTTTAATTTTTCAGCAACTATTATTGATGTACCCGAGCCACAAAATGGGTCAAGAATAATATCATTTTCATTAGAAGAAGCCTTTATAATACGTTCGAGTAATGAAGTTGGTTTTTGTGTAGGATAACCGATATGCTCTTTTGACATAGTATTAAAAATAATTTTCCAAACATCTTCAGGGACTTTTCCTTTTGGCATAACCTTCCCCGCATATGAGCCTTTCGTATAGCTCCATTCAGTCATTTTGCTTTCAAATGGAACGAGTATATCATCATAATTAAATATATAATTATTTTTATCTTTACTATACCAAAATATTATATCATGTTTTTTGGCGAAGTTTTTTTTCCCACGACCACCATGTGCATAATGCCATATTATTTCATTTCTAAAATTACTAGTACCAAATATTATATCCATCAAAATCTTTAGATAATGGCTCATAGTATTATCACAATGCAAATATATAGAGCCATTTGGTTTAAGAACTCTATGTAGTTCAATAAGCCTTATAGACATATAATAGAGATAATTTGATGCCTTGTTATCATAAATATTTTCTACAAATTTCAAAAAATTATTAATATCAGCATGTTCTTTGTTGATAATATTAAAAGAATTTTTATCTAATTTGATATTCCAACTATCATTAAAATATAGCCCGTCAGAAGCACTACCCTCTTTTGCATGGAACGTTTTATTTTTATTGAAAGGTGGGTCAAGATATATTAAATCTACAAAATTACTTTCTATATTTTTAAGTATATCAATATTATCGGCACAAAAAATATTGCGGTTTTTTATAGTAAATGTTTTGTTCTCTTGCATAATTAAAATAATTTATATTTGTTATTTTATAGCAAACTAAAAAATATACAAACTATAATATTATTTTATAATCTAATAACTAAATAACGATTCTAATGATTTATTTAGATAGTCCATAATGATTTTATTTTTTTCTTCTTCAGTAAACTCAAGAGTTGCAGCACCTGTTTCATTTGTTCCTATCGTTACATTTTCTTCTGTATAGTTTGTACCACGTGATACAGTAAGTCCTCTATATACGATGACAGGATTTATGAGGTCGGTAGAATATATTAGAGAGCCTTTTTTTATTCTTTTTGGTGATGCCAATGCTGTAATAGAAATATTTTCGCTCTCGCCATTTACAATAATTGTATGCTGCCCGCCAATAAGTAAATTATTATTTGTAACAGATAATACTTGGGCTGTAATAGAGCCTTCAATTGTACCATCAGAAGAAGTGTCTACATTTTTTGTATAGCTATGCTCAGAAGAAAAATCTATATCTGGCAAAAAACTCATAGCAGGCGATGTAGATTTGGGCGGAGTTAAACTCGAATTGCCACTACCTTCCGATTGTGCTTTATATTTTACTATCGTATTATTATTAAATAATATTGTTATAGGATCACCTTCTTTCATAGGCTTTCGATCCAAAAACAGTTCCGCACTATCTACCCAAAGTGATTTTGCATCTATGAACAATACAAATGTAGATATTAAAACAACTACAAGTACAAAAGTTTTTAATTTCATCAGGGCGACTTCCTATCTTAAATTAGCATACTATATAGAAATATCGACTATGATTATATCAACTTTAGTCATTTATATTTATTATGAAGATTTGTATTAGAAATTAAGCTATGGCTACTAAGGGAAATAAAAACACCCCTAAGACAAAAGTATCTCGGCACCCAAGACCCACGACTTACCGTTGCTATCTTCCGATCCTGGCGGATTTACCGTATCTTGCTGCGAGACTTCTGTCCAAGAGGCTGCACTAGTATACATCTTTTTATTTTACTGTCAAGGCTAGCCGCCGCTCAAGTAGGTAGAATCAATGCATGCTAAAACACAAACATAGTTAAACATTAGATAATCTTTACAATGCCCTACTTAAGCGTAACCCGTACTTTATATTTCTTTTTTATTAGTTATAGTTTTATCATCTATCTTCGTTTCTATTATATATCGATTTGATTTTTTTATATTTTCGCTATCAAACTCTACTGCCATTTTTATAGTGCCATCATTTTCAAATTCTATATTTTCATAAAACACTGATTTAGAATCAATAACTTTATCTTTATTGTAGAGAGTAATTTTACTTTCAAGATTTGTGATTTTTTTACTTTTATATCTAATATTTTCAATAAGAATAAAAACATATTCTTTATTTTCATTAGGAGAATCTGTTATAATAGCCTCTATTTTTATACCTATACCAAAAAATCTAGATAATACAAAAACATTATCTATACCGCCATTCTGCAAAGTATAAATAAAAAGCACACTAGCCGTCAAAAAAATACCATATCCTATCATAAATGGCTTTGTCGCAAATATTGTATGTATACGTTGCCTTGGTCTAAATGTTCTTTTTCTATCAGTTGTATCATTGTGGAATTTTAATTTTCTATCATTTGGGTCAATTATTTCTGGTGGCATATTGTTATAAACCTTTTATTATTTTTATTATTTTATTATAGGAAAATGTAACATATTTTATAATGTCCATAGGCTGATTTGTTTTTGCGATATCACTACTATGACTGTAGGCGAATTTTTGTATATAAAAAGAAAGTATAATGCTACTAGATATATCAAAACCCTTGGCAAGCATCGAAGCAATTATGCCAGCAAACATATCACCCATGCCAGCTTTGCCCATTCCATATGTAGGATTATAATTTATATATATATCATCATCGACCATAGCAAATGATATTGCATCTTTAAGTATAATAGAGGCATTGGACATTTTTTTAAAATTAGCCAATGAAGCATAGGGCTCTTTTAATATATCGCGAGCATTTTCATTTGTGATTTTTGAATACTCATATATATGTGGTGTTAGAATAAAATTTTTATTAAGTGATTTTATATTATCCCTATCAAGTAAATATAAAGCATCGGCATCAATTACTGTTGGTATATTAATTTGATTTACAAATTGATTTGCAAAATAATGCGTTTGGCTTTCTTGACCAATGCCACATCCAAAAACACAAGCACTACTTTTATTTATATCTTTAATTATACCAAGATTCTCTATGCCAAAATATTTTGTATTTTTATCACCCACAGGTATGACAACTATTTCAGGTGCTTTTGATAAAAGAGAAAGTGATATTCTATCAAAAATAGAGCCCACCACATATAGCCTTATATAACCAAGCGATAATCTATAAGACACAAGCGATGCAAGCAATGCTGCCCCTAGATAATTTTCGCTACCAGCAACTATCGAAAGCATGCCTTGTTCACGTTTACTATTAAATGGATTTTCATCTGTCTTTATATTTTTCAATAGCGGTTTTGATATCAATTTTATATTAGTTTTTTCTTCTAAAAGTTTTTTTGGAAATAGTGTATTTACTACAAGCAATTTTCCGATATATTTAGATAATGGATATTTAAAAAATATATCCTTTGGCAAGCCCACGGTATAAGTGTAATCTGCTTTAAAACATATAGCATGTTCATCTTCTAAAAGAGTGGCTAATGCAGTTGGTATATCGATGGCGACCCTAAATACTTTTAATCTATTTAATGCCTCTACAACTTTTTTTGCCATGCCCTCTAATATTTTATTGATCCCTGTTCCAAATATCGCATCTAATACGATAGAATCTTCTTCGATATTATTTAATATATTTTCGATATTACTTTCATCTATAAATATTATATCTACATTCATACTTAGTAATATATTATAGTTTATCAAAAAATCTTTATGCGATTTTATTATATCACCAATACAATAGATATTTGTTTTTATACTTCTTT
Organism: uncultured Spirochaetia bacterium; assembly: GCA_947040495.1. Lineage (GTDB taxonomy): Bacteria > Spirochaetota > Brachyspiria > Brachyspirales > Brachyspiraceae > CAMRBQ01. The sequence continues at coordinate 10,028 of CAMRBQ010000031.1, forward strand.
CTATAGCATACCTTGCAACAACAAGACCATCGCCCCCGTTGCCGCCAACACCACAAAAAATATTTAATGGCTTATTATATAATTTACACTTTTGATGTTTTATTAGCTTTAGAAAAATATTTTTGCCAGCATATTCCATAAGCATTATAGAGGTAATACCATATTGCTCTATACTTTTTTTATCGATATTTTGCATAGATTCTATCGATACTACATTCATTTTATTATTTCCAAATTATTATATTCTGCTATTTTCTTGGGTTATCTACATTAGCAGATATAGTATCATATATTTCTGTAGGTATTTCATGTTTTCTTTCTTCTAAGGTATCTCTGTCAAGCTTTGCAGATATTATAATCATAAGTTTTGCCATCGACAGCTCATCCCTATCTATAAAAACATGGTATAGCGAAAAATATAAATCTGAAAGCGTTTGTGATAAATCACTATCAATATATCCTAATGAGGAAAATATTTTATTCTCTTTTATTTGAGCTATATTTAATGTGGAATCCTTTTTTATCAAAAGTGGATCATTATAATCATCTACATTTAAGGCATATATCAAAGGCCAATAAATAGTAGAACCATATACATCTTTTGACACTCGCCAATAAAATGTATCTTTATCTATTTTATATTTTTTTTCTTCAGATTTTTTCTTAACAAAATAAAACTTTGCCATATCATGCATTGAATCTTCTTGTGTTTTTTGAGAGTCTGTATTCTCAAATGTTTTTACAATATCATTAAATGTATTGATGGGTGCTTCTATTACATTATTATAGAATAAGACAAAAACCACGGATAAAATAAATATAATACTTACAATAAAAAGCACTATCATTTGTACGGTGGATGATTTTTTTTGCTTTATAACAACATTTTTGTATGACTGTCTATTCTGTTTAATATTTATTTTTGGTTCTTTTATTTTTAATTGGTCTATATAACTATTATATTTTTCTAATTTTTTGACAACCGTATCTTCGGCTTCTACAATTTCTTCTACTATATCACTATCATCAAGATTTTTTATACCATCACTTTGTTTTTCTTGATTTTCTAAATCTTTGATAGATTCTTCAACTATATCAGAAGTATTATCATTATCATCATCTACTAAATTAAAATATGGATTGATCAAATACTCTAAATAAAAGCTTGGGAAAAATGTTATATAATTATTAATGTGGAAACTACCAAAATTTTTAATAATACATTTTTTTTCTGTGTCTAATGACTTTCTAATATTAGAAAATATATTTATTAATATTTCTCTTATACTTGCCTCATCTTCATTGCATTCTAAGGCAACATTTAAAGCGAGTGCCTGTGAAGAGTAATACGCTTTCTCTTCTTCAGAATAAAATACTACACGCTTACTTTTAGCAGGTATATCAAGGCTTTTTATTTCAGACAAATCTTCTACAAATATAGTACCGATGTCTTTTATATAAAAAGATTTCCCCACAAGAAGCATCTTAGAAATATTATTAAAAACACTATCTACAATATTATCAATTTTTTTTTCTTCAATCGAAAATGCAATGGATAGTTCTCTCTTCGTATTCGCATCTAACATATTTTTTCCTAATCACCTATAGATATAATTATCTTTATAGATAAAATATTAACATAAATGTAGTATACCATATTTTTTTTCATTTTTAAAGCAAAAAAACCACCACATAAGTTTGGGATATTAAGATTTTATTATCTCTATAATACGATATTTAATCTTTATAGAATTAAATAATTATTTTACCACACTATGAGAGTCACTAAATACAGAAATATTTAATTTTATGTCTGTTTCTTTGACAAAAGAATTATCCGTCCACTTTACTATATCAGATTTATTATCACCTTCAATCTTAAATCCAACAAAACTACCTGAATTTGCACCTGAGGTTTTCTTATAAATAACTTTATCATTTATATCAGTAGAAGTTATTTTCCAAATTCCATTTCGTTTACCACCATAAAGCAACTGCCAGCTATAACCACTAGCAGTCATAGTTTTACCATCATCAGAAAATATCATCTTTTTTTTGCCAAATATAAATGTCAATCCTTTTACTCTATCTGCAAATAATGGCCCAATATCTTTAAAACCAGACAACCCTACTATTCGGCCAGCCTCTTGTAATTCTAAATTATTATTATGTAGGCTAAACTCTATCTCTCTACCACTAGAATCTACATAAACTGCTAATTTAGGATTAGTTGTACTTTTATGGGTATAAGTATTTACCTCAGGATTATTATTCCATTTTATTTCAGTTGAAGTTATAGTTTTACCATCATCTGCAAAAATGTATTCATAAAACATATCTGAAACAGCATACTCATTTTTTCTATATGAGAATTTTTTTGAACTTACTGAGTACAAGAATGGATCTCCTTCAATCGCAACTACATAATATGGTGAACGCCCAGGCTTACCATATGTTGCCACATCTCTACTAGGGTCTCCTATTCTAGGGTCATAATATCCGTTTTCTGTATCTTTAACATATTGAGGAAAAAGTTCAACAGTTCCATTAGGAGAAACCACACCTATGGGGTCATACTCATAAAACGGATAGCTTACACCAGAAACTTTTGTAGCAGTATCTACTGATTCCCATTTTGTAGGCACTTTCTGACCTAGAACGTCTTTAAATTCTGTCGGCTTTGAATAAGCAAATATGAGTTTAGTCATAGTATCAATTGCCATCAAACGGTTGTCAAGAGCATCTCCTGCCAAAGGAGAACCTGTAAATCTAAAAAATACAAAACGCTCCATACGAACAACATCATGAATAGGCTTGGTATTATAATCGCTATCAGGGAGAAAATGGTCATTTTTGCCCTTATACATATAATAAGTTACATCATTAATTTTGTTAACAGGGGGGTTCACAACTTCAGTATAGGTAGACTGCCCCGACAATTTATACTCCCCTTTGGAAACATCACCCGGCGTCCAATTTTTATCATTACGAAATTCATGTCGAGCCACATTTTTACCATCAAAGTATGTATATAAAGTCCATTCATTAAATTTACTCGCATTAAATCCACCAGCATCTGGATTGTTGTTCTCAGGAAAAAGGAATGGATCATTATCTTTATCTACTTGAGGTATCTCAGGCTCTACCTCTGGAGCAGTATTATCAATAATAGAACCATTATATGCCCTAGGGTCAAAGGGCATCTTAGAGCCACATGATAATAAGAATAGTGGTAATAAAATATATAATAAATAAAATTTGTATCTCATAAATAAAGTTACCTCCACTACGATATTGGCTATCTGTTAATAAAAAATTATAATTTCATCCCAAGCCCTACTCTAAGTCCATATTCCAGTGAGTTTATATAATATGATTCTACAGGCTCTTTAGGGTCAAAACCCTGACCAATAGCAGAATCTAGAAGTTTGCCTGGCATAGTTATATATTTAGGTTTATATATATTAAATCCAAAATAGCCGCCTAGTATAACCTCTAATGTATTTAATAATGGGATGTTATAGTCAATGAGCATTTTTAGATTCACCATGATTGGATTCATTTCTTTTACCATCCAATCCTCTACAATAATAGTTCCAACTGTAGGCGGAAATATATTTGGATGGCTAGAATACATTTCATAAGCGGGTTGCGTATCTGCAACAACCTTGACACCTGCAGACAACCCAACTGCTAATCTATTTTTAAAGAAATAAGATTTTATAGTAAGACCAGCAGATATAACAGGTGAATAATACACATTAAAAAATACATCTACCTGCTCTCCTTCCACAAAAGAGCCTGAAATCTGCCCTGCATAACCGTCACCAACCCCGATATGCCCAAAAAGACCTATGCCACTAAACTTATCATTATCATCAAAGCCCATAAATTGCTTTACACCAAAGATATAGCCTATCTCAGCCATACCATTAGCAATAAAGCCTGTCATCCCTTCCATTTTATTAGCACCAAGCATTTTCAAATCGTCATAACCTATACTTGGCATTGTAGAAGAGCCCCCAATTTCAGCAACTATATTTAAAACAGGTCCACTTTCAAATGCATAAGAGGCATTATTTGAAAACAAAAATATAAAAGAAAATAATGAAATCACAATAAATGTCTTTTTCATGAAAGAATTCCACCTTAATTAAATATGTCTACAAGAGTAATTCATAACTATATAAAAATTACAGTAACCTTACTATACAAAAGAACATAGCTTATGTCAAGGTATATTTAATAACTACTAATATCAATAGTAAACTATAAATTAAAACATAACAATATACTAAATACGCCTATGTTTTTTATATATTCTCATTATAAGTAGAATTTATAATTAAAAATCTTTCTAGCATAAAAAATTACAAATCTTTACCATGACATTTTTTATATTTTTTGCCACTACCACATGGGCAAGCATCATTTCTACCGACCTTATTACCCATCTTTACACTTCTCTGAAAACTTGGGTTGCTGCTACTTTTATGATTTTTATCGGAGAATGCATTACTATCTTTTTTTTCTTCTATCGCGCCTGCAAATGTACTATCCTCTTCACGCCTTTCAATAGGTGGCGGGGCAGTCATTTTTATTTGAACACGGAGTATCATACTAACAATATCTTGATACATCGATTCAACCATAGCCTGAAATATTTTATATCCCTCAAGTTTATATTCTGTAAGTGGATTTTTTTCAGCATAACCACGAAGCCCAATGCCCTCACGAAGACTATCCATAGTATAAAGATGTTCCTTCCATTTATTATCCATGATATTTAAAAATACATTTTTTTCTACAGCATGGAATATTTTTTCATCAATAAGTTTTGATTTATAATCATAATATGAAAGTAGTATCTTATTAACATAAGTCACAAGATTATCAAAGCCACCATCCATAGCATTTTGTATATCAGTTTCTTTAACTTCAATCAAATAACTATTAAGCCATTGCATAACATCGATAGCCTTCCACTTACTACTACTTTTTGGAGGACATAAAGACTCAAGCATATTTTGAACAACATCATTTATTAATTCTTTTATACGCTCTACAATTGTATCAGAAAAAAGCACATAATTTCTCTCTGAATATATAGACAAACGCTGCTTATTCATAACATCATCATATTCGAGAAGATGTTTACGTACATCAAAATTACGCCCCTCTACTTTACGCTGTGCACCTTCAATAGATTTATTAAGCCAATTATGAGCGAGCTCTTCTTCTTCTCCCATACCCATCGCAAGCATCATTTTACCAACCTTCTCGCCACCAAATAAACGAAGCAAATCATCCTCTAGCGAAAGGAAAAACACACTAAGACCAGGGTCGCCCTGCCTACCACTACGACCACGCAACTGATTATCAATACGCCTTGATTCATGACGTTCACTACCGATAACATGAAGACCACCCAATGCAAGTACTTTCTCTTTGTCATTGAGAGATTTTTCAGCAATTTTAGTTATAATATCTATCTTTTCAGTAAGTTCAGCTATAGAGGCATTAGTCGCCATGAGTCTCGCTTCATTAACTTTGCCAGATATAACCAAACGCACAAAAGCCTCTTTATGTAGTTCTATGTCATTAACTTTTTTTCTATGTTCCTCTTTTTTATGCGGGTCTCTTTCTTTGAATAGCTTATCCCTAAATACAGTGAGTATATGGTCTATCTCTGTAAGCGATTTTTCGATAGCATTACCACCAAGTACAATATCCGTACCACGCCCTGCCATATTTGTAGCCAATGTTACAGAGCCAGGCTCTCCTGCACTTCCAATAATTTTTGCTTCACGCCCATGGTTTTTGGCATTAAGAATTTCATGATTTATTTTATATTTTTTAAACACCTTAGAAAGCTCTTCATTCATCTCAACAGATACAGTTCCAACAAGTACAGGTTTACCAGCATCTTGCAAATCTTTAACATAGGTAGCAAGCCCATTAAATTTAGCTTTACTTGTTCTAAATATTTTATCTGGTAAGTCCTGCCTATTTATAATAGTATTTGTCGGAATTACTGCAACATCTAATTTATATATTTTTTTAAATTCTTCTGCCTCTGTTTCTGCAGTACCTGTCATACCCGATAATTTTGGATACATTCTGAAAAAGTTCTGAAATGTAATAGTAGCATATGTTTGAGATTCATTTTGTATTGAAACACGCTCTTTCGCCTCAATCGCCTGATGTAGCCCATCACTATATCTACGCCCTTCTAATGTACGACCTGTAAACTCATCGACAATAAGTATTTCACCATCACGTATCATATAATCAACATCTAACTTAAAGACTTTATGTGCTTTCAAACCTTGATTTACATGATGAATAACATCTGTACCCGAGCCGCCATATAAATTATCAATTTTTAATAATTCTTCTACTTTTTGCACACCCTCTTCTGTCAAATATACATTTTTATTTTTTTCGTCGAGAACATAATCTCCTGTACCCGCTATCTCACGAAGTTTTTCATCAACTTCTGCAACTTTTAGCATTGGGATGATTTTATCTATATTGTAGTACATCTCTACATTTCTTTCGGCAGGTCCAGATATAATAAGTGGTGTACGGGCTTCATCTATTAAAATACTATCAACCTCATCAACTATAGCATAATAAAATCCCCTTTGTACTTTATCTTCTTTGCGTACAACCATATTATCTCTAAGGTAATCAAAACCAAATTCATTATTTGTACCATAGACAATATCACAATTATAAACGTCCCTACGTTCTTGTGAATGTGCTTTTGTATTATCTAATATGCCAACACTTACACCAAGCATAGAATATATAGGTGTCATCCATTCGGCATCACGCTTTGCAAGATAATCATTAACTGTTACAACATGCACACCAAGCTCTGTTATCGCATTCAAATATACAGAAAGGGTTGCAACAAGTGTTTTACCCTCCCCTGTTTTCATTTCAGCAATACGCCCCTGATGAAGTACAGTCGCACCCATTATCTGCACATCAAAATGCCTCATACCCGTTGTACGGATACTCGCCTCACGAACTACAGAAAATGCTTCAGGTAATAAATTATCAAGAATATCATTGAGTATTTTTTTATTCTCATCCTTAGATAAATCCAAATCTTTTGGATGACAACCTAATGCATCTTTTATCCTTTGTTTAAACTCGGGAGTTTTTTTTCTAAGGTCATCATCATTTAATGCTTTTATAGATTCTTCAAAGCTATTTGTTTTTGCAACTATTGGTACAAGTTGTTTCTCATCATGTTGAGATTTACTTCCAAATATAATCTTAAAAACAACATCCATAACTGCCATAATATCCCACTCCAATTTTTTTATTTAATTTTTATTAATATTGACAAATATATAAAATATTTCACTAATATTATACGATATTTTTTATTTATTATAAAGACCTATAGTACAGTTATTACAAATAATTGATTTACTAGACAATTATAATTATGCATTAAAAATAATAGTAAGTAAAAACTTAAATATTGATATTTCAAATACAAATAAATTATGCTATACTAAAAATAATATTAAAATAAAAAAGTAATGACAGACAAAGTAAATATGCTAAATATAAAAATAACAATTCAATATGACGGACAAGACTATGCAGGCTGGCAAATACAACCTAATATAGATACAGTTCAAGGCAAAATAGAATATGCTATACAAAAAATATATGGCAATCATATACGTATATATGGTGCAGGACGTACAGATGCGGGCGTACATGCATTAGGACAAGTTGCTAGTTTCAATTTACCCATGCTAAAAATGCCTATAGAAAGGCTACATTATGCCCTCAATTATTATTTGCCACGTAATATAAGAATTATAAAATCTGAAGTAATGGACGGCTCTTTTCATGCAAGGTTTTCTGCAAAATGGCGTGAGTATATTTATGTTATTGATAATTCTGATGTATCCATTCCCTTCTATAGTAAGTATACTTTTTTTTATCGCAAGCATATAATCAACACCGACACAATAAATGAATATGCAAAGCTTCTATTAGGTGAACATGACTTCACATCATTTTGTTCTGCCGAAGATGAGAATGAACATAAGTATAGATGTATAGAAAAAGCCTACTCTATAAGAAAGGGCAATCTAATTTACATCATAATAAAAGGCAATGCATTTCTACATAATATGGTTAGGATAATAGTAGGTACTTTGTTAGAACTTGAACGCAAAAAAGAAGAATATAGCACTATGACCGATATACTTGAGGCAAAAGATAGAACCAAGGCCCTTGTAACAGCACCGCCTCATGGACTTTATTTTAGGCGTGTTATGTACTAAATCTTATAACAAGAATATTAATAACTTAATAGATTTAAAGGCAATTATGTTTTATAATAGTTATATACTCTCTATCGATATATTCATAAATATTTTAAGGGGATAAAATAAGTGAGCAAAAATATAAACTTGGAATAGGCTCTTCTATAGTCGGTGCATCTTTAATGGCAGTCTATGGAATTAGTATGGCTATATATACATCTTCATATGCAATATTACTCGATGGCTCTTTCAATCTAATATCTGCATTGCTTACAATATCTAGCATGATTTTAGTAAGCAAAATATCAAAAGGCTATACGAAAAGATATCCACTTGGTTATTACATGTATGAAACTTTTATAATATTTACTAAAAGAATATTATATAGATCAAATACTAATTATGATACTTTCAGTACTTACAATATCAGACCCTATAAAGTTGGTCAAAATACTTTCAAAAGACTAATACTACAGTCGTCAAGCGATGATTATAAAAAGCCACTTATGGATTTTATAACAGAAAATTAACTCATAAATAAAAGTAGTATTAGTATTGGTGCAATAGATAATGATTAATATCAGTTATCTTACATTGATAACTGTAAATATATCGTCAAAATCAAATACAATAGATATAAATAAAAGAATATGGGATTATAAAATCTACGGTAGAAGAGCAGGCAAAGCAATTATATAAAAATATAGGCCGAGGCTTTGTTATATTCTAATAACATCAAGAAACTACTACCACTTCATTATAGTAGTACCCCAAGTAAGCCCCGCTCCAAATGCTGTCATTAAAACATAATCGCCTTTTTTGACACGCCCTTCTTCGATAGCCTCAGTTAGAGCAAGCCCAATACTTGATGCCGAAGTATTACCGTATTTTTGTATAATAAAATGAAACTTATCTAATGATACGCCTAACTCCTTAGCAAGAGATTTAATAATACGCATATTAGCCTGATGTGGAATCATAAGTTTTATATCTTCTAATTTTAGGGAGGCCTTTTCCATAGCACACAATATAGATTGCTTAAACATCGTAACAGCAAGCTTAAATACCTCAGTACCTTCCATATGTATCTTATGCTCTTTTTTATCCATTATTTCTTCTGTTATAGGACATGCCCCTCCGCTAGATTTGATAATTAAAAGATCATTTCTAGGGTCGACACCCATATCAGTTTCTATGATACCAGAATCATCTTGATCATTTGCCTCAATTAAAACAACACTTGAAGCATCCCCAAAAAGTATAGCTGAACCTCTATCTTCCCAATCGACATCTATTGACATTTTTTCAGTCGCAACAACAAGAACATGTTTATAAAGCCCACTTTCAACCATAGAACTTGCTGTATTAACACCAAAAATATATCCTGAACAAGCCGCTGAAATATCAAAGGCTGTACATTTTATTAGCCCTAAAGCATTCTGTATGAGAGAAGCTGTTGAAGGAAATAAATTATTTTTTGTTGTAGTCGTCACTAATATAGCATCTACACTTGACAGGTCAGCACCTTTCTCTTTCAAATTGCTTATAGCATTCATAGACAAAGTAAAATTATTTTCTTCATCACCTGCAATACGCCTTTCTTCTATCCCTGTGCGACTTACTATCCACTCATTACTTGTATCTAAAAATTCCTCAAAATCCTTATTAGATAAAACTTTATCTGGAACATAATTTGCGGTATAAGTCATCTGTGATTTCATTATATTATCCCAATTAAACTTTAATATTTTATATCTCATTATTACAATGATGTATGAAATGTTAACATAAAAGCAATCAAATATCTATAGTATATTCTTACTACTTCAACCATATTTATTAAATAAAATCATAGATAAATTAACTATATAGATTATTTTATCTACTAATTTAGAAAATTTACTTATCTGCCTCATCATTATCTTCAAACTTGAAGTATAGCACACCATTTAATAGATTATTAGTGCCTTCAAATATATTTTTACCTACTTCAGCAGAATCATTAACAAGGACAACATTTTCCTGTGTGATATCATTTAAGTTTATTACTGCCTCATTAATTTGTTCGATACCTTTACTTTGCTCTATTATTGAAATAGAAATATCACTTAAGAAATCGGCAACCTTATTGACAATAGTTTCTGTTTCTTCTAGTAGTACGCCAGATTTTTCAGATGCCTCACGCCCATATTCTATTTTTGATACAGCATCATTTATAAGATTAGTTATATCCTTTGCAGAGTTGGAAGAATTTATAGCCAAGTTACGAACCTCACTAGCAACAACAGCAAAGCCTCGCCCTTGTTCTCCCGCACGAGCAGCCTCGACAGCAGCATTTAAAGCCAAAATATTAGTTTGAAATGCTATATTTTCTATAACAGTTGTAATATCTGATATTTTTTTACTGGCTTCATAGATATCTTGCATATTTATAATAGTCTCTTTTACTATCTGTACACCCGAATGAGCCACAGCCTTTACTTTGATACTATCTTCTTCAGCAGTCTTTGCATTCTCACTTGTTTGTTTAATAGCAGCACTCATTTCTTCTATAGAACTAGCAACCTCTTCTAATGATGAAGATTGATTTTCTGTCCTCGATGCTAGGTTTTCATTACCCTGATGCATCCTTTGCATGAGTGAGTTTATACTTTGCGAATTAATC
>CAMRBQ010000032.1 GCA_947040495.1 uncultured Spirochaetia bacterium
AACAGGCTCTTCAATAACAGGCTCTTCAATAACAGGCTCTTCAATAACAGGCTCTGTATTTTTTGCTTGTACTTTTTCGTAATCTATATTTTCTATTTGTGTATTTTTTACTTTGCTTTTTCCAAAAAGATATTCAATATCAAAAGATGCATTAAATCCATCGATTTCTCCAATATGACCACCAAGGTCTAGAGCCATTGTAAGCGGTATTGTTTCGCTCGGAGTTATGCGTACTCCAATTTCTCCAAGACCAGTGAAGCCTACAAGACTTGGTGATTCTGTTTCATATTTTCCTTGAATTTTTGCAACTGATTCTGCATTAAATTCATATCTTCCTCTAATACCTAAATATGGTGAAAACATACTGTCTTTTATAAAGTTATACCTTAAACCAACTGATACTTGATGTGAGTTTATAGAGTTAAAATTATAATCTTGTCCATCAACCTTCGTCTCTTTTTTTATTAAATGTCCCCATGTGTAGCGAGTGTAAATGTCAAGCATGTCACGAGAATCAAATAAATATAACTCATAACCAAGATTTATGCCTGCACCAAAATATGTTGATAGAGAACCATGTTCAATACCATAAATTGCACTTAGAGAACTCATATTATTATCTAATAAGCCTACACGGAAAAATTGTTCACTATAAAAACCACTATTTAGGGCATATCTATAAAGACCACCTATTCCATAATAATTTGCAGTACCAATTGTGTCAACAACACCAAAAATTGTGTCGATTTGAGAGTTTATAAATCCAAAGCCTGTTTCAAAAAACATACCTAATAATAGCTCTTCAGTTTTAATCGGTATTGCTTTTGCAAATCCCACTATGAGTGTTGGACCAGCAAAAGTTGTACGCCCGACAATATTATCAAGATCTGTGTCATAACCAGAATAAACACCTGATATTAAACCGAAAACTGTCCATTGTAATGGAGAAACAGCAGTTGCATCCATGGCACTAATTATACCTTCTCCAATTAATAAATCACTTGCTTGATTCATAAAAGCAAAAGATGCTAGTCTTGTTTCTAGAAAAGCTACAGATAGAGGGCTTGCTTCAGTTGAGGTTACTCTCATGCCAAAAATATCTGCAGTGGCATCATAATATTCCATGAGATTGTGAATAAATGACACACCTTGTATGGCATAAGATGAGCCTACAGTACCAGTAACTAATCCTTGATCTCCGGCATTGGCATTATCAATATCAATATTACTAATTAGTTTTATAAAACTACCAATTTCAATAATTTCTCTAGTGTTAGCTATATCAATAAAAAAATGTGCATCATTACCAAGATCAATAGTTTTTCTAGCTGTGCCTGTTAGAAGCGCATCATCAGTAGAGTTATTCATATAAAAGTCATAATATTCAAAATTTCTTACATCACCAACCGTAGCTTTATTTTTTATGACTAAACGATTACCCGTACGGCGAATATCAGCACTAGTATTAGCAGTATCATGCTGCCCCCCCGTTAGAAGAACATTGCCCAAATCTAAGATTGAAGTACTATTTAGTATGACTGTGTTATTATGTAGGCTATTAGTTATTGTTGTTGAATGCCCTCCAGCGATAGTACTACCAGCATTAAAAGTACCACCATGAATGTTTATACTGTTATTTTCGGCATTACCTTTATCTGATGAACCGCCATAGATACTACTGTTTGTATTAAAAGTACCACCATGAATGTTTATACTGTTATTTTCGGCATTACCTTTATCTGATGAACCGCCATAGATACTACTGTTTGTATTAAAAGTACCACCATGAATGTTTATAGTGTTATTTTCGGCATTACCTGTATCTGATGAACCGCCATAGATAGCACTATTAAAAGTACCATAATTAATGTTTATAGTGTTATTTTCGGCATTACCATTTACAGAGTAGCCGCTATAGATAGTACTACCAGCATTAAAAGTACCACCATGAATGTTTACAGTGTTATTTTCGGCATTACCATTTTCTTAATATCCACCATAGATAGTACTAGTACCTGTTGTAATGTTTACAAAGTTACCTGTGGCATTACCATTTTCTGAATATCCACCATAGATAGTACTATTAAAAGTACCACTCCCCGCAGTAATGTTTACAAAGTTACCTGTGGTATTACCATTTACAGAGTATCCACCATAGATAGTACTATTAAAAGCAGTACCAGCACTAATATTTACAAAGTTACCTATAGCATTACTATTTACAGAGTATCCACCATAAACACCAGCCTTAAAAGTACCACCTATAATGTTTAGAGAATTACTATTTACAGAGTATCCACCATAGATAGCATTAGTAAAATCACCACTCGTGATGATTGTCGTTTCGCCTGTGACATTAGCTTTTATCGATCTATTAATATCACTATTAGCAAAAGACCAACTACTCGGTATTGTACTATCATCATATACGTTTGTTTGTGCTTGTGCTGTAAAATTGCTTGCAAGTATTACAGAAACTACAAGAAAGATTTGTAAAATACATTTTTTCATTATCATCATCCTATTAGTAAAATTAAAAATGGTTGCTAAAATTCAATTTAATTCATAAACTTAGAATATAAGTCTTAGACATAATTATTTTTAATATTATATTTTTAAAATGTAGGGCAAGTAAATCAATGATTTATATTTTTGTAAATACAAAGAGTTGTATTTATCTGTATGTACATTTTCTTCATTAAATAAACACTCCTGTTCCCCATATAGTGTCACATAGTACCTAATTTATATAGAATTGTCAATAAAAAATAATGTTTTTATTTGTTGACTACATTAATATATCTAACAAACAATTATTCCATAGCATCTTTGTAAGAGATAGTTTTTGGCATGATGGCTTATTTGAAATAATTATTAATAATAAATTAACAAAATTATGTTTGAAAATAATTAAAAACAACTTATAATATTGCTAGCCATAAGATATTTAAGTATAAATCAAGGTGTGTTATAAATGAATATAAAAACAAATCAAATAGCAGATATTCTAAAGGAAGAAATCAAAAACTATAAGAGCCAATATACCAGTGATGAATTAGGCTCTGTTGTTGAAATCGGAGATGGTATTGCGAGGGTGGTTGGGCTTCCTAATGTAATGGCTAATGAAATGGTAGAGTTTGAAAATGGAATTATAGGGATAGCATTTAACTTAGAAGAAGATTCAGTCGGTGTTATTATACTTGGAGATTATACAGATATTACACAGGGTGGTAGAGTAAAGCGTCTAAATAGAATATTACAAGTCCCTGTTGGTGAGAGTATTATAGGACGAGTGGTTGACCCTCTTGGTAATCCTATAGATGCCTTAGGTGATATAGAAACAACAGAGTTTCGAGAGATAGAACATCAAGCCCCGGGTATTGCAGATAGACAGCCTGTAGAAGAGCCCCTTCAAACAGGTATAAAAGCGATAGATTCAATGACACCAATTGGTCGAGGACAGAGGCAGCTTATTATTGGTGATAGAGGAACGGGTAAAACGGCTATTGCAATAGATGCTATATTGAATCAAAAAGATGAAGATGTAATATGTGTTTATGTTGCCATTGGACAAAAGGCTTCAACTGTTGCTACTGTTGTTGATATACTTAGAAAACATGGAGCACTTGAATATACTATCGTAGTTGCGGCTTCTGCATCTGACCCTGCTGCTATGCTATATATTGCACCATATTCGGGATGTGCTATAGCCGAATATTTTATGTATAGCAAGAAAAAACATACTCTTATTGTATATGATGACCTTACAAAGCAAGCTAATGCTTATAGACAATTATCCCTTCTACTTAGAAGACCACCAGGAAGAGAGGCTTTCCCTGGCGATGTATTTTTCTTGCATTCAAGGCTACTAGAACGTGCTGTTAAACTTAATGAAAAGAATGGTAGTGGTTCACTTACAGCATTACCTATTATAGAGACACAAGAGGGCGAGGTTTCAGCCTATATCCCAACAAATGTTATTTCTATTACTGATGGGCAAATATATTTAATATCATCACTCTTTATGTCTGGCGTTCGTCCAGCTATTGATGTTGGTATTTCTGTTTCACGTGTTGGCGGTAAGGCTCAGACTAAGGCTATGAAACAAGTTGCAGGCTCACTTAGACTTAATCTTGCTTCATACCGTTCACTTGAGGCATTTTCACAGCTTGGTATAGGTTTAGACAAAGCAACTATCAATCAATTAGATAGGGGGGCTAAGATGGTAGAACTATTAAAACAAATTCAGTACACACCTATGCCTATGGAAGAGCAGGCTATTATATTATTTGCAGGCACGAAGGGCTTTTTAGACAATATAGAGATTGACAGAATAAAAGAATTTGAGGCAAGGCTACTTGAATATTTCAAGAGAAAAAGAGAAGATATACTTATTTCTATTAGAGAGGCAAAAGCTATATTAGATATAGAAAAATTAACAGAATCTATCCAAGAATTTAAGGATAAATTTTAATCTTTTTATACTGCACAAAATAAAAAGCCCTGCCTAAGAATATACAAGGTTTTTTTGTTACTTAAATCTGCTTTGTAGATTTTGTTGTATTTAATTATCCTTATATAGTTAAGTAAATTTATGGTATGTTTAATTGTCTATTTTACTATGCCTATATAAGGTAGATTTCGATATTTTTGAGCATAATCTATCCCATATCCTACAACAAATAAATCATCAATATCAAAGCAATTATAATCAATTTTTATATCAATCTCTCGCCTTGAAGGCTTGTTTAATAAAGTACATATTTTTAGTGATGAGGGGTCACGTGTTTTTAGGTGAGCACAAATTTTTTCTAGCGTATAGCCTGTATCAATGATATCTTCTACGATTAAAACATCCCGTCCACTCAATTGTAAATCAGCATCTTTTAATATTTTGACTTCAGAAGATTGTTTTTCATTTCCATAGCTAGAAACAATCATAAAATCAACTTCTACAGGTAAATCGATTAAACGTAATAAGTCTGCTATAAAAACATAAGAACCTTTAAGTAGTCCTATAACACATAGAGTATTTTTAGTATTTTTGTAATCATTTTCTATTTGTTTTGCTATTACTTCTATTTGTTTTTTTATTTCACTTTCACTAAATAAAACCTGAGCTAGATTATCATCTCTATTATTCATTGTATACACCTTGAAGTTGTTTTTATATGTTATGAATACATTTAATAATATTTATACTTTTAATACAAGTAGTATTTTGAAATATATTTATAATAAGCTATTTTAGTTATTGAATCTCTATAGAAACAATAGTAAACTTAATGCCATAATAGCCATGCCAGAAATGAGCCCATATATAGCTAGATGATGCTCGCCATATGCTTCTGCTGTAGGTAATAATTCATCGACAGATATAAATACCATAATACCAGCAACACCTGCAAATACAAGGCCAAAAGTTAAATCATTGATAAATGGTCTTAATATGGTAAATCCAATTATTGCTCCAATAGGTTCTGCAAGCCCTGATAAAAATGAATAGACAAATGCTTTACGCTTACTCCCAGTTGCATAATATATAGGAACAGACACCGCTATACCTTCTGGTATATTATGAATTGCAATGGCAATAGCTATGGGGATTGCAATACTTGGTGCTTCAAGTGCAGATATAAAAGTAGCAAGTCCTTCTGGTAAGTTATGAATACCAACAGCCAAAGCAGTAAACATACCCATTTGAAGTAGCTTACGTTTACTCTCTACTTCTTTAATATTCTTACTATTTTCATCGTATTTTTGAATCTCATGTGGATTATGAGATTTTGGTATGACTTTATCTATTATCGCAATAAATAAAATTCCTACAAAAAATGCTATTGTTGTAAGCCAATATCCGGTCTTTGGATCTGTCGCTAATATTAATGAATCCTTAGCTTTTACAAATATTTCAACCATAGAAACATATATCATGACCCCTGCTGAAAATCCAAGGCTTATAGATAAAAACTTTTTATTCATGTCTTTGGCAAGAAATGCAATCAAGCTTCCTATACCAGTACTAAGTCCTGCAAATAATGTAAGTAAAAAAGCGAAAAGTATATTATTATCCATTTGTAAACAACCCTTTATTTATATAATTAAAAAAAAATATATATAACAACATCATTACTCTATACTTATAATAAAAAAACACCACACTATTATTGTACCAAATTTTGACAAAAACCTTTTATATATGTATAATTAAATTCAACAGAATTTTTGTATTTAGGGATAAAAATGGCAATATCAAATCAATTTAATCGTAAGAAAATATTATTTAAATTGTTAGAAAATAGAAAAGATAAGGTTTATATTGAACGTGACAAAGTTTTGCCTGATACTCCGCATAGACTTAGCGGAGAACAATTAGATAAAATACAGAGTGTTGCGGCAGAAATAAAGAGTGCAAAGGCCAATGGCAGACCTGTAATGCTTGCTTTTGGGGCACATTCTATAAAGAATTGTCTTTCACCTGTAATGATAGCTCTAATGGAACAAGGTTATGTAACGCATTTATCAACAAATGGTGCGGGTATAATTCATGATTGGGAATTCGCTTTCCAAGGGCATTCTAGTGAGGATGTTAGAGAAAATGTTAGTGTTGGTGAATTTGGTATATGGCAGGAAACTGGTTTTTTTATTAATCTTGCTATAATTGCCGGTGCTTATGAAGGCAAAGGCTATGGGCAGTCAATCGGCTCATTTATATTAAATGATGGTTTTGATATGCCAAGCGAGAAAGAGTTAGAGGATATTATTGCTTCTTTTTCAAAGACTAAAGATTATTATAAAACAGCCTCTGCTATTGATTTACTTGAAAAAATTAGAGAATATAATTTTGTTGCGGGCAAAAAATCTGTTTCACATCCATACAAAAAATATAGCGTTCAAGCAGAAGCGTTTAGATTGGGTGTTCCATTTACAGGGCATCCCATGTTTGGGCATGATATTATTTATACTCATCCAATGAATACAGGCAGTGCTATAGGGCGTGCTGCTGAAAGAGATTTCCTCGATTATGCAGAAAGTGTTAGCAGGCTTGAGGGTGGGGTATACCTTTCGATTGGCTCTGCTGTAATGTCACCTATGATATTTGAAAAATCACTTTCTATGTCTAGAAATGTTGCATTACAAAACAATGAAAAAATTGAAAATTTTTCTATACATGTTGTTGATCTTGCCGAATGTAGCTGGGATTGGTCTAATGGCGAACCCCCTGAAACAGATAGTGCTTATTATCTACGTTATATGAAAACATTTAATAGAATGGGCGGCAAAATTGATTATATGCAAGCCGATAATAGAGATTTTTTGCTGGCTTTATATCAAGAACTTAACTCTTAAATACTCCATACGAACTTGGTATATAAAAATAATTATAAAAAGGTTTATAAATGTACAATGCTTATTTCAAATGTATAGAAGGCTGTGATGAGAAATATCCACTTGATGAGATAATATATAGTTGTAAAAAATGCGGTGGTCTACTTGAAGTTTATCATGAGATAGACCCATTAAAGCAAAAAACTGCCAAAGAATGGAAAGATATTTTTTATAAACGTTTGCGTACAACAGAATATCCTTATGGTTCTGGTGTATGGTCTAAAAAAGAATTTGTACTTCCAAATATAGATAATGAAAATATTGTGAGTGTATTTGAAGGTAATTCTAATCTCTTTTGGGCGAGGCTGCTTGAAAAAGAGCTTGGTATTAGAGAACTTTGGGTCAAACAATGCGGTATAACACATACTGGTAGTTTCAAGGACCTTGGGATGACTGTTTTGGTATCTCAAGTCAATAATATGATGAAAAATGGTGCAGATATAAAGGCCATAGCATGTGCATCAACAGGGGATACTTCAGCGGCTCTTGCGGCATATGGTGCTTATGCGGGGATACCAACTATAGTATTTCTCCCACGTGGTAAAGTATCTACGGCACAATTAGTACAACCAATCGCAAATAATGCGATAGTGCTTGCCCTTGATACAGATTTTGATGGATGTATGAAAATCGTACAAGATGTTACAAAAGATAAAAATATATATTTAGCCAACTCTATGAATAGCCTACGTATTGAGGGGCAAAAAACAGTTGGTATCGAAATCATTGAACAATTTGACTGGCAAGTTCCAGATACTATTGTTATACCTTCGGGCAATGCGGGCAATGTTAGTGCTTTGGGCAAAGGCTTACTCATGCTTGAAGAATTGGGTATGATAAATAAACGCCCTCGTATTGTTGTCGCTCAAGCTAGAAATGCTAATCCACTTTATCTTGCATATAAAAATGGTTTTGAAAATTTCGAGCCGGTAAAGGCTAAGAATACCATTGCTAGTGCTATACAAATAGGCGACCCTGTAAGCTATAAAAAAGCTGTTGCTATGATTAAAGAATTTGATGGTATTGTTGAAGAGGCTAGTGAAGAAGAATTAGCAGATGCTTGTGCATTATCGGATAGAACAGGGCTTTATACATGTCCACATACTGGTGTGGCTATCGCATGTTTGAAAAAACTTATTGACAAACAAGTTATATCTAAAGATGAGGTTGTTGTTGTTATTTCTACAGCACATGGATTAAAGTTTTCTGAATTTAAAACAGAATATCATGAAGGCAAACTCAAAGATATAGGCTCTAAATATAAAAATCCTATGATAGAATTGGAGGCAGATAGCAATAAGGTTATCGAGGCTATAGAAAAAGAGATATATAAAAGAGGTAGAGCTTAATTTCTCTGATAATGTCTATGAAAAAAAGTGATAGTAAAAAAGATATAAAAAAAAATGGCATTCTAGTAGAAAACTCATTTTTATCATTTGTTTGGAGTAGGTATACAAAAAGCCGACTTGGTGTAGCTGCTCTTATTATGATTTTAATTTTTTCTCTTATAGCAATACTCTCTCCAATACTCGCTAATGATAGACCTATTATTATGATTAATAATAGCGGTATAAGTTTGCCTGCAATATTTGCCACAAAGATAGAGCCAGAGAATTGGAATGAATATGTGAGTCAAAATAATTATTTTGCTATATTTCCAATTATTAATCATTCGCCGATAAAAATAAATATATATAATAGATTTGAATCTCCATCGCTTAATCATCTAATGGGTACAGATAACCTTGGTCGTGATGTCGCTTCAAGGATGATTCATGGTTCATGGGTATCGCTTAGGGTTGGATTTTCAGCCACAATTATAACATTAATTTTGGGGCTACTTTTTGGAATGCTCGCGGGATATTATGGTGGTGTTGTAGACATGATTATATCTCGCTTTATAGAAATAATAATATGCTTCCCGTCATTTTTTTTGATATTGGCATTAATGTCTGTTGTCAAGCCTAGCGTTTGGAATATTATACTTGTACTTGGTATATTTGGCTGGACTGGTGTTGCCCGTCTTATAAGGGCTGAATTTTTAAAAATTAAAAATATGGAATATATAGAGGCCGCAAGGATTAGCGGTATAACACATATAAAAATTATATTTAAGCATATACTTCCCAATGCGATTACACCTGTATTAATATATTTAGCTTTTGGTGTTTCAAGTGCTATACTTGCTGAATCGGGCTTGAGTTTTTTGGGATTTGGGGTACAACCTCCAACAGCTAGCTGGGGACAAATAATGGATGTTGCTCAACAGAATTTACGTAATTGGTGGCTGTTTTTATTCCCGGGTTTTGCTATATTTTATACAGTATTTGGTTATAATATACTCGGTGAAACTTTACGTGATGCATTAGATCCTAAATCAAAATAGTTAAATTATATCTAATTATGTCATTTGTAGATAAACAGGTATAAGCCCCAGTAGAAAAAAAAATAAATAAATATATAATACTGTCTATATGTAATGCTTTGGTAACTTTATTTTATACGGAGAAGAGATGGCTAATATTATTGATGGCAAGGCGGTATCTGAAATAATAAAAAGTGAAATAAAAATAGAAGTAGCAACTTTTGATATTAAACCAAAGCTTGTTGTTGTGCTTGTTGGCAATGATAAGGCGAGTGAGGTTTATGTTAGAACAAAAGAAAAATCTTGCCTTGAAGTTGGAATATTAAGTGAAACGATAAGGCTAGATGAAAATACAAAAGAGGCAGAACTTATTTCTGTTATAGATAGGCTTAACAAAGATAAAACAGTTACGGCTATTTTATGTCAATTGCCTTTGCCTCGTCATATCAATGAACATAATATTTTGCTTGCGATTGCTCCAAAAAAAGATGTCGATTGTTTTCACCCGATAAATGTTGGACTCTTGGTATCGGGCAACTCATATGTCGAGCCATGTACTCCAAAGGGTTGTATTGAATTATTACATAGGTATAATATTGGTATTGAGGGTCGTCATGCTGTTATTGTAGGGCGTAGTAATATTGTGGGCAAGCCTCTGGCACATTTGCTTTTACAAAATAATGCAACTGTTACAATAGCACATTCAAAAACGAGAAATCTAAAGGAAATTTGTAGGAATGCTGATCTACTATGTGCAGCTCTTGGCATTGCGGGATTTATTAAAGGGGACTATGTGAAAGAAGGCTCTGTAATATTAGACATTGGTATTAATAGAACTAGCGATGGCAAGCTTAAAGGCGATGTAGAATTTGATGAATGCCAACATGCTTCGTATATAACACCAGTTCCCAAAGGTGTAGGTCCAATGACAATTGCAATGCTTATGAAAAACACTTTCATTATGCATAAAGCAAATATGAACAAATAAATTTATGATTATAAAAATATGAGTAGTATAACAAAGATAATTTCAAATATATTTTTACGCCGTCCAATTTTTAATGTAATTTTTCTTACAAATAGATGTAATTTAAATTGCAGGATGTGTTTTTATACAGAAAGAGAAAAGCGTGATGAGCTTACTACAGAAGAATTTATAAAATTAGCCGATTATATGCCCCCACAATGGTACTTGATGTTTACAGGGGGGGAGCCTTTTATTCGAGATGATGTATATGAAATTGCTAGTGCATTTATTAAAAGAGGTGCTTCTGTTATTCACTTTTCAACAAATGGGATATTTAAAGATAAACTTATATCAACAATTGAAAGGCTTGCATCTCAAAATAAAAAAACAAATATTGTAGTTTGTATATCCATAGATGGCGATGAGGCTATACATGATTATATAAGGCAGGTTAAGGGTAGTTATCAAAAGGCTATTGAATCTATAAATGCACTTATTCAATTGAAAAAAACATTGCCAAATATAAATGTTTCTGTAAACTTTACTCTAAGTTCATTTAATCAACATCAGTGGAAAGAGACCATAACATTTTTAAAAAATGATTTAAAAGTGGATACAGTTTCTATCGGGGCAACGCGGGGCGAGACTTATGATAAAGAGGCGAAAAAATTTGATGAAGAAGAATATTATAAGGCTATTGATTATATTTTAAATGATAACCGTAAAAATTATAAATCAAAATTGCTACATGCTATGGCAACATTTAAAGATAGTATACAAATAGAAACTATATACAAAATATTAAAAGGGCACCCACCAAAAACATATCAATGCTTTGCTGCCACCGTGTTTAGTGTTATAACAGAGACAGGCGATGTATATCCATGTGAGATACTTTCAAGAAAGCTGGGTAATTTACGTGATTATGATATGCGTTTTGATAAAATAATGAAAAGTGAAAGGGCTCATGCTATCAAAAAATGTATAGCAAGAAGACAGTGCTTATGTAGTTATGAATGTGCTATGACGCCATCATTAGCGGCGAACCCATATACTATAGTACAGTTTATATTTTTTATGATAAAAAGTATTTTCAAAAAATAATTATATAATATTTAATTGTTTGTATCCTTATTTATTTCGACTATAAAAGCTCTATATTTTTTTTTCTTCAAAACTATAGCCACTATAGATGCATGTAATAGCAAAAATATAAATGATAAGGCTACAGAAGCATCCTCTATTTTAAATATAGCAAGACCTAAAAAATATCCAATTATCATACTAAGAATTGGTGAAATATACATTATAACAGCAAACATTTTTGGCATATTATCTATGGATATAGTAACAATATCTCTAACATTAGCATTGATTTCATTATATACACTGAGTTCAAATGGTTTGTCATGCTTACATATAGTGCAATTATCACAAGCAGCACTAGGGCTCATTTTTACCCGAGCATATTTTCCTCTCAAAGAGATAACTTCCGCTTTTTCTCTCATAATAAACACCCAATTTTAATTTTTAATAAATGATTTACAAAAAATATAAATTTCTCTACTTTCATCACGTGAACTTTTAGGCTTAAATACATCGATAGAATTAAAATATTGCTTTAAATATTTTTTATATTCAGTTAAATCTCTTCCATCGTATACTTTTATGAAAAAAAATCCATCTTCTTTTAAATATAAAATTACAAAATTAGTTATTGTGTATGCTAGAGTTATTGAGCGAAAGTGATTTGTTTCTCTATCGCCTGTGGTATTTGGCATCGCATCACTTATAGCAACATCAAAAACTGTATCGCCTATATCATCATAGTTTATTTCTTTTATATCTTTTTGTATAAAATTAAATTTTGGATGAGCGAATGTGGCGGGCAAAATATCTATACCAGTAACAAATCCAGTTTTAACTATACGCTCAAGTAGATATTGACTCCATGAGCCAGGCGAACATCCTATATCTATAATATTATCTTTTGAGTTTATAAATTTATATTTTTTTTGTGCCTCTTCTAGTTTATATATACTTCTTGCTGCATAGTTTTCTTTTTTTGCTTTGTTAAAATAGTGGTCATGTCTTTTTTTCATAGTTAATTAAAATGGTAAGTTTTTAAATTTAGTAGATATAGGTCTTTCTTTTATTGTAACAACTCTTTGTAATAAGGAATACAAAGCTACATCATTTAATATATTGATATAGTGTGAATTGGCATATTCTGAAGTATGTTTAGATACTAATGCTACAGTTATAATAAAAAGTTTATTGGAATTTTTGGCTCTTATATATTCATAAATTAGCTTTGTTTCTTCCAGTTTTAGAATATCCATATTTTTTGATATATAAACATAAGCAATGTTTTTGTTTTCATTGGAATGCATTGCAGTTGCCATAAAAAGGAAATTACCCTTTTGTGTGCGGTATGTCGATTCTAATTGCAGTTCCATACATTCTAACATCATGCATGATTTTTTTATGAATTCTTGATCATCATCATTTAAAAAATCCTTTACAGTATCATTTTGTTCTTCAGATTTAATTTTATTTAATTTCTCTTTAGCATCTTTAAAATTTGGATCTATATGCACTATAGTTGCAAGTTCATTAATTACTTTTTCTTTGTTTTTTTGTTTATTATAGCAAGAAGATAAAAGATAATGAGAATTAAGTATTATCTCTTTACTTCCTTTGTCTAATTGTACAATTTTTTCAAGTTCGAGTATGGCATTATTCATGTCATTAGAATCTAAATAGCAAAGGGCACTTTCAAAAATACTTCTATCTCTATATTTTTGTGATTTTGAGGCAGCGATATCAAGGTGTAAGTGGGCATCTTGATATTCATGTCTTTTTCGACATACCTTCGCTAATGTAAATCTAAGCTTTGGGTCATTGGGGAAATATCTGAGAGATTGTTTAAGTAGAACATGAGCGTCTGCAAAATTATCTAATTGTTTGTATGTAAAGCCTAAATACATTATGCCTTCTTTATTTCTACCGTCAATTTCTATTAGTTTTTTAAAATAATCTAGGGCAATACTATAATTGGATGTTTCATAATATATTTTACCAATGTTTAAATAGGTTGGAGGATCTATTTTTTCATATTTGAGTAGAATTAAATATTGAGCTAATGCTTCTTCTTTTTTATCTAATTTTAATAAAACATTTGCTAATGATGTTCTTATTTCTTTTTCATCTTTACCGTTAGATTTTTTTAATGAAGTTTTATATTCTATAATAGCATGAACTAAATTATTTTTATTTTCATGGCATAAACCAAGCTTATAATGAAGTTGGGATTGTTTGTCTTGGTCTGGTGTTTTTGATAATACACGATGTATTTTATTTTCTGCTTTATTAAACTTTTTTTCTGAGATTAATTTATTTATTATAGTATCTGAACTTGCAAAAATTTTATCTCGAAGCTTTAATATAAAGGGTATTGATATAAGAAATAATACCAAAAATAATACTAAAAAAAATATATTTGACATAAAAATAGCCCTGTTCCACCCTCGTCATTATCGGCAAATATTAGCGTTTTCATTATAATTAAAATTTGTGGGTACTACAACCATTTAATTGTAAAAAATTAATATTATTAAGAAATTTTGACAAATTTATTTTATATTGCTATAATAAAGCCATGTTAAAGGGTAGAAAAGAAAAATTATCAAAAAAAATTTGTGCCGATGAAATTTCATACTATCTAGATATTCTAAAAGAGCCCATTGTAGACTATGATTGTGCTATTCTTTGTAAAAAATCGAATAAAAATATACCATATTGTTGTAAATCTAATAATGCTGTGCCACTTTTGTATAAGACTGAATATGAATACCTTAGAACACTTGGCGATTTATGGCTAGAGTGGATACCTAAGAATAAAGATGATAGAGAACTATTAGATTATGCAAGAGATGATCAGATATTTGCTGAATGCAAGGGGATAAAATATTGTGTGCGAGAACAAAGGAGTATTACATGCAGGGTATTTCCATTAGAACCTTATATTGATTTGCGTGGGGTTTTTGTTGCTCTTACATTTATGGAAAGTTTTTTACAAGAAGATAAAAATACAGGGACAAAATGCCCTCTAGCTTTACATAAAGAAGATATACGTCAAGAGTTTATTGATACACATTTTTTATTTTGGCAAAATATACTTTTGAGGCTTCCTGATGAGTATAGGATATATAAACATGCATCCGCTTCGATAAGAAAATTTAATAAAAATAATAATACAGAGCCTATTGTGTTTTTTCCTAGCTGGAATAAAAATATAAAATCTATGCATGGTTATCTTAATGGCTAAAAATAATGAACATATAATACTTGAAATATATGATTTGTTTTTTCAAGAATATGGTTATCAAAATTGGTGGCCTGCTGATAGTGCATTTGAAGTTATCGTTGGGGCAATACTTACCCAGTCTTGTTCATGGCATAATGTTAGCCTTGCTCTCAATAATTTGAAAAAAGATAATCTATTAGATCCAAAAAAAATATTAAATATGAAAATAGATAAATTTGAAAGCCTTATAAAACCATCGGGATATTATAAACAAAAGGCAAAAAAAATAATATCATTTTTAAAATATTTTGAAATATATGATTTTGATATAGATAATATTAAAAAAAATACTATAGAAAAAGTGAGAGAAGAGTTATTAAATATTTGGGGAATAGGGGAGGAGAGTGCAGATTCAATACTCTCATATGCCTTTGATAAACCAATGTTAGTGGTAGATACATATACAAAAAGATTTACATATAGACTTTCTCTTACAGATGTAGATATAAAATATAGCGATTTGCAAAAATATTTGATGGATATACTTCCTCATGACAATGAATATTATAAAGACTTTCATGCCCAGATAGTTTATCATAGCAAAATATCATGCAAAAAAAAGCCAAAATGCGAGAGTTGTATCCTTAGAATAAATAATTTATGTAATTATAATATATAAAAATTAATTTGTATCAATATTAAAGTCGCGGCTTAGCTATTAGAACTGTCATCAATATGTGTATCTATAGTTTTAGCATCGAATGTATTTTTTAATTTTTCAATAACATCATCGCCACCAGCCTCTGCTTTTATAAATTCAATGCGTACATTTGCATTTGTAGAATTAGCCTGCAAAGCCTTTTGTACCAAATCGGCACCTCTTTTATCAGTGTTTATCATGTCATATATATTTTCGGGCAGTTCTACAAATAATACAGTACCCTCACTATATTTTGGTTTGCCTTGTGATAGAAGCGAGTATATAGTATTACTTTCATTTGCTATAAAAGATAATATTCTTTTATAAAATATAGTTTTTTTATCATCTGTATTTGTGGGCTTAGCTCTATCTGATACGAGAGCGGGTTTTAATATCATATTCTCTTTATTGTTATTTTGATTTTCTAATGGTTTGTTTTGTGTACTGACAGAGATAATATCAACAGGTTTTATAATATTGCTTAGGTCAAGTAAAAATATTAGCCTCATCTGAAATATGATTCTAGGCTGAGATGCGTATCTTACTTTTTCCTCAACATTCAATATATATTCAAGTATCCTCTCTAATTCTGTAGGATTATAATGGGTGACAAAGGGTAGAATATCAGTCCTTTCGCTTTCAGATATTTCTAATATTTTTGTATCTTCAATGCCTACTTTCATCATCAAAGTAATACGCATATATTCGATTAAACTTATGAGAAATACTTTTGGTTCTATTGCCTCTGAAAAAAGTCTATCAATAAAGAAGAAATATTCTTTTTTATCTTCATTAATCATTATAGTAAATAGTTCTTTTATAAAATTAAAGTTATTACCACCAATAACATTTATCACATCATCTTTTGTAATAACAGATTTGTCAGATGTATAGGCTATCATTTTTTCGAGTATAGTTTCTGCATCACGTACACTGCCACGTGCATTTTTTGCTATGAGAAATATTGCCTCATCCTCATATTCTATAACTTCTTTTGAAAGTATATGTTTTAATATTTTTTCAATATCGTCAATAGAAAGATTTCTAAATGTATATTGTTGGCATCTACTTTTTATTGTGCTTAAAACTTTATCTGCCTCTGTTGTAGCAAGTATGAAGACCACGTGCGATGGTGGCTCCTCTAATGTTTTTAGTAATGCATTAAAGGCATCAACAGTTATTTGATGTACCTCATCAATTATGTATATTTTGTATTTGCCAGCTACAGGCGATATTCTCGAAGATTCTATAATAGAGCGTATATTATCTATTCCTCTATTACTAGCACCATCTATTTCGATCACATCGAGTGGAGTACCATCTGCTATTTGTGTACATGAAGAGCAGACACCACAAGGGTGGTCTGTTGGCCCATTTTCACAGTTCAATGCTTTGGCAATTATTCTAGCAAGTGATGTTTTACCCACACCATGTGCACCCGAAAACAAATATGCATGTGCTATTTTATTTTGCATTATACTTTTGGATATAGTATGCGTAATATGATCTTGCCCTATAACCTCGTCAAATGTTGATGGGCGATATTTTCTTGCTATAACCTTATAACTCACATTTTATCCTAACAATTTATTTTTTAAAAATCATACTAATTAAAAATATATACTAACATAAATGTAAATGCAAATATAAAAAATAGAGCATGAAAATATTTTATTATGTCTGGCTTAGAAAATCTCGAATATTAAAATTGTAAGTATTATTATATTAAGTATAATTATTGTAGAAAGCATAGCCAAAACTATTTTTACAAATAGTTTAACTTTAACTTTAGATTCTTTTAATTCATCTTCAGCTTTTTTAAACTTGGTTTCTATATCTTCTACTTTATTTTTAAAATCATCTATAAACTTAAAACCCATTTTTATAATACTACCATTATTTATAATTTAAATAGTAAGACTATTTAACAGCATTTCTTATTATATCAATCACCATATCTTGATCTGTTTGTGGTATCTCTGGATATATCGGCAAAGCAAATATATTTTTGCATAGATTTTCAGATACAGGCAAGTCGCCTTCTTTATATCCCATATGTTTAAATACAGGGGCAAGATGAAGGGGATTTATATAATATACAGGTGTAGGTATTTCTTTATCATTTAACGCTTTGCATATCTTGTCTTTATCTTTTGATTGTACACAATATTGTGCATAAACACTTTTATTGCTGCTTTCAATATATGGGGTAGTTATGACGTCTTGCAAATTTTCTGTATAATATTGTGCCTTCTTAATTCTCTCATCCATATCATTGTCAAAGCCTACAAATTTTTCTAATAAAATACCAGCTTGTAGATTATCAAGTCGCCCTGTCATCCCAACCATGATATGTTCCATTTTGCCTTTATCACCATGATGACGAAGCATTTTTATTTTATTATAATACTCTTCATTGTCTGTAAATATCATCCCACCATCGCCAAAACAACCAAGTGGCTTGGCAGGGAAAAAAGATGTAACAGCAATATCGCCAAATGAGCATGAATATTTATTATTAAAAGTTGCTCCAAACGATTGACAGGCGTCCTCTATAACAAATAAATTATGAGCCTTTGCAATTTGCTCGATTTTTTCTAAATCAGCACATTGACCAAAAATATTTACGGGCATTATTACAGCAGTATTTTTTGTTATAAGACTTTCTATTTTATTTACATCGATATTATATGTTCTTTCATCTATATCGCAGAATACTGGTTTCATTCCAAGAAATGCAGGTGCTTCGGCTGTGGCAAAAAAAGTAAATGAAGGAACAATTATCTCTTTATCTGAATTGTCTTTACCAGCCTCATAGCCAAGAGCTATCAAAGCAAGCATAATAGCATCTGCTCCAGAAGATACGCCAATGGCATATTTTGCATTAACATATTTAGCGAGTTCACTTTCTAATTCTTCTAATTCTGCACCAAATATAAATTGACTTCTGCTGATAATTGATGCAATGCGTTTGTCAATAGCATCACGCCTTTTTTCATAACCTAGGTGTAAATCCATGAATTTCATAAATTAAAATATCCTTATGTCTTAGCATTATTATAAAAATTAAATTAAAAAATATTATATTTTATTTAGCATTCATTGTTGCCTTTCTTAATGAATCTTTGCCAACACGTATCCAATGTACGAGAGGTATATGTGAAGGGCATATGTATGAACAACATCCACATTCTATACAGGCATGTATTTCAAGCATAAGCATTTTTTCATGATTATTTGATTTTGCCGCTCTAACGATAGAGGTTGGTAAAATCTTTATAGGGCATACGTCTATACATTTTGAACATTTTATACAAGCATATTCTTTTGGGATTTTATAATTTTCTCTTTTAAATATTAAAATAGAGTTTGTTCCCTTAATTGTATGTTGTTCTAATGATGGTAGAGCAGAGCCCATCATAGGTCCACCTGCTATGGCTAATATATTTTCAGATGTTAAACCACCTGCAAAATCTACTACATCTTGAATCTTTGTACCTATTGGAACCCATACATTCATGCTTTCTTTTATACCATCGCCTGCTACAGTAATAAGTCTATCAATAAGCGGTTTGTTTTTAATAACAGCCTCATAAATCGCATAAAGAGAAGCTATGTTTTGTACGAGCACACCAATATCAAATGGTAGCTGTCCCATAGGTACTATTCTATCAGTAGTTGCCTCAATAAGCTGTTTTTCACCACCTTGTGGATATCGTGTTTTTAATGAAAATACTTCAAAATCGTTTGACTTCGCATGTTTTTCCATTATATCAAGGGCATCTTGTTTGTTATCTTCTATACCAACAATAACCCTCGAAACAGAAGGTATTACATATCTAATTATATTTATAGCTACAACTATTTGTTCTGTATATTCGAGCATCATGCGATGGTCTGCTGTAATATATGGCTCACATTCAGCACCATTGATAATGATAGTATCTATTCTTTTGTCGATAGAACCTGTGAGCTTTACAGATGTCGGGAACATAGCCCCGCCCATCCCAACAAGCCCAGCATCTTTAATTTTCTTTAATATATCTTCTACACGAAGCCTTTTATAGTCTTTGTTTTCTTTGTATTCGGTAGTATTAGCATTTTCATCTACTTGAATAAGCATTGATGGTGCACTACGACCCAACGGAGGAGGGGCTATTTCAATTATAGATATTTTGCCTGCAATAGAGGCATGTATATTTGCAGATATTAGTCCATCTGCTTCTGCTAAAAGTTCACCTTGAGCAACTATGTCCCCTTTTGATTTTTTTGCAATAGCGGGTTTGCCTGCATGTTGAAATAAAGATATAGAAATAGTTTTTGTTTTGGGCATTCTAACAGATGCCTTTTCTGCTGTGTCTTTACTTATATGTGGGTGTATCCCCCCGAAATGAAATTTTCCTTTTTTCATCTTTCATATCCTAAATAATTTAAAATCGTATTGCAATTTATTGTACATATTATAACAGAATAATTGTAATATGTACAACAATTATAAATATTTTTTGACATAACCTAAAACTGAATATTTGCAATTATTTAGACAGTCTATTTTAAGTTTTCAGCATTGAGTGGCTTTAATGCATCCACTACAAAAACGCCATCCTTTCTTATTAGTTTATCATCAAAATATATCTCGCCACCACCATATTGCTTTGTTTGAATACATACCAAGTCCCAATGAATAACAGATTTATTACCATTAGATGCTTCTTTATAACAATTGCCGGGGGTGAAGTGAAAACTACCCATAATTTTCTCATCAAATAAAGTATCTTTCATAGGGTCAA
>CAMRBQ010000033.1 GCA_947040495.1 uncultured Spirochaetia bacterium
TTTTTAAAAGAATATCATGACAATGCATTCGACTATATTATATTAAACTTCGCTATCCAAGTTACACATAACACAAAAGAAGTTATAACAGAGGCTCTAAGGGTCGGCAAACGAGTAATTATAAGTTATCCAAACTTTGGACATATATGGATATCGCTATACCAAATAATAAAAGGACGCATGCCAAAATCCAAAACCCTGCCATTTGAATGGTATGAAACACCAAATGTCCATATACTTACAATAAAAGATTTTCATAATCTATGCAAAAACATAGGTTGTACAATTGAAAAAAGTTTTTACTATAACGATATAAACCAAAACAAGCAACAAAAAATTTGGGTGAATAAATTTGCCTTAAATGCAATGTCTATCCTAACTACTACTGCGTAGGCTTAAGTAGCCCGTTATAAAGCTATCTAATATTTAAAATATATATTATACAATCTTAGATAAAACTAATAATATATACAACTTAAGCGTAGGCAGTACCGGAGTAGTTGAAAAATATATTATATGGTATAGAATCAATTATGTTTTTTATAATACAAATAATACATTGAATCAAATAAAAGACATCCCAAAGAATCAGGATTTTATGAAAGCATATATAAAAAAAATAGCGAATTACATACCGAAAAACATTATAACAAATGAAAAACTAAGCGAAACACTTGATACGAACCATGAATGGATAGCAAGCCGTACAGGCATATCACAAAGATATAGATCAGGCAAAGAAGAAACTAGCCTATCAATGGCTTTGCATGCTATAAATAACCTCAATATTATAGAGGATGATATAAAAAATATTGACGCAATAATAGTTGCAACATCAACAAAACAACATCCAAGCCCATCAACAGCAACACTTATACAAAATTCACTAGAAATAAAAAACTGTATAACATTAGATTTATCAGCGGCATGTAGCGGCTATATCTACTCTATAAATACAGCGACAACATTAATAGAATCAGGACAATGCGAAACTGTGCTTGTCGTGTCTAGCGAAAAATATTCTGATATAATTAATTGGGAAGATAGAGGAACAGCAATACTTTTTGGTGATGGTTGCAATGCCACATTGTTAGAAAAAACTAACGATGATAATAAAGGCATAATATCAATCGACCTTGGAAGTGAAGAGCATGCTAGTTTACTTCTAGTTAAAAATGGTGGAAGCATATCACCTATTACTGAAAGCAATATTGATGATAATGGCCATTATGTACAAATGATTGGTAGCGAGATATTTAAGCATGCTATATTTTTCTTTAGCCAAAGCATAAAAAATATACTATCAAAATCAAGTCTTACAATAAATGATATAGATTTGATAATACCCCATCAGGCAAATATTAGAATAATGAAAAGTCTTGCCAAAAGTATGGATGTATCTATGGATAAAATTTTTGTCAATATACAAAACTATGGAAATACTTCGGCAGCAAGCATTGGTATTGCCTTATCTGAGGCTATAGAACAAGGCAAAATAAAAGAAGGCGATAATGTTGTCCTTGCAGCATTTGGTGCAGGTCTTACTTGGGGCTCTACATTAATTAAATTTTAATTTTTTTATAGGAATATAAATTATGAAAAAAGGCATAATAGAAAATAAATCTTTTTACTCTAAAATACTTAATCTAAAATGGGAATATAATATATATCTACCATATGAATATGATAATAACAAAAAATATAATTTAATATATATGCTACATGGTGCCTCTGACGACCATCATTCTTGGATAAAAAAAGGTGCCGCATATCAAACGCTCAACAATGCTATAGAGGCAAATATAATAGAGCCCACAATTGTTATATTCCCATCAGGCTCGCCAAACACAAAAGATAGCTGGTATGTAAACTCTAATGTGTATAAGATGCAAGATGCATTTGAAAAAGAATTATTTAGTCACATAGAAGAAACATATTCGATAAAAGAGGGAAGAGAAAATCATAGTATTGGTGGTCTTTCTATGGGTGGATATGGGGCATTGAGATTTGCTCTGCGAAATCCTAATTATTTTAGTAGCGTATTTTCACTATCCCCTGCCATATTCGATTATATAACAGATGATATGAAGAAAATAGCGTATAGTCCAAAAATCGTAGAGGATAGCTTTGAACATATGTTTTTAAATATATATGGCAATCCTATAATAGATGAAAAATTATGGCATTCATTAAATTATAAAGCACTATGGAATGAATATGTCAAGAAGCAAATCCCTCTGAAATTCTTTGTTTCAAATGGAACATTAGATACAGCCACCCCTATAGAACATACAAGAATATTTGATGATTTTTTAAAAGAAAAAAAAACAGAACATGTCTATATAGAACAAAAATATCTTGAACATAGCTGGGGTGCTTGGGCTATAATTTTACCAGATGTTCTACAATATATCTCCACTACAAAATAAATTTTAATTCATACATTAATAATGCATGCCAAAATACAAATACATGTAATATTATCATAAAAACACATATCTAATAAATTATATTGTAATTTATTTAAAAAAATTTGATTATAACTATTTTTTAACTATACTTATATGGATATGATAAAATTACAGAGAGGTTTACTTTTATGAAAAAAATTATTTTTTTACTGATTTCACTATCACTATTTTATTCTTGTAACAAAAAACCAGAATATGACCTTTATATTTATAATTCAAAGGGTGAAAATGCCGCCCAATTTGAACAAATGGCAAAAGATTATGAGGCAGCCACTGATGTTAAAGTAAAGATATTCTCAATAGGCTCTGGGCAAGACCATATGGAAACACTTAGAAGCGAGATGAACAGCAGAAATAAGCCTTCAATATTCGCTATTCAGGGGCTAAAAGAGCTTGTAGAGTGGTATGAGGGTGGATTTGCTTTGAATTTTGAAGATGCAACTCTAGATGAATTTATAAGCCTAGCAAATGATGTACCACAAGAGATGCGATTGACTACAGATGGCATAAACTCATATGGTATCCCTTATAATTTGGAAGGATTTGGTTTCATTTTTGACAAAAATATGATAATGGATTTATTTGACAGCGAAAATATCGAACAATTGATAGCCGATTTGAAGCAATGTAGCTATCAAGAATTTGAAGTATTCGTACAAAATATTTCTAATTATATAAACTCTCCTAGTGCTGTAACTATAGTATTAAATGGCAATAAATATATGTTGAGAGCAAATAAGACAGGATTAGCCAATAATCTAACAGGCGTATTTGCTGTTATGGGTGCAGAAAGATGGACATATGGCGACCATACTATGACAGTTGCTCTTAATACTGTATTTGATTCTCCAGCAGCCTCATATAATGCCACTATCGAAGATGTAGAAAGTATTGTAGAGCCAGTAAAGCAATATGCAAAACTTCTAGACTTAAAAACAAAACATTTGGCAGGTAAAGATGGTCCTGAAAAAAGAGGCCCTGCCTTTGTTGCGTCTGCTAATTATGGATATGACCCAACTGTACAAATTTTTGCTAATAGCAAGGCTCTATTTTTGAAGCAAGGCAATTGGGCTTATGGAAATATCGAAAATGTAGATAAAGAAATGGCAACAAGGCTCGAGTTCATGCCTGTAAAAATGCCTCTAACCGAAGAAATGATTATAGTAGATGGATATGATTTGGAAAGATTTAATAATTCAATCCCTGTATTTGTACCAAATTATTATGCTATAAATACAAAAGTAAGCGATGAAGAAAAACAAAGAGCACAAGAGTTTTTGGTATGGCTTAATACCACAGATGAAGGCAAAAAATATATAGTAGAAGCATTTAATTTCATCCCATACAATGCAGACATTAGTACAACCAAACTCGATAATTCACTTGCAAACTCTATACTAGAATATGTATCCGAAGGTAAAACACAAAATAATTCTGTAATGGGTACTCCAGCAACATTAACAGGCACAATAGTTGGAACGAAAATTATGGAAGAGTACATGACAAAAGAAAATTGGACAGAAGAAGATTATAAGGATATTGCAAACTATACTGTAGAAAATTGGAAAAAACTTATAAAATAAATAAAGGCTATACTTATAATTATATATAAATTATAAGTATAGCCTTTATTATAATTAAATAATCGACAATAGGGATATTTTTAATTTAGTTTTAAAATTAATGGGGAGTAATATATGCATACTCTATACAAAAAGTGGTTTTATCCGCTTATAATGCCCGCTCTTATTTTATTTGCATTTGTAATAATAATACCTTTCATCATAGGGATATTTTATTCGCTAACAGCTTGGCGAGGCACATATTTTGTCGGAGGGGGCTCTCCATTCTCTGCGTTTGTAGGTATAAAAAATTATATTGAGGCATTTCAAAGCGAACGTTTTATTAATGCTTTTATATACACAATAAAATATACAATTATAGCTGTAATATTTATAAATGTAGTTGCCCTTAGTTATGCATTGCTTATAAATAGGATTTCAAAATCTACAATATTTAGGTCAATATTTTTCATGCCCAACCTATTAGGTGGACTAACATTAGGTTTTATATGGCAATTCATATATGAAGTATTTTTTTCTACAATACTTTTTTCAGAAAATGGTCTTCTTTCAATTGAATTTTTAAGATATATGACCCAAGACCCAACAAAAGCACTTTTCGCCTTGGTTATAATGAATACATGGCAAGTCGCGGGCTATATGATGATTATTTATATAACAGGGCTTAATACGATACCTAGCGATGTATATGAGGCAGCTTCTATCGATGGTGCGGTAGGGATTAAGAAATTTTTCCGCATAACTGTACCAATGCTTATGTCATCATTTACAATTGTATTTTTTCTAACATTGGCAAATTCATTTAAAATACTCGACCAGAATATAGCATTAACAGATGGAGACTTTGGCACGAGGATGCTTGCCTTGCAGATACTTATGACAACAAAAGATGTCTCCCCTCCAAATTATGGTGTAGCTCAGGCACAGGGGGTTATATTTTTCATTGTCATAGCCTTTATAACTATCATGCAAGTAAGAACCACAAAAAAACATGAAGTAGAGATGTAATTATGAGACATATAAAAATTAATAAAAAAAAATTAAAACTATCAGATGCACTTACATATTTTATCTTAATAATATGTTCTCTTTATACCATTTTTCCATTAGCCATACTAGTTATAAACTCATTCAAAGGGCATGGCGAAATAGCATCTTCACCCTTGGCATTACCTAAAAGCCTAGACTTTCAATATATAATAAATGCATTTAAAGCCATAAATTTTGTTGAAGCTTTTTTTGTAACACTAACAATAACTGTTTGTAGTGTGGGTATTATTATATTAACATCATCGATAGCTGCTTGGATGCTTGTGAGAAATAAAACTAAAATTTCAAACACAATATTTTTAATATTTGTAGCTTCAATGATTATACCATTTCAAGCGATAATGTATCCACTCGTATCTTTTATGGATATGCTAATGCTAAAAAACTTTGTAGGTTTAGTATTAATGTATGGTGGCTTTGGGTTAAGTATGTCTATATTTTTATACCACGGCTTTATAAAATCTGTACCAAAAGAGATAGAAGAGGCTGCTATCATCGATGGAGCAAGCATATTTCAGATATTCTTTCTAGTAGTATTTCCATTGCTCAAGCCAATAACTATAACAATTACAATATTAAACTCTATGTGGATTTGGAATGACTATCTACTACCATTTTTGGTTATAGGTAATTCAAATGTCCAGACCTTAACATTAAAAGTATATTTTGCTAGGATACTATCAGGTCAATATGGCAATCCTTGGGAAGTAATATTCCCTGCTGTTCTTGTATCTGTTATACCTATAGTTATTATATTTATTTTCTTACAGAAGTATATAGTAAAAGGGATTAGCGATGGGGCTGTAAAATCATAGATACTACTGTTAAAGCTATAAAAGCTAATTTTATACGTTATTATGTAAAAAATACATTGACTTTTTTATCTTACATGATAACATAGTTCGTCTGTATATCTTATAAATATACATTGTGAAATTATTATTAATTGAATAAGGTTGATTTTTATGAACAGTATGATGAATAGAAAGATTATGTCAAGTATGCACAGTACTCATGTTCTCAAACAAAAAGAGATTAAACAAAAGTGGATATTAATTGACGCAAAAGGCATATCATTAGGTAGATTAGCAAGCCGTATAGCTTATATGCTAAAAGGCAAACATAAACCAGATTATGCCTATAATTTAGATAATGGTGACTATATTGTAGTCATTAATGCCAAAGATATTCTTCTAACAGGGAATAAAGAAGATGGTAAAATGCATTATAGACATACAGGTTATCCGGGTGGAATAAAAGAAATAAGTTATGGTGAACTTCG
The DNA here is from genome assembly GCA_947040495.1 of uncultured Spirochaetia bacterium. Lineage (GTDB taxonomy): Bacteria > Spirochaetota > Brachyspiria > Brachyspirales > Brachyspiraceae > CAMRBQ01. Next base: position 6,387 of record CAMRBQ010000033.1, read on the forward strand.
AGAAAAAAGCCCTGATAAAATGTTAAAAATATCTGTAAAAGGAATGTTATCAAATAACCCACTTGGAAGAGTGCATTTGAAAAAATTAAAAGTTTATGCTGATGATAAACATCCTCATAAAGATAACAAACCAGAAGAAATAAAATTATAATACTATATTAAATAGAGGTAGATAAATGGCAGCGAAACAATTGACAATATATACAGGCAAAAGAAAAACAGCAAATGCTAGAGTTCGTATTACTCCAGGCAATGGTGTTATAAAAGTTAATGGCAAAGATTATGTAGAATATTTTTCTGGCCGTCCCCTACTTGTAAAGACAGTAGAAGACTCGCTAAGAGTTGTCGGTCTTTTGGGAACTTATGATGTTATGGTTAATGTCCATGGCGGTGGCGTACATGCCCAAGCTGATGCTATTAGACATGGTGTTGCAAAAGCTATACTTGCTATTGATGGCAACTATCATGATGCACTAAAAAGAAATGGATATTTAACTAGAGACCCACGTGTTGTAGAAAGAAAAAAATATGGACGTGCCGGTGCTAGAAAAAAATTCCAATTCTCAAAACGTTAATTTTTTATATTAGGTTTATATACATGATTTATAGAGAATATTATATTTTAATCATGTATAAAGACTTTTAAAGTATCGCTTTTATATTAAATTATTCTACTATAAGTGATATCAAGGAGTTTTATATAATGAACGCAAAGAAATTAAAAAAATTTAAAGATATACTTACCGCCGAAAAAGAAAAGACTATTGATGAACTCACAAAAGGCGACGAAACATACAATGCTCTCAAAGAAGACACACATGGCGATGTTGTTGATATTGCATTCCACTCATATGAAACACAATTCTTACTTGGGTTAAATCAAAAAGAAAAAGAAAAAATTGAGATGCTTGATGCGGCTTTAAGGCGTATAGAAGCTGGAACATATGGAAAATGTATCGATTGTAGTGAAGAGATAACCGAAGAAAGACTTACGGCTCTACCCCACTCTACTAGATGCTTAAGCTGTAGAACAAAATTTGAGGAAAAACAGCGTAGGAAAAGGATTTAATGTTCTTAGAGGTTGCCTTAAACCTTCCGATTAATAGAACATTTACATATCGAAAACCAAAAGAAATAACAGATAGTATCATAGGCTGTCGAGTAATTGTACCATTCAAAGGTCGAACTTTAAAAGCCGTTGTCATCAAAGAAACTAATGAAGAACCAAAAACATTTAAAGCATTACCTATAAATGCCATAATCGATAATGAGCCCATTGCAACAGAAAAAGAATTTGAGCTGGCAAAATGGATGAGTGAATATTATTTCTGTTCATTTGGCGAGGCTTTATTTTCTTGTTTACCTGCGGGTAGTCCATCAAAAAGAGAAAAAAAAGTAAAGCCTATTGAAGCAAAAAAAACAGAATATCATGATTTAAACGAAGAGCAAGAATATGCTTTGAAAGAAATTCTAAATGATTTACATTTAGAAAAAAAATCATCATTTCTTTTGCATGGCGTTACAGGTAGTGGCAAAACAGAAATTTATTTACAAGCTATAAAAGAAACTTTAAAACTTGGAAAACAAGCTATAATAATATTACCCGAGATTTCACTGACACCGCAGACTATACAAAGATTTGCAGAAAGGTTTGAGGGCTGGGTTGCTATTCTACATAGTAAACTTTCACAAACTGAAAAATATAGATATTGGCAGCTTATAAGAAAAAATGAAATAAAAATTGTCGTTGGTGCTCGCAGTGCTATATTCTCACCCACAAAAGATTTAGGCATTATAGTCGTTGATGAAGAGCATGAAAGTTCATATAAATCCTCAGACACACCTCGCTACCATGCTAGGCAAATTGCTTTTTATCGGAGTGAAAAGGAAAATGCAACACTTATATTAGGTAGTGCAACCCCTTCTATAGAAACATTTTATCATGCAAAAGAAAATACTAAAAAAGTAAAGCTACTAAGTTTGACTAAAAGAGCCGCATCTATAAATATGCCCGACATACAAGTTGTAAATATGAAAGAGGCTAGAAAGACCGATTTGATGCCACTTATGAGTGATGTTTTATTTAAAGATATAAACATTGTATTAGAAAAAAAAGAACAAGTTATATTATTTCTAAATCGAAAAGGATATGCCCCAGTAGTTACATGCTCTCATTGCAAAGAGGTTTTGGAATGTCCCCATTGTTCTGTCACGCTAACATATCATAAAGTCAAAGATGTTGTCATGTGTCATTATTGCGGCTATAAACAAAGAGTCTCTGTAAAATGTGAAAAATGTAATATTGGCAATATGGAAAAAAAAGGATTTGGAACAGAAAAAATAGAAGAAGATTTAAAACTACTTTTTCCAAAGGCCGTCGTACAAAGGGTCGACCAAGAAACAACAAAAACACCAAAGGCATATAGTTCAATATTTTCTGCATTTTCAAAAGGGCAAATAGATATACTCATCGGCACACAGATGATAGCAAAAGGGCTTGATTTTCCAAATGTAACATTGGTTGGGATATTGCTTGCCGATAGTTCACTTCATATCCCAGATTTTCGTAGTAGCGAAAGGACATTCAATCTTATTACACAAGTCGCAGGTCGTAGTGGTCGTGGCGATAAACATGGCAAAGTTATCATCCAAACATATTCGCCAACACATAGGTCTATAGAAACCGCCCAAACCCATGACTATATAGGTTTTTATAATGGCGAAATAGGCTATAGACAAGCACTTAATTATCCACCATTTGCAAGACTCACAAGGATAGTTATACGTGGCATAAATGAAAATGATGTAATTGATGATGCAAATAAAATAGCTGATATGCTAAATATGCTAACCTCTAGTAATACAGATCAAGTAGAAATACTCGGTGCTAGTGAATGTGTAATGAGTAAATTAAAAAAATATTATCGATGGAATATTTTAATAAAATCGAAAAGCCATAGCATAATAAAACAGTTTTTAATTGAGCTCAATACAAAATTTCTTGCAAAAAAAGGAAATTATGTAGAGATAGATGTCGACCCTAATTCTATGGTATAAACTCATAACTTAATAAAATAAATAATATTAATAAAAAAAGATGCGGGAAATAAGCCGTATTCTGTTGATAAATCCATTATAGATAAATCATGATAAACATTTATCTAGGATATTTGTTACCAAATACCTCAAGCGGTCTACCCGAGACTTCGGAAAGAGTAACCTATTACGTCTCTGTTTGACCTTGCCTCATGCGGGGTTTACATTGCCTCATCTGTTGCCAAATAAGCGGTGCGCTCTTACCGACACCATTTCACCCTTACCATTAAAAATGGCGGTATATTTTCTGTTGCACTTTCCGTAAGATTGCTCTTCTAGGTCATTATCCTACGCATAACTCTTTTAAGGTACGGACTTTCCTCTTTACTCTATTTAATAAAAAATAAAATCAAGCGTTTATCTATCCCACATCCGTATATTTATGATAACATATAAAACTTATAAAATCAATGTACTGTCAAAAGCATGCTTATTTTGAAACTTTAATAGAACTCAAGCCTAAGTATTAGTCAATATAGAATCAACAAATTTTTCTATCGAAAACTCTTGTATGTTCTCCAACTTCTCTCCATTGCCATAGAAAAATATAGGTAAAGACATATAATAATTAACACTAAGTGCAACACCACCCTTGGCAGAAGAGTCGAGCTTTGCAAGCACAACACCATCTACATCAAGGCTAGAAGAAAATACCTTCGCCTGTTCAATACCATTTTGACCAACATTGGCGTCAAGTATTAATATAGGTATAAACTTATATTCGCTAAATCTTTCTGTCGCAATACGTTTCATTTTTTCAAGTTGCTTTATTAAATTATCTTGATTATGGAATCGCCCCGCAGTATCTACTATTATAATATCGATATCATTTGATTTCGCCTTATTAATAGCATCAAAAATAACACTCGCAGGGTCGCCACCTTGTTGTCCTTTCACAATAGCAATGCCTATACGCTTTGCCCATGTTTCAAGCTGCTCTATTGCTGCTGCCCGAAATGTATCTGCTGCTGCAAGTAATACTGAATAATCATTTTTTATATAGTTTGCAAGTTTTGCTATGCTCGTAGTTTTGCCAACACCATTGACGCCAACAATAAAAAGTATTGTATTTTTTTCAAGCATTAAAGTTTTTGGAGAGAAGCATGAAATAAGTATTTCTCTTAATTCATTTCTTGCCAAATCTGTATTTGTTATATTTTTATCGATAGTCACTTGTCTTAGCTTAGTAATAATATCTTTTGTTAAATCATAACCAACATCACCTTTTATTAATATCTTTTCAAGCGAAGCATAAAACTCATCATTTAATTCTTTATTAGAAAAAAGTGATGCTAGGGAAAATTTTTCCTTCACAATATTTGATGTAATTGAAACACTTTGTTTTTTGGCACTTTTTTTTATTATTATAACCGCAACTACAATAAGAATTAAAACTAATAAAGCAATACCTATTATAAAAATTCTAGACATATTAATATAATTTCCCCTTTGTTTTTATTTATAATCTTTAACATGACCAAGTAGGGATTTTATACCCCTCAATGCAAGCCTTATATCGTCGATGCTTCTCAAAGATAATAGTGATTTTAATAAGAAGAGTGGATGTGTTTGTATTTTCCAAAATTTCTTCACCCACTTCTCTGTATCTATTCGCGAGCAAAGTATATCATAACTCATATCATATTTTTCATAATCATGTTCATCAATAAGTAGCCAACCTTTTTTGCAAGCCTCATTAAAAAGAGGAGAACCCGGATATGCGACAACTATTGAAGCCTGTAGAGAATCTCCAAATCTTGTTTTATATAGCATAAGTTTTTTTAAATTATTATAGCTCACCTGTGTGTCTTCTTCACTTTCCCAAGGATAGCCAACCATATTTGTGAGAAGTACAACCATGCCATATTTTTTTGCTGTTTTTATACCCTCTCTTATTTGCTCTGCATTTTCTAATTTATGAATCTTTTTTAATGTATCATCATTTGCAGATTCCACACCTATTTTTAGCAGCCTTACACCAATACTTTTTAATATTTTACAAGTGCTTTCTGTAAGTGAATCTGCCCTTGCATTCATCGATATATACACTTTGCCTATGAGATTAGCCTTTTTCATTTCTTCCAAGAACTCTATACAATAAGCCTCGTCATAACAGAAGCCGCCTTCATTATCATCGAATATTTCTTTTATTCTATATCTATTATGAAGATCTTTTATCTCTGCTACAACATCTTTGGCAGGACGCAATCTTGCTGTTCTATTCCAAAGTGCATGTTGCCATATGCAGAACGTACAAATCCCACATCCACTTTTATGACCACATCCACGTCCACTCAAAATATATGCTACAGGGCGATGCAAGTATGCTTCACCATAATTTTGCCATTTTGTTAGCTCTCTATTTATCAATGGTAGATTATCAAGAGATTGCATTTCTGCTTTGCCCGTATCTATTATTTGATTATCTTTTTTATATACAATTGATTTTGGATAATCTAAATTTTCTTTGATAGATTTTACAAGGCTTTCTGTTATAAAGTCATAATCGCCACCTTTTATAACAATGTCAAAAGATGATTTAATAAGTGTTTCTTCTGGAAAATATGAAGGATGATCTCCCACTATAATAAGAGTAGTATTTGGGAAAATATTTCTTATATCCCTACTCCACTGCCATAATATAGGCATAATTGGGGCTTTACCCTCTGTGACTATAATGTCGGGGTTAAATATTTTTAATTGACTATTAAACTCTTCCATATCCATACGCTCATTAATGCCATCAAGGAATAGAACATTCTCATCAATATTTTTTAATCTTGTCGCAGCAGTAGCCATCACAACAGGGTATATTTTCACATTTAGAGAATGCGAATATTTAAATTGCCTATTCTGAGTAATAAGCGGATAACTGCCATTTTTTGTGAAAGGTGGATATACAAATGCTATGTTCATAAAAATAATTATAACTTATGTTTAGAAATTTATATACTATTTATATATTAATTATTATAATATTGCAAAAATTAAAGAAACAGAACTCAAACATGTATAAACATAATGTATTCCTCAATATATAAGATATTATTGACAATTAAATATATATATATAGTCTTAATTTTAAGGAGAAATTCATGAAAAAATTAATTAAAATATTAATGATTGTTTTTGTATTTTCATGCAGTTTGTCAGCACAGACACAATATCAATATTCCGTAAATAACCAAGTATATGAAATAGGTACTGGACTAAGTCTAAATTACTATTCTGAAAACATAGGAATTATGATTGATTCATATCATTTTTTTGATGCTTCAAGGTATGGCTTAGATAAAGTATTATTGAGAATTGGTGGTGGGCTTAACTATCGTTTAAATGATAAATTTAAAGAAGATCCAATTGGTTTTATAGGGACAGCTTCTCTTGGTTACATTTATGAAATAGATAATATAACTATAAGATCAATATATAATTTTGGAACTGGTATAACTGCTGACTATACTTATGTGAGTTTAAACATGCAGGCTGTTGGTGCGACATTATACCTTTTATTGAATGAATATATAATAGGATTAGGTACTGGCATTATTATTGCTGGGCCATATGAATTATTTGCTCCTTATATGAGAGTAAATATAGGTCTGTCTTTCTAAAAATAAAAACTAGTATAAAACTCTTGTATTTACTATAAGAGTTTTATATTTATTGCACTATCATTATTCTAATAAAATCATCTAATCTATATAATTTTATGGAACATATCTTTTATAAAAACAACTATTCATTTAAAAAATAATAATAAAAATTGACAGGTCAGAAAATACTTATATACTGATGTTTTAAAAATTGATAAAATATAAATTAAGAGTTTTATCATGTTCTATAAATATGTATAAGTACTTATTCTATATATTTATCATTGTAAAAACAGAAGATGAAATAAGGCGATAGCATAAAAAAGGAATATATAAATGAATGATGTCTTAGTAAAAATTGAAGAATTAAAAGAACTAGTTGCAAATAAACTTATAGAGACAAAAGTAAAAAAAAAAGAAGCAAGTATAATTTCAGATGTCCTCATACATGCAGATTGCCGAGGCGTACGTTCTCATGGGACTATTCGTATAGAACATTATATCAATCGTATTAAAAGTAATGGTATAAACCTAGATGCTTTATTAGAAATTAAGAGCACGAGTAAAAGTGCTGCGGTTATTGATAGTCAAGGTGGTTTCGGGCATATTGCAATGAATTTAGCGACCAATGAGGCTATAAAAGAAGTGAAAAATAATGGTGGAATGTTCGCTGTTTCTATACAAAACTCGAGCCATTGTGGTGCATTGTCTTATTATGTAAAAATGGCATTAAAAGAAAAGTTTATTTCTATGATACTTGTAAACACAGATAAATGTGTAGTACCATTTGGATCTGCCGATTCTTTTTTTGGAACCAACCCGATAGCACTTGGAATGCCAGGTAATAATCATGATGTTCTCATTGACATGGCTACAAGTGAAGTCGCTTTGGGTAAAATATTTGCGGCAAGAGAATCAAAACAAGAAATACCCTCTACATGGGGTGTCGATAAAAATGGTAGCCCAACCACTGACCCATTTAATGTAGTATCTGTATCCCCTCTAGGTGGCTATAAAGGCAGTGCAATGGCAACTATGGTAGAAGGATTAACAGGGTTTTTCACTGGGGCATTTGGTCCACATATTACTACTATGTATAATGATTTAGATAAACTTAGAAATGTTGGTGGTTTTATACTTATTATGGATTCTGATATATTTGGCAGTGGTGCTAGATATCTTCAAAGTGTTGATAAAATGTATAAAGAAATTAAAGATTTAAAAACAGCCCCGGGATTTGATGAGGTATATGTCCCCGGTGAAATAGAAGACAGATGCTATGAAAAGAATAAAAAAAATGGTATCCCCGTTTATCAAAATGTATATGATTTTTTAAAATCTTAATAAATTTTAATCTATCAATTTAGATGAAGAAAATAAATATGTATATGTCTTTTCGATGGTATAGTGAGAACAACCCTATAGGCTTAAAATATATTAAACAAATCCCCAAAATAAAATCGATGGTAATCTCTTTACATGATAAGCCTAAAGGAAGTATTTAGGAATATAATAAAATCGTATAAAGATAATATAGAATCATATGGTTTGACTTTTAAGGTTACAGAAAATGTTGCTGTTCATGAAGATATAAAACTTGGCTTGCCTTCAAGAGATAAATACATTGATAATTATATAACAAGACTTAAAAATTTATCGAAGGCTAACATCGAAATTATTAGATATAATTTTATGCCTATTTTTGATTGGACTAGTATTAGTCTAAATGCAAAGGCAACAATAATTCTAGTTCACTAATATATCGGCCTGAAGACATTGTCAATATGGACCCAAAGTCATCAAGCCTTGTATTACCTGATTGTATAAAATATTCCAATGATGATCTATTGCTTCTGTTAGAAAAATATAAAGAAATAAATGAAGACAAATTATAGAAAAATTTAGAATATTTTTTGAAAGCTATTATACCTATAGCAAAAAAATACAATTTAAAAATGGTGATACATCCTGATGCCCCACCTTGGAGTATTTTTAATCTACCTAGAATAATAACTAATAAATCTAATTTTGAAAAATTCTTAAATTTAGTTGATGATAAATCGATTGGATATGTAAATATTTATTAGCTAAAAAATTCCCTAAGCGGATTTTTGAATATCTTGCCCTGCTTCTCTTGAGTTGTTTTTTTCTTATTATTATTAGTTGGTATACTATCTATCTTTTGAGATGCCATTTTTAACAAACCAATTGCTGAATGGAATTCTGCATTATCAAGTATATCTGTAATACCTGTAATACCCAAAGGCTCACCAATACGAGATGCCACACCTTTTTGATAGCCAGCAGCTAATTCAAGAATACCGCCAAGCATAGCACCACCGCCAGAAAACATTGTGCCTGCTGTTATTAAAGAATCACAGTTTAATTTTTGTATATCTTTTTGTACAAATGATAGTATTTCTTCTACCCTAGGTTGTATGATATTTGCTAGCATTTTTTTTGGCATAGTCTTATTCTGTCTATCACTAATAGAAGGGACTTCAATAACCTCTTCATCATGTACCAAGTCTGCAAAGGCATATCCATAATCAATTTTTATTTGCTCTGCCATTGGTATTGTAAGCCTAAGACCTGCCGCTATATCATTTGTTATATGCATAGAACCTATAGGGATGACAGATGTATGCCATACAGAGCCTTCGAGATACACTATAACCGATGTTGTAGAATGACCTATATCAACAACTATAACACCTAATTGTTTTTCATCATCTGTTAATATTGCCTCAGAACTTGCTCTTATAGTTGCAATTATATCTATTATATCTATTTTTATACGCTTAAGGGCTTTAATAGTATTGTCAGTTGTAGATGATAGCCCAGTTATTATATGTACTTCAGATTCGAGCCTCGTTCCCATCATGCCTATTGGGTTTTTTATTTCACCTAGACCATCGAGTGAATATTCTTGTTCTATAACCTCTATGATTTCTCTATCGGATGGAAGATGCACACTTCTTGCACTATCAATCACCCGCCCTATTTCCATTTCTGTCACTTCTTTATTTTTTGTGTTTATACCAATAACACCACGGCTATTCATTCCTGATATATGGTCGCCACCTATAGCAACAACAACCTGTGTTACACTAATCCCCGCCATCATCTCAGCTTCTTCTAATGACTTCAACATACTATCGCTTGCAGTATCTATGTTGATAATAGTACCTTTTCTTATACCCTTACTTTCAGCTTTACCGATTCCTATTATATCTATTATATCTTCATCTTTTCTAGCGATAAGTGTTTTTATATTGGAGCTACCTATATCTAAAACAGCAATTATATTGTTATGTGCCACTTGTTGTTTCTCCTAGTTATGCACTTATTATAAACATATTCTCTATTTCAAATTAACGAAAATAGCAGTTTTTTTAATAAAATTATGGTAGTCATATAAAGACCAATATTATCCCGTGCCATAAGAAATCTATTTATACCTACACACTGTAATACCATAATGTGGATAAAATTATTCTCATAACTACCATAATTGTTAATATTATCGGTTATTATAAAAAATCTTTAATTAAAAATCATTTAATACAAATAAGCATAATACTTAAAAGTATAAATATATTATTTTGTAAGAAATAGACCAAACATATATTTTATTTATTTTGATTTTTTCTATTAAAATAGACTTACAAAAAGACAATATAATATTAATTGTTATAGGCTATTTTTTAATACATCCAAATTCTTTTCTATTTTATACTTATATCTTAAATCTGTACTAATTGCTTTTTGACTTGCCTCGGCTTTAGCCTGCTTCACGAGCGAATCTAATAATACTTGTGCTTGGTCATATGATAAGCTATCTACATTATACCTCTTACCAAAACGATTATATGCCTCTTCTATTTCTTCATCAGTACTATCTGCAATTTTTGAAAATATTTTTTCTTCTATATACATTTTTGTTATGATGGATCTCTTTACAATTTTATCTATATACTTGCCTTCTTCTGTATCAGCAAAATTAGATTTTTTTGCTTCATAAAGTATAATATGTTGGGCTACAAATGTATTAAACATATCCTCTTTTACTTGGGCTTTCACCCTCTCATCTATAACAGCAGTACCAGCATTTTTTAATGCCTCTTCAAATGTTTTATCAAACTCAGACTTTGGAACCTCAAAATCTTCTATAATAAGGCATGGATTTTTATTCATTGAATACTCTATCTTATATTCTTTTTGATATTTTTTTATAAGATTTTTATATTCTTTTTTCATTTTTTCTTGCATCAAGTTACTTTCTATATCATTTTCGATATCTTTATATGTAAGAGAATTGCCATACATCCCTTTTATACGACCTTGTTCTTTATTCCAAAAAGCCCTTTTTTCGCTATCTGAAACAATTAGTAAATTTGTGTCTAATACCTTTGGGGCATAAACTTGGGCAATTTGTTTATCAAGTTCATTATTTATATTTGTAATGACATTTTCTTTTTTATCATAGCCATCTATTTTTGCCTGCATATATAATACTTCAAGGTCTATAATTTGTGAAACAAATTGCCAAAGACCAACATCTGTACTCAAGACTTCTTTCATCATATCATAATTTACACCATTCATCATCGCATAATTAGATATTTCAGATTGCAAATCTGACACTTCTATTTCAACAATATTTGTTTCATCGGCTGTTATCTTTACGACCCAATCATTTGTATTCGCATTTGATATAGCAAAGATAGTAAACATAAAAAATAAAATATATAGGTTTTTCATAATATATAGTCTCACTGATTTATAATTTTTTTAAACATTACACGTATCATTATAACATGATTATATGATAAAAGTAAATATTAGTATTACATTAGAAAGTGATAATTATAAAAATTTACTCTATTTTATTATTGTAAAAAAATAATTTTGATATTTAATTATTGAGATAATATTAAAAATATAAATACTATTTGGGATATAAAAAATGCAAAAATATATTGAAAAAGCAAATCTTCTTATCGAAGCTCTTCCATATATAAGAGAATTTAGCAACTCAACCGTGGTTATAAAATATGGCGGCAGTGCTATGACAGATGATAATCTTAGGCATAAAGTATTAGAAGATATAGTTCTGATGAATCTACTAGGCATACATGTAATCATTGTTCATGGCGGTGGCAAACATATAACTGAATTATCATCTAGACTTGGGATAAAAAGCGAATTTGTAAATGGGCTACGTGTTACAGATAGCGATACTATGATGGTTACACAAATGGTTTTGGCGGGGCTCATAAATAAAGATATAGTTGCAGACATTGGTATAATTGGTGCAAAGGCATGTGGTCTTTCTGGCAAAGATGGTAGCCTTATATCTGCAAAAAAAAAGCAAAGCGATAATGGTGTCGACTATGGATTTGTTGGTGAGATAACAGCAATAAATACAGACTTACTAAATATAATGAAAACAAATGGATATATATCTGTTGTTTCTCCTTTGGCAATTGATGAGAATGGCGATAGCCTCAATATCAATGCCGATGTAGTAGCGGCAAGGATAGCACAAGAAATAAAGGCAAATAAAATAATATATCTTACCGATGTCGATGGATTATTCATGGACAAAAATGATAGCCAAACGCTTATAAGCTCTATTGATATTGAAAAATGCACTAAGTTAAAAAAAGATGGCATTATAGACGGGGGCATGATTCCAAAAATTGATGCATGTATAAAGGCATTAGAAAGCGGTGTCGAAAAAGTACATATTATAAATGGCACTATAGAACATGCTATCATACTCGAGATGTTTACAGATAGCGGTATTGGTACAGAAATAGTAAAATAATATTAAACCCTTTTTTATATTCTTTACTAAAACTATGTTATAATTTATAATTAGTAGTGAGGTTATCGATATGCTCAACATAGAAAATTTTCAAAACACTTTGTATTGCATAACAGCAGAGAAATACTCGAATGGCAAAAATAATATAGACGTTGTAGGCTCAATGCTGAAGGCTGGTGCTAGGATTATTCAATATAGAGAAAAAATGAAATCTATGAGAGAGAAATATTATGAATGTCTTGAGATAAGAAAACTCACAAAAAACTATAATGCCACTTTCATCGTCAATGATGATATAGCCCTAGCAATTAGTGTAAATGCCTGTGGTATTCATATAGGTCAAGATGATTTACCCGTAGATGAGGCACGTAAAATAATACCAAAGAATATGATTATTGGATTATCAACACATAACGAATCTCAAGCACAAATGGCTCTAAAAAATAAAGTTGACTATATTGGTGTAGGTCCTATATATCATACAGAAACAAAAATAGATGTATGTGCCCCCGTAGGTATAAAATACCTTGACTATGTTGTAAACAATGTTAATATACCATTCGTAGCAATTGGTGGTATCAAAGAAAATAATATTGATGAAGTGCTCGAGCATAAAGCAAAAACTATATGTATGGTTACAGAAATAGTGGGCTCAAATAATATTGAAGACATTGTGAAACAAAATATAGAAAAAATAAAAAACTATTAAATTAATATATACAACAAAGGGGCAAATATATGGCTGGTGCTATAACATTAACTGTAAATAAAGCTGGCATTGGTATGCAATGTGCTAGACCAGTCTATACAAAAGAAGGTGTAAAGCTTATTGAGAATGGTACAATTTTAACTACAGAAGTATTAGAATCTCTAAGTAAAAATAAAATACCTTTTGTGACAGTTATGCAGGGCAAAGGTGGTGCACCAGAATTAGCAAATAATAAAATCAATACATCTAGCCTTACTATAGAAGAAAACGGAAAAAAGATACTCAAAATGGATAGTCATCAAGCAAAAGAAAGCCTTTCTATATTATCACAAAGATTAGAAAACTTTTTTGATAATGTAAAAACAGATAATAAATTAGATTTAGCAAATATTAAAAAAGAAATAGACAATACCCTCGATAAGGTTTTTGAAAACAAGGAAGCTTATACACATTTATCAATGCTCAAAATGAAAAACCATAATCTATATGTACATTCGGTAGATGTTGCTATTTTATCATCTTTGATTGCCAAAGAATTTGGGTTCTCTGATAACGATGTAAAAGATGTAGCCATTTGTGGTTTACTCCATGATGTGGGTAAAATACTCATGCCAAATAATTTATTTGATAAAGGAACATTAACTGACGCTGAATTAATTACATATAGTAAACATCCTTTTTTTGGCTATGAAATTCTAAAAAAAGAAAATTTTGAAGAAAGATTTTGTAATTCAGTTTTTGAACATCATGAAAATTTTGATGGCATGGGCTTTCCTATGAAAAAATATGGGGTTGATAGTGATATTTACTCTCGAATAATCAATCTCTGTAATGTTTTTAGTAATCTTACAAGACATTCTACACCTTATAAAGCAGCTCAACAAATA
>CAMRBQ010000034.1 GCA_947040495.1 uncultured Spirochaetia bacterium
TTTTCTATTATCGGCTCTTCTGATAGCATTTTTTTACTCCATTTTGCTATTTAATTGATAAAAATCATTTTTAAAAATAGACATCTACTAAGGATATATATATTATATGATTAAATCTAATTTTTTTCTATAAAAAAATCGATATTTTTTTTATAATATGGAAGAATTACAACAAAAATTAAAATAATTATAAATATGTTGTAAATATTATGATACCTTTTTTCGATAATGTATATGTTATAACAATAAATTTTTAAGAAAATAATATGCCACATTACGAACAATTTAAAACATACAAAAACAGAAGAAAAACAACTGTAAGAAATAATAATAATACATTTACGAGGATGAGTTCATATTCTAGAATGAATAATCTTAGAAGTAATAGATCTAAAGGCTCTGCTATAAATCCATTAATTATAAAGTTGGCTGTTATTGTTCTTGTTATTTCTTTGGTATTTGGTTTTTTAAAGTCTGGTTTTAAAGATGTATCGCGTATGATAAAAGGCAGTAGCAATAAAGAAACTGATATTTCATCAATAGAAACATCCTCAGGGGATGCTATACGTACAGACGAACAGCAGATGAGTATATTAAAAGACCTTACATTTAGGATATTTGCAAAGCCAGAAGGTGATGATAGCGTTATTCATGAGGTTACCGCAGATGATAATAGTGGTAATGATTATATGTCTACGCTTATAACTAGAAGTGCATTATCTTATATGACGAATAATATATTAACAAATGGTGCGGAGCTAATTGATAAAGATAATTTAAAACAGTTTTTTGACAAAACTAGCAAAAAATCAAGTTCAGATAATAGAGTAGTTATAAATGATGCCAGTGCTTATATTCCAAAAATAGAGTTTTCAGATAAAGTTAATAATGATATAGCTAATACTCTTCAAAATAATAATTATAATAGAGTTGATACAAGAGGGACTTCTTTTGTAGATGCAAATGATGTAGCAGAAAATAAAAATAATTATTCATCTAAAAGTAAAAACGATGATAGTTCTCAAAATATTATAGAGACTAGAACATTTGATAAAATATTATCGCCAAAATCTCAAAATAATAATGGTAATAATAATAATAATAATTTAGTTTTTGTGCCCGCTAAAAGTGGAAAAAGGGTAAATAGAGGGGATGTAAATACAAAAGATAATTATAAATATACTAAAGATGAAAATAAAAGTCCAACTCAAATAAATAATAATTTAGATAAATATTTTTCAGATACAAGGGAAGTTGTATCATCGGCAAATAAAAATAATACAGATAATAACATTAGAAATATTAATATAAACGATAGTCCAGTTGATAAAAAAAATATAGAAAGCAATATTTTAGATAATAGAAATAATGAATATCAAAAAAATATTGCAATTGAAAATAAAAATAACATAGAAAAAAATAATTATAATGCTAGAAATGATACTCTTAATAATGTTTTTAATAATACATCAAAGACATCTAAACCCCAAAATAAAAATGTAAAACGTAGTGAAATTGTTAGCCTAGATGATGTTGAAAAACAAAATGACATAAGAAATGATGATATAAATAAATCGACTATTTTAGAGGGCAATGATAATTCATCATTAAAATATACAGTAGATGAAAAAAATAATATTGATAATATACAAAAACATTTAGATACTCCAAATGTTCAAAGAGATATAAAAAGTAATATTGAAAGAGATGTAGTACCAAATAATAATTGGCAGATAAATATAAATGATAAAAATAAGACAGATAGTTCAACTAAAAAAAGATCTATAAGAAGAAATTCTAGATTAAAGCCAAGTATATTTCTAGCCCAGTATGATGATAAATATGGTACTATAACAATTATTCCAAAAGAAAGGGATATGGGTAGAGATATAACAGTTGAAAAGGCGATAATAACCCTTTTAGACGGCTCGAATGAAAAAGAGTATAATAATAATGTTATAAGTTGCATATCTGTTGGTACAGCACTTTTAGATTTGTTTGTGGATGGCGATACAGTATATCTAAATTTTAATTCAGATTTTGAGCATAATCCACTTGGGGATGAGGGTATTATTATACAGATATACCAAATCGTTTATACCGTGACACAATTTGAAGGTATAGATAAAGTTATATTTTTGATAGATGGAGAGCAGAAAGAAACAATAGGTGGTGAGGGACAAATATTAAATAAAGTATTCACAAGAATGGAAAGTGAAGATATAGAAGTTAAAAACTAGGTTAAAAACACACAATAAACGTATAAAGTTGATTAATCTTCTATGTCAGCCTCTGATTTATATTCTTTAAATAGATTAAAAAACATAAGTTTTTCAAAAAGGTCTCTAATACTATCGCTAAGATTTACAAATCCAATAGTACCATTATATTCTTTTAGTTTTTTATAAAAAAGTAGTATCTTGCCGATACCATTGCTATTTATTTCACGTATTTTACTGAAATCAAAAATTATATAATATGCACCATCGTCTATTGCCTTTTGAACAAAATCTTTGAATGCATTTGTTTCTATATCTGTAGTAAGGTTATTTTCAATTTTAATAATACTATAATTGCCTTTTACAGTCATATCCATAAATCAATCTCCTATGAAGCAATCGAAGTAATTATTTGGGCAGGAAGGGACTTGAACCCCCGTAGACGTTAGTCGACAGATTTACAGTCTGTTGCCATTGACCGCTCGGCCACCTACCCAATACCTGTAATTTAACAGTTGAATTAAGATACCATATATTATAAAAAAGTCAATACCTATACTAAGCTAATTATATAGAAAATAAAATACTAGATTAAAGAATATGTATTAAAATATTAGCGGAAGAATTTTTTATCTAAATAATCTTTACTCATTCTAATTATAAAAGGTCTTCCATGGGGGCAGCTTAATAATATATTTTCTTTTGATAGCATGTCAATTAATTTTTGGGCATCATCGTGGCTAATTAAATCATTTGCCTTTGGAGAATATCTGCAGGCGACCCTTTCTAGAGATTTTTTTACAAATCTCTCAACACTTTTTTGGCTAAGATTATTATCTGTTATAATAGAATTATCAAGGATGTCTTTTATTATAGCCTCATTATCATGGGTTTTGGAAAGATAAATTGGAATTTTATCTATTGATATAGTGTTTTTTCCTGTTCGTTCAAAATTAAGCCCGATAGTTTCTAAATATTTTTTTGCCTCTTCAATAACATCTATTTCATAATCTTTATATGTAATTTCAAATGGGATGAGTAGGCTTTCATATTCGATTTTTTTACTAGATATATTTTTATAGATGAGTTCATAATTAAGCCTTTCATAAGCGGCATGTTGGTCTATTATCAAAATTTCATCGCCATATTCTACAATTATATATAAAAAGAAAACTTGCCCGACAACCTTAGGAATAGAGCCAAATTCACTTTGTATATTTGTGATTTTATAATTATCTTCTCTGCTTTCTTCTGTGTCATCTCCATTATCTTCTATACTATTTATATTATTATTTTGCTTTTCATATTCGCTTTTTTTATAATAAAAATTATCGATATTTCTATTATAATTAGTTTGTGTATTTTCACTATTGTCATGAGCTATACTATTACTAAATGTATTATTATATTCTATGGCATTTGGTTTTATCAATGATTTTATAGAATGCCCAAGCGTAGAAGATTGAGATAACTTAGAAATAATTTCTTTATATAATAGAGAGGCAATATCACGCTCTTGCTTCATACGTACTTCTTTTTTTGATGGATGCACATTGACATCAACCTTTGAAGGGTCTATTTTTATATAAATATAGTAGTATGGAAATTTATCACTAGGGATAACACCTTTATATGCATTTTTTATAGCAAATGATAATGTTCTATTGTCTATCAATCTATTATTTAATAATATATATGAGTTCTTGCGATAATTTTGCATTATATTCATTGTCGATACATAACCAAATATTTTTATATCATCATATTCTGTTTCTATTTCTAGCAGTTCATCATATATTTGTGCATCAAGATAATCTTTGAGCCTATGCCTAATGCTATCAGTCTTACGATAAGAATATAATGTTCCTTTATTATGTTGTAATGAAAATGATATATTAAAATTTGATATTACAAAGCTGTCAAATATATTTTTTATAGATATAAATTCATGCGAAGGCTGCTTTAAAAACTTATACCTTGCGGGCAAATTATAAAATAAATTCTTTACAATGATAGTAGTACCTTCAGATATAGGGTAGGGGGCATGGCTTTTCGTATTACCACCTTCGCATATAATATGGTATCCTGAGTCTTCAGATTTATATTTTGAACGTACTTCGAGCCTAGACACATCACCTATTGAAGCAAGTGCCTCTCCACGAAATCCCAGTGTATAAATATTGTCAAGGTCGTCTATATTTTTTATTTTACTTGTGGCATGATGAGTTATAGCAAGGGGTAAATCATTGCCTATTATGCCGATTCCATTGTCGATAATTATAATAGAGTTTATACCGCCATTTTCAATTTCTATTTTTATATCTGTAGAATATGCATCAATAGAGTTTTCAATCAACTCTTTTATGAGCGATGATGGGCGTTCTATTATTTCACCTGCGGCTATTCTATTGGCTACAATATCGGGCAATTTTAATATTGATGTATTTTTTTTAATGTCCATAGTAGACATTGATTATATCATTATGTTAAAAAAATCAAAGTGCTATATATGCTTTTGTTTCTTATCAAGAAGCATTTAATTAAATTAAAATAGCTATACTAAAATATTCTAAAAAAGAAGTATAATTTAAGTAACATAAATAGTGGTAGTCCTTGATTTATTAGTGTTTTGGTATTATATTAGTAAAAGTAATAATTTAGAGGATTTCTAGTATGTTTAAAAAAGCATTTATATTAATTGTTTTATTTTCTAGTATTTCTTTTGCCCAAAATTATAATTTTTTTGAGGCTGAGATGTTAATTAATTCTATAGATTTTGGTAATAAAAATATAGCTGAAAATACCAATTATATACGTTTACAATCTCTTATACCAACACTTACTAGTACTGAAAAGTCATTGCTTTATTCTGAAAATAAACAAGATGGTGTTAAATATATGCTTTTTAACCTATTCCCATTTGCAGTAGGTTCTATCGTACAAAGAGACTGGCTTTCTGTTGCTGTATCGGTACCGCTTGAGTCCATAGGGATTATTATGATAGCAAGTACATTATTAATTGCTGAGAATGCCCGTTCAGAAGATATACCAGTTGGCGACAAGTATAATGTTGCTAGTATTAATGTTGCACAAACTACCTTTGTTACAATAGGTTCAGTTATGTTTTTATCGGGATATATTTTTGCGCTAATAAGACCTATGCTTTATTCCTCTAAGTATAATTTAAACTTAGCCGATTCTTTGAGCCCAAAAAATAATCCTGTATCATTTTCTGTATTACCATATATTGCCCCTGATGATTTTAATGGTATGCAGGGAGGGCTTGCTTTTAATATTAAATTTTAATATTAAAAATATGAGTAAATTATCTCTATCTCTATTCAAATCGTTTTTTTATATTGGGATTATAACTATAGGTGGTGGGCTTGTAATGCTTCCACTTATCGAGACTGAGTTTGTAAGTAAAAAAAAATGGCTAACTAAAGAGCAGATGATAGATATATTTGCTCTTTCTCAAAGTGTGCCCGGTGTTGTCGCTATAAATACATCGCTACTAACAGGGTTTAAGATTGCGGGGGTACGTGGAGCAATACTTGCTGCAATTGGTGTTATGCTCCCGTCATTTATAATAATAGTTCTTATAACCCCAATTTTTTACAAAATACAATCATTGGAATCTATTACAAAAGCATTTATGGGTATGCGTGTTGCAATCACTGTTATGTTATTATTCACAGTCTTTGGTATGGCAAAAAATGTTATTAGAGATGGCTTTACCCTTATTATATTTATATCATCATTAGTTTTAGCCGTCTTTTTTAATCTTAATTTGGTATATATTATTTTAGCATCGGGTATTGTAGGGATTCTTTCTTACCCCATTAAAAATTATTTTACAAAAAGGAAAAATAATTAAATGCCTGCAATGATATCTCTATATATCACACTGTGTTTTTAAGAATAGGGGCTATTTCATATGGCGGTGGATATGTTATTATTACATACATATTAGATGTTTTGGAACAATATCAATGGATAAATGCCGATGAATTTGGCAATTTGATAGCCCTTTCAAATATAACGCCCGGTCCTATAGCTGTAAATGCTGCTACTTATGTTGGATATAGAGTTGCTGGTCTTGGTGGTAGTTTTTTTGCGACTTTTGGTATGTTTTTGCCATCATTTATATTTATAAGTATAATTGCAAAGTTTTCTCATAAGCTAAGTGATAATCCCTATTTTATTTCTTTTATGTCAGCATTAAAGCCAGCCACAACAGCATTTATCGCTTCTGCTGCCATTATATTTATACAGTCTTTATTTTTTGTTGCTCTCAATATAAACTCTATATTATATAGATTCGATTTTTTAGTTTCTATTTCCAATTATGTAAATCCTATAAGTATATTTATCGCAGCTGTTAGTTTTATACTTTTAAAAATGAAAGTTAATGTATTGATATTGCTTTTTATATCGGGTATTTTGGGTTTATTGTTGTTTTGATTTTTTTAAAAAATTAGGTATAATGTTAGACATGAATTTTATAGAAATAGTAAAACCAAAATTATTAGATTATTTTAAAGATAAAAATATTGCTGTATTATATGGCGGTATGAGTGAAGAGAGAGAGGTTTCTCTTAGAAGCGGCAAAAATGTATATGATGCTCTTAGGAGTTTTCCCGAGATAAAAGATAATATCTATTTAATTGATGTGAAAGATGGTTACTCGCTTATCGATGACCTTAGAATATATAAAATTGATTATTGTTATAATATATTGCATGGCACGTATGGTGAAGATGGTAAAGTGCAGGGCTTGCTTGATATGCTTAATATAAAGTATACAGGTGAGGGTACAACAGTTAGTGCTATATGTATGGATAAAATACAGACGAAAATGATTTGGAATAGCAATAATTTATTGAATGCCGACTTTGATTTACTCAATAAAAAAAATGATGTTAATGATAATGCTATTTATTTTTCATCTGATAAATATATTGAATATCCATTTATCATAAAGCCTATAGAGAATGGCTCTAGTGTTGGTCTTTTTATTGTGAAAAACAAGGATGATTTTGATAGAGTTTCAAAGACTATAGATAACCCATATGGATATTTTGTTGAGAAATATATAAAAGGCAAGGAATATACCGCAGGCATTATACCAAAACTCGATGGCACTAATCATATATTGCCAATACTTGCGATATTGCCAAAAAATGAGATGTATGACTATGAAGCGAAATATACAAAAGGCATGACTGATTTTGAAATACCAGCAAAGTTAGATAAAGATACAGAAAATAAAGTCTTAGATATGGTTATGAAAGCCTATGAATCTTTGAATACTCGTGGGCTTTGTCGAATAGATTTTATACTAGACGATAATAATGATATGTATTTATTAGAATGTAACACACAGCCCGGCATGACAGAAACCTCAGATGTTCCTGAAATGGCTAAATCTTCAAGCGTAGATTTTAGAGATTTTGTTTTATATATTTTAGGTTTATCTATTTTTTAGTTTTTTTATCAAATATTTTACAGTATTTTAAATGTGATTGACTTTATTATAAAGTATATATATATTTATTGTTATGTGAAGTCTTAGTACATAAAGGTGTTTTTTATGGATAATATGAAATTAGAGATAAAAATGTGTATGGGCAGTTCTTGTTTTGCTCGTGGAAATGGTTCTCTATTAAGCATAATAGAAAAATTTGGAAATGATAATAATATAGAAATAGATATTGTGGGTTCTCTATGTGAGAATAAATGTGAGCATGGTCCAAATATCTACATCAATGGAAAAACGTACAATGCTGTTACAGATGCCAATGTATTAGAGATACTCAATCAACATATAAAAAAATAAGCAATTATACATAAAATAAATTTTTGCTTTTCTTCTCCATGCTTTAGTCCTTTAATAGACTAAACAATTCCTGATATCTCCTAGGTATATTCTTCTGTTAAGAAATTGAATATTCCCGTCTTCAATTTTATAACCTAGTCCAAATGAATACCCTTTATCCTCATCTTCGTTATATATCTGTGAAACAATGGTGTCAACATTGCCATCTTTTAAAGAAATTTTGTCATAAAATATTAACACTACAGTTTCATCGTTCATTGCTTCAATCTTTTCTACCGCTTCATCTATTGCCTCATCCAACGAATCGCATAATATTTTTTCAATTTTTTTATCTTGGGTGAAAATATATGGATGAAATTTGATACCATTTTTAATGTATCCTATTGCAATTTCTTCTGCTTGTTCTACCACAACCTGTAATTCTTTTTTTAAACTTTCAAATTTAATTTTTGTTCTCCTAGTTTTTATTTAAATCAGTAAAGTAATTGAAAGTTAAAGAATCAGGCTCATCATTGGTTATATAATTTTTAATTTCTTTCTTTGCCTCTCCTTCAATATAATCCTTTTGTGATAGGGATATACGTCTTTTGCTCTGGCTTATTTCTCGTATTAAAAATGGATAAGATTTTCCAACTTCAATAATATTATTAATATTAGATGATTTTGGCATATCAAGTTGCGATACATGTACAAAGCCCTCAAGGCCATCATCAAGCGATACAACAACACCCACACCAGGTATTATTGATATTACAGAGGCAGTTATAGTAGAGCCGACAGGATTTTTCTTTTCAAACAATTTCCAAGGGCTATCCTTCATATGTTTATAGCTGAGTTTTACTTTTTGTTTGTCTTTCTCTACTGATATAACAACAACTTCGATCTCATCATTTTCTTTAACATAGTTATCTATATTGACAAGATTATTAGACCAATCAAAGTCGCTTATATCACATATTCCTTCAAGCCCATTAGGCAATTCAAATACAGCAAAATTTCTTAGGATACGCTTTACTTTACATTTAACAATGCTTTGTATAGGATATTCTTTGAGAATACTATCCCATGGATTATCTTGAATTTGTTTTAACCCAAGAGAAAGCCTTCTTTCATTTATGTTAATTTCAAGTATTTTACATTCAACAAAATCACCAATCTTTACATAATCTCTTGTGTTTTGTGCATGCGTATTCCATGATATATCAGAAATATGAGCAAGACCCTCGATGCCTTCATAAACTTTAATGAATGCACCAAATTGCTTTATACTTGTGACTTCACCTTTTAGAACATCATCAGTCTTATACATTTCGACAAATTTCACCCATGGGTCATCATCAAGTTGTTTTATACCTAAGTCAACTTTTTGTTTTTCTTTATCAACAGAAATAACCTTAAACATTCTTTCTTCATTTTTTTTGATTACTTTATTGACATCTATAACCTTATCCCAAGATGTATTAGGAATGGCCAAAAAGCCGTCAAGACCTGGGGCTATTTCGACAAATGTGCCAAATTTTTCTATATTTTTAATTTTACCCTGAATAACATCACCTTCTTTTAGGCTTTCAAGGAAATTATTCACAGTGAAATTTCTTATCTCTTCTAATATTACCCTTCTAGAAAGAACAACATCTCTATTAGTTTTTTTGATTATGCGGAAGTCATATTCTTTGCCAATATATTCTTTTTCATCATTTGATGGTCTAATATCGATGAGAGAATATGGACAAAAAGCAAGTGTGCCACATATAGAGATAGAGAAGCCGCCTTTTATAGCATCTTTGACAAATCCTTTTATATTTTTATTTGCCTCAAAAGCCTCATCAATTTCCTTTGAAGCACGCATTTTGTCAGCTAATTTTTTTGATACTATCAGCTGTCCATCTTCATCTTCTTTGTTAGTAATAAAGACATCAATATCATCACCTATATTTGGTAATGCATCAAATTCAGATTTATCTATTTTTGCTTCTGCTTTTAGACCAATATCTATATAAATAAAATTTTCTGCTATTTGGAGTACCTTGCCGCTCTTAATGTCCCCTGATTCTACACGGGTATTTTCGTTTGACTGTTCTAGTGCTTTTAAAAACTCCTGTGATTCTTCACTTGAGTATGTAGTGTTTTCTTCCATCTTGCTATTTCCTCTTAATAGTAAAACTTTTATTATTTAAATAAATACTTTTTTATTGTATATTTTTATGCTTTATATAATTAACTTTGAGAACTATTTCTGTTACCACCTCTTGAATGCTCATTATTGAAGTGTTTATAACATCAGCATCATGGGGTACAGTTAGAGGGCTAATCTCTCTACTACTATCATATTTGTCCCTATCTTCGACGCTTTTTTTAACTTCTTCAAATGTTGTTTTTATGCCTTTCGAAATTTCTTCTTCATGCCTTCTGCGAGCCCTTTCATTTACATCTGCATCTATATAAAACTTATAAAAAGCATTAGGTAGCACAACAGTACCTATGTCACGTCCATCCACAACATATTGCCCAGATTCAGTGATACGTCTTTGTAGGTTTACCATATATTCTCTCACTACCTGCAAAGCCGAAACTTGAGAGACAAATGAGTTTATTGTTTTAGTCCTTATATCATTTGTGACTCTTTCATTATCGAGTAAAACATTACCATCTATATCAAAATCTATTTTAATTGAATCTAGCAAATTTATCAGGGATTTTTTATCTTCTATCGATATCATTTTTTTTATAATGGATAAAGTTGTTGCTCTATATGTAGCACCAGTATCTAAATATTTAAATCCAAGTTGTTTTGCAACCAATTTTGCAACTGTACTTTTTCCAGCACCGGCAGGACCATCCAATGTAACTATTTCGTTTTGCATCTTTATAAAAATGATACCTTAAAATAAAATCATTTGAGAAAATATTGTATCATAGTGCATATTATATTACAAGTATTTAATTTGCAAAATATATTTTTATTAAATATATATTTTCAATCCATCAAAAGCAGGTTCTATATTTTTTGGCAATTCATGCAAAAATTTATTATGATTTATATCATGGGTCATATGTGTTAGATAAGTTCGCTTTACATTGAGGCTTTGAATAATATCGACCGCTGTTTGTGCACCAAAATGTGTCGAATGATCTCGATATCTTAATGTATTAATTACAAGGACATCAACATCTTTTATAATATCTAATGAACTTTTTTCGATTTTACTAGCATCAGTGATATAGGCAAAATTATTAAATCTATATCCCAATATAGGTAGAATTCCATGCAATATATTTATTGGTGTGATGGTTAGCCCATTTATCTGCATAGGCTTATCAATAATTTTAAATTTTATAGATGGCAGCCCACCACCTCTTTGTATGGGGTTGAATATAAAATCGTACCTTTCAGCAAGGTCATCTATAGTTTCTTTATTGCCATAACAATCAATAGTTTTATTATTCATCGCCCAATTAATTGCTCTTATATCTACGATTCCATATGTATGGTCTGCATGAGAATGTGTATAAAATATATTTTCGATATGATTAATATTTTCTCTAAGCATTTGTTCTCGAAAATCGATAGAGGTATCTATGAGATAATTTTTATTTTTATGAGTTATAAGTATTGACGAGCGAAGCCTTTTGTTTTTTTTATTTCTACTTCTACAGACTTCACATTTACAGCCGATCATTGGTACCCCGTCAGATGTGCCAGTTCCCAAAAAAGTTATTTTCATTTGAATTATTATATAAACTTACAAATAAATATCAACACTACTGCGTAGGCTTAAGTTGCTCATTATAATGCAATAATAATATTTTAATATATCTGTTGCTATAAAAATTAAGTATTGCATTGAAGCATTAAACAAGCAGGCGACCACCGCGGTGGGTTTAAGTTTTTTTTCTAGTTGCATATTATAATTGCATTCTAATAATTAAATATATTTATATATTAGAATGCATTCGATCATACAACTTAAGCCTACGCAGTAGTGGAAAAGAATAAAATATTGTATATAATAAAAAAACTCATAAATAATTATAAAGGTATATCTCATGGCAAGCAATAAAAAATCTGAAAAAAATAAAGGGATGGAAATTATACTTATTACTAGGCGTGAAAGCAAACCCGAAAAATATGAAAACTCAAAACATGCATATGAAATATTTGAAAAAATACTAAATTATGAAAAATATGAATTACGTGATAAGGAACACTTTTGGGTCATGGGTATAGACAATGCTGGTTTTATTGTTTGCATATATATTGTCGCATTGGGTAGTGGTAATCAACTAAAAATGACAGCAGCTGAAATATTAGATATAGCTGTTGGGTTAAAATCGAGAAGAATTATACTAGCACATAATCATCTGTCTGGTGATGTAAGACCATCTGAAAGTGATATACTAACAACTAATATGCTTTACCATAGCTGCCTGCCATTTGGAATCGAAGTACTTGACCATTTAATTATAGCTGTGGGTAAATATTCTAGTTTTGAAGAATTGGGTGAAATGAAAAAAATCAAAGATGATAAAACTTACAAAGAATATAGTGAAGGATATATTGAGGGTGAAGAAAAAGGGATAAAACTTGGAATTGAAGAGGGTATTCGAAAAGGCGAAAAAGTAGGCATTGAAAAAGAAAAAATTGCTATAGCAAAAAACTTATTAAATCTTAATTTAGATATAGAAACTATTATTAAAGCAACGGGATTAACTGAAAAAGAAATTGAAATGATAAAATAGTTCAATTTAATAAGTTGGGTACGATAGTTTGATGCTTACAGTTTGGTTATTTGTAAGTTTTATATTTTCTTTTGGATATTGCTCAGTTACATAACCCTGTCCCTCAAGTGATATATTGAGATTCATATCATTTAAAAAAGGTGATAATGTATTAAAAACATCTCTAAGCGATTTTTCATGTAAGTTTGGCATAATACCATATTTAGTGCTTTCTGTTTCTGGGAGTATTGAGGCAAAATCTCTTTTGCTTACATCATATATATTTGAATCTATAATATCTAAATATGGAATAACTTGCATAGCAATTGTTTTAAATAATGGTGCTGCAAGTTTTCCACCCGAGCGGGCATTAATCTTTGGTCCATTCAAAAGAACAAGTATAGATACACTAGGATTTTTGGCAGGTATTGCACCGACAAAAATTGAATGGTTGTAGTATTTTTTAACTAGCTCATCATCATTTTCATTATTTGAATCGGGTAATATTTGAAGAGATGCTGTCCCTGTTTTTCCGATAGAGCCAACAGTTTCTATATTTGCAAGTGCCCCTGTGCCGCCTATTTCAACACCCTTTGCTAAAAGATGTCTTGCTATATCAGAGTATTTTTTTTCTATTACTTGCTTACTACTTTGATTTGTATGTGCCATAATTTCGCTATTATCTGGCTGTCTTATTTTGTCAACAATATATGGAGTTTTATCCATACCGCCATTTACTAATATAGAGTAGGCATTTATTAGCTGCATAGGTGTAACATTTAAATCATAGCCTAATGATAAATATCCCTTAGAAAATGCATGCCATTTATTAACGGGATGATAAATAGCAGGCCATTCTTTATCTGTAATATTTATACCTGTCTTTTCACCAAATCCAAATCTTTTGAGATAATTATAAAAAAATTGATTATTAAGACGTTCGGATATAGTGATAATAGCTGTATTGCATGAATATTTTAATATATCTGTTGTATGTATGTTTGTATATTTTCTACTATGGTCGCAATTAATATGGGTGTATTCGCTATATTCATATGTTCCATCACAAGCAAAATATTCGTCTAGAGATACAGCGTTTGCTTCTAATGCTGCTGTTAATGTAAATATTTTCATCGTAGAGCCAGGGTATGTTGCACTCATTATTGCTCTATTATTTCTTTGATTGGCACTATACTCAAATGGATTGTTTGGGTCAAATGATGGGTAGCTATAACTAGATAATACTGCACCTGTATTTACATCTTGAATAATAACAGTAGCCGATTGAACACTTGAATCAGCGACTACTTTTAATAGTTCATTTCTTACAATGGCTTGAATATTTTTATCGAGAGTGAGTACCAAATCTTTTGTACCATTATTATAGTCTGCTAATAAATGTTGATATTCTGCCTCGATATAGCTATATCCGCTAGTACCAGTTTTGTCAAGATAGCCCAATGTATGAGAAAACATATCATTGTCAGGGTATACTCTTTTATAATCTAATATCCCATATACGCTTTTTATATTATATTCATTTTTGACTTCTAGTAATTTTTTATAATCTTCATCAGATATTTTGGTTTGTAATCTTATGGTATCTGACTTGGATGATAGTAGTTTATTTACATCAGTTGGGTTAATATTTATAAGGGGTATAATATGATTTGCTATATTTTGTAAATCATTACTTATGCTAGTTTCATTGCCATTTGCTAGTACTTTTTTATCAAGATATATGGTATATGCAGGTATGCTTAATGCGACGGGCTCCATATTTCTATCGTATATGATTCCACGTTCATTTGAAAATGACTGTCTTTTTATATTGTCATCTTTTGATGCTAATGTTACAAATCGGAATATTAATACAAAGGTGGCTGCAATCACTAAACTAATGTAGATATATATTTTTAAGTTTTTATTCATGAATTTACCTCAAAGAGGAAACAATAAGAGAAAAAAAATAGGCGGCGATCAGAATCGAACCGATGATAAGAGTTTTGCAGACTCCTGCCTTAACCATTTAGCTACGCCGCCAAGATGAATCTATTGTATAATTTTTTAAAAAAAAGTCAAATTATAGTTTAATTTAAATTGTCGAAAAATATAGCATATTGTACTATTTTTGGATATAAAAAAACGAATAATCAGTAGTAATTAAATTGTAAAAAACAAGCATAAAGGAGTACCCAAGTATTGTACTATAGTAAAATTGTAATACCAGTTATGAAAAAATATTATAGAATAGAAGTAACAAGAAGTGATATAATATTTAAGCAATGACAAAAAAATATAATAAAAAATCTGTAAGAATATTCTAAAAACAAATTATAATAGAAATTCTTACAGATTAATATACTAACTATATTTTACTGATAAATATTAAAGCAAATAAGTTTTACTAGAGAATACTTTATCTTCTACTTTATAAGTCTTTTCAATATGTAGAGTTTGGCTAAATTTGATATCAACAGAGCTTGTGCCCACCATTATATCTACGTCTACTCCATGTACTACAAAATCTATATTTTCATCATAAAAACCAATAATATTTATCGGCATTTCAAAGCATACAGTTTTTGTTTCACCTTTGCTTAAGAACACTTTATTAAAGCCTTTAAGTTCTTTAACTGGTCTTGTTACACCAAGTGCATTATTTCTAATATAAAGTTGTACTACCTCTGCTCCCTCTCTATTGCCTGTATTTTCTACATTACACTTGATAGTAATAATTTCATTTGCTTGAACTTCTTTTTTATCTACAGAAAAGTTAGAAAGTTTAAACTTAGTATAGCTAAGCCCATAACCAAAATAATATATAGGGTCATGCGAATCGTCGGTATAAGCCCCCCACATTCTTTCAGCACCACCAGAAGGTTTATGCCCATAATATATAGGTATCTGCCCTACATGTTCAGGGAATGTACATGGGAGTTTAGCATTTGGATTATAATCGCCAAATAATACATCAGCAATTGCCTCCCCACCGTATTCACTAGGGAACCATGCCGATAAAATAGCGTCCATATTGTCCTTAGCCCATGGTATAGACATTGGACGTCCATGTATTAAAACTAATATTATAGGCTTGCCTGTTTTTTTGAGTTCTCTTATAAGTCTATCCTGCCCATCTAAGAAACCAAGATTCACGTCTATCTCTTGATTCTCCACTAGAAGAGCCGTCTGTAAGCCCAGCTCTATCTCCAAGAACAGCAATAATAATATCGTTATTTTTGGCAGTCTCAACAGCCTCTTTAATCATCTCATCAGTAGTTTCAAATATATCACTACCTACAGAGCATGATACATACTCAGCTCCAACTTTTTGACAAATAGCGTCATAAATGCTAGTTCCTTCAATGTCTTTTATAAAATCAGAAAATAAATCCATATTTAAATCAAGTTTATCATTACTTAATGCAAATGGCGTCCCTGCTTCACCTGCGATTTTACTTTTAAGATGCTTAACAAGTCCATCATCAACATGTGCCTTAAAAGCATAATCTCCCAAATAATTACGCACACAATCAGCAGATGGTCCTATAACGGCTATTTTTTGTTTTTTATTTCTATCCAAAGGTAAAATATTATTTTTGTTTTCGAGTAAAGAAATAGTTTCCTTTGTAATTTCTTTTGCTATAAGAAGACTTTCTTTGCTACGTATACAAGAATATAAGTTTTCATCTATATATGGATTTTCAAAAAGCCCGAGTTCAAACTTCTTTGTTAACACACGCTCTACAATAATATCAACATCAGTTTCTTTTATATTACCTTTTTTTATTTCTTCTATTAATATTTTTCCATAAACAGATTCTCTTGGAAGTTCAACATCTATACCACATTCGATAGATCTTTTGCTAACGCTTTGTAAATCTGGAAAAAGCTTATGAAAAGAATGAAGCAAGTCTAGACCCGCATAATCGGTCACAATAAGCCCGTCAAAACCAAAATCTTTTCTTAGTATATCTACAAGTAATTTTTTTGAAGGATGACAAGGCTCTCCATCATTTTCTTGATATGCAGGCATTATCGCTTTTAAACCTGCTTCTTTAATAGCTGCCTCAAAAGGTGCAAGATATACTTCACGCATAGTACGTTCAGGTATTTGAGCTTGAGCCCAGTTGAAGCCTTTCTCTGCTGTGCCATAAGCAACAAAATGTTTCCCCGTAGCATATACATTGTTTTTTTGTATACCACGAATATAAGCCATGCCCATTTGTGATACAAGATATGGGTCTTCTCCAAAAGTTTCTTCTAGTCGACCTCAACGTGGTTCTCTACAAACATCTAGCAATGGTGCTAATGTTTCATTAGAGCCAATACTATGAAGCTCTTTACCAATCACATCTGCCATTTTTTCACAAAGGTTAGAATTGAAAGTGCTCGCAACACCAATAGCTTGAGGGAAGTTCGTTGTACCTTCAAACATAGCACCACTACAAGACTCTTTATGGAACATTACAGGTATTTGGAGCCTTGTATTTTCCATGAAATATTTTTGTATTTGATTACAAAACTTTGCCAAATCCTTAGGCTTTGTAGGAGTAGAACCACCTGGTCTTGTTATTTGTCCTAGCCCATGAGGAAAACGAGCATTGATTTTACTAGAATCTACATTAAAATTTCTATCGGCCACTTCATATCCCCATGTTGATGTAAGCTGATATGATTTCTCTTCTATAGTCATTATCTTCATCAAATCAGCAACTCTGTTTTTAATACTCTGCGACTTGTCTTTTTACAAATTTTTCCTGACCAAAAATAAATACAACAAGCATCGGTAGTACCGCAAGGCTTAGAACACTCATTAGCATTGGTATATTGGAACTATATTGACCTTGAAATTCCCATATTGAAAGGGGAAGTGTTCTATTTGATTTTGATTGTGTAAGAACAAGGGCAAAAATAAACTCATTCCACATAACAGTTGTGGCATACACAGCTATTGTGGCAAGCCCCGGTTTAGATAGCGGCAATATTATCTTGAAAAATGTTTTTATTTTTCCACAGTCATCTATTTCAGCACTTTCTTCTAATTCATGTGGAATTTCTTTCATAAAATTTGTAAGAATAAATATTGATATCGGTAGATTAAAAGCAAC
The DNA here is from genome assembly GCA_947040495.1 of uncultured Spirochaetia bacterium. Classification (GTDB taxonomy): domain Bacteria; phylum Spirochaetota; class Brachyspiria; order Brachyspirales; family Brachyspiraceae; genus CAMRBQ01. The sequence goes on from CAMRBQ010000034.1 coordinate 17,889, forward strand.
ATATGGACCAACCAAAGCCCATATTGTATTATACAATCCAATTTTTTGTGTTAACAAAAATATTGGTATTAATGTTACATGTACTGGGATTGTCATGGCAATCACGACTAAACCGAATAAAGTTTTATTTATTTTAAATTGTAGTCTTGCAAAAACATAAGAAGCAAAAGATGATGTTATTATTATAAAAACTAAAGATACAAATGTGACAATAACACTATTTAAAAAATAACTAGAAATACCACCCTTGAAAACTAATATATAATTATTAAGATAAATACTTTTAGGAAGTGAAAATACACCTTTGGTAAATACTTCAGATTGCTCTTTTAAATCTGTGATAAATGTAAAATAAAGTGGTAATATCGAAATAATAGCCCAAATTACTAATATAAAAACAATGATAATTTTAGAATAATTTAACTTTTTATGTGAATTAATATTTTTCAATTTAAATCCTCTCTATGTTTTGTATTCATTAATTTTACAGTTAACAGTGAAATTGTAGATATAATTAGTAACATCGCAAATGCTACAGTAGCACCATAGCCTAATTTCAATGATAAAAATTAATTTTTATACATATAAGTAGCCATAAGTTCTGTGGAACCATTAGGCCCACCCTCAGTCATTACATATATCAAATCAAAATATTTTAATGAGCCTACCATTGACAATATAATAGCACTTTTAATACTCCCAGACATCACAGGTATAGCAATATTCCAAATATATTGTTTATAGCTAGAGCCGTCTATCTTTGATGCCTCAAATAATTCAGTAGGAAGGCTAGAAATAGCTGCAACAAAAAGAACGAAATAAAACGGAATAAATTGCCAACATATAACTGCTATCACAGCAAACATTGAATATGAAGGATTACCTAATATATCTATTAATTTATCATGCCCAAATAATTTGAAAAATCCTGTTATAAGACCGAACTGTGGGTCATATACATATCTAAATAAGAAACCTATTGCTACAGAAGACATGAGCATTGGTAGAAAATATACAGATCTCATAAAACTCATGCGTCTACCAACATAGTCCATCATCACAGCCAAAAGCATTGCTACAGGTATCTGGATAGATATTGACAAAACTAGAATGACTATATTATTAGAAAAAGATTTCCAAAATCTAGCATCTACCATTAAAGTTTTCCAATTATCAAATCCTATAAAAGTTTTTATGGGATCAATACCATTCCAATTATGTAAACTCAATATAAAAGAATTTACAATTGGATAAAAAATAAATACTATTAGGAAAAAAGCAGCGGGCATTAAAAACAGTACAGATGTTAAAACTACTTCTTTATTTTTTCCTTTTATCCTATTATTCATTAAAATATCTCCAATAAACAAAATCTATTTACTACTAACACCAAGTATTTCAGTAGCCTTAGCTTCTAATTCTGCTGCTGCTTCTTCGGGTGTCATCGTTTTCGCAAATATAGCCTGTAGAGTATCTTTATGTACTTCAGCAAGTTCAGATGGTAAATATTGGTCATACCAAAGCTGTACAGATGGGGCTTTGTTTGCAATATCAAGAACCATTTGCAACTTAGAATCCTCTACCTGTAAGTTTTTCACAGGGGGTAAATCTCCAAGTAAAACCTTATCTTCTATAGATTTCTCATCCATTAAGTATTTAATTAAATCAAAAGCCGCTTGTGGATATTTACTCATACTAGAAATAGAATAAAAATTATTTCCAACAGTTCCAATTACTGTATTAGGATCTCCATTGTCTCCAACTACAACTGGGAAAGGAAATATCCCAAAATCAGACTCGGCAAACTCAGGATTCTCAACAATCGATGTCGTCAAAAACCATGAAGCCATAAGATACATAGCTGCCCTATCTGTATAAAGTAACGATCTTGCCTGTCCTGCATCTTCGTCAAGCCCATTAAACCCCTCATTAAAATAGTCCTTATCAACCCACTCCACAATTTTTTCACCTGCTTCTATAAATATAGGATCTTCAAATGTACCTTCATTAACCCTATTAGCAGCATTGTTAAATACCTTGCCTCCACCCATTCTATCGACAATACATAGAACCAGTCCATTTGTTTTTGTTAGCCAATGCAAAAGGATGACATTCTTGGCAAGCATTTTATCGGCAAGGACTTCAAGTTCATCTATAGTTGTAGGTATACTCCAACTATTCTCCTCAAATAATTTCTTATTATAAAAAAACATAGCAATTGATGTGCTTTCTACAGGAACAGCCCATATCTTATCTTTATATGTAGATTGATTAATACCTGCATCAAGAAATCTATCTTTGTAGCCATCTTTATTCATATATTCGGTTAAATCTAGGATTTTACCGGCTTTGGATAGGCTATACTAACTAGGACAAAAAATATTCGACCATAATTTAATATTAAA
>CAMRBQ010000035.1 GCA_947040495.1 uncultured Spirochaetia bacterium
TTTCAATCTCTTTTGAGTAATCTTTTATCTCTTTTACAACTTTATAATATTTAAATGTTCTATCTACATTTATTATTAATATAGTAATTATAAATATAAGTGTGGCTATTATAATATAACCTATTGGATAACTTTTATTTTTTATATATATAATAGAACGACTATTTTTGTTTAGTTGTTTTCTCATAGAGATATTATCGACTTTGTACTCTTAAACTAAAGAAGCTGCTCGTATTTTAGCACTTCTACTTGCTCTGTTTTTTTCAATTTCTTCTTCAGTTGGTATAAGTGGGTGCCTTGTTAATACATTAAATAGAGATGATCTGTTTTTTGTATTCTGATATTCTTTGAAATATCTTTTGACTATTCTGTCTTCAAGTGAATGGTAACTTATTATTACAACAACACCATCTTTTTTTAGTATTTTTGGTAAAAATGATAATGCCCTTTCTAATATATTAAGCTCATCATTTACTTCAATACGTATAGCTTGGAATACTTTTGTTGCAGGATGGGTATTTGAATAGCGTAGATTTTTTGGTGTGGCATGAAATATTATATTTTCGAGTTCTTCTGTAGTTTCTATTTTTTTAACACGCCTTTTTTCTATAATGGCAGAGGCAATAGATTTACTATATTTTATTTCAGCATATTTTCTAAATATTTCTATTAAATCATCCTCATGATAATTATTGATTACTTCATAGGCAGTTTTATCATTTAATCCGAGAGCCATATTGAGTGACGTTTTTTCAGAGAATGAAAATCCACGTGAAGCCTCTTTGAAATGAAACATAGATACACCCAAATCAAAAAGCATGAAGTCGATATTTCCAAGTAATTGTTTTGGTAGAGAATCGTATATATTGTCGTATTTTTGATTATAAGTATAGAATTTTTTTTCTTGCGATAGTCGTAATTTTGCTTTTTCGATTATAGCCTCATCTCTATCGAAGCCATGAACCTCTAAGCCTTTATCTAATAGAAGTTGTGTATGCCCGCCCTCACCAAGCGTTGCATCTATAGCAATATTTGCATCGTTAGGTATAAAACTTAATACCTCATTAGTCATAACAGGGGTATGGATGATATTCATTAATTAAACTCGAATAGTCTTGTATTTTAATTTGATAAAACTATATTGTAGACAAGTGTCTTTATTATTTTATCATATAACCCTGTAAGGGATGGACATACTCCCGTCTATCTATCCCTCATTACTTGAAGAAAATCAATGTCGGCGGCACAAAAAAGAATTTATAAAACACAAAATCGAAATAAGCCTAAGTCAAATGTTTTGTGATAATAGCTTAATTGTATCAAAATGTCAATAGGTTAATATAATTTTTTTGTAAATTAAATTAATTTGTTCGTTAAAAAAATAACACTCAATTAATAGCATAAAACTGCATAATTTCATTGTTTTTTAATCATTTGCGGATTATATTTTTATATAGTATAATTAGTATATTAAAGAAATATATACTATAAATGGTATTAAAAGAGGCTTTTTTATGGAAGAAAACAGAACAAAATATAAAACTCCATTTGAAGATAGATATGCTTCAAAACAAATGCTATACATATTTTCAGATACGTTTAAATTTAGCACTTGGCGTAAATTATGGACTGCCCTTGCAGAAGAAGAGCAAAAATTAGGGCTTGACATTACTGATGAACAAATACAAGAATTAAGAGACAATATCGAAAATATAGACTTTGAATATGCCAAAGAAAAAGAAAGCCTTCTCCGTCATGATGTCATGGCTCATATACATACATATGCTAAAGTTGCCCCCAAATCTTCTGGGATAATACATCTTGGGGCTACAAGTGCTTATGTTGGCGACAATACCGACTTAATACAAATAAAAGATGCTCTCTCTCTTATATGCAAAAAACTTTATAATGTTATTGTTATTTTAAGTGAAAGGGCTATCGAAACAAAAGATATAAATACATTAGCATTCACTCATTTTCAACCAGCACAACCTACAACAGTTGGCAAGCGTTTAACTTTATATATTCAAGATTTTATAGATAGTTTTTATATGCTTGAAAATATAAATAGTAATATGCGTATGCTTGGTGTAAAAGGGACAACAGGTACTCAGGCGAGTTTTCTAACACTTTTTCATGGCGATGTAAATAAAGTTATATCGCTTGATAATGCCCTTGCAAAGAAATTTGGTTTTACTACTGTTTATTCTGTTAGTGGGCAAACATATCCGAGGCGTTTTGATAGCGAGGTTGCTATGGCTTTGTCATTACTCTCTTTGTCCATACATAAAATGGCTACAGATTTTAGGCTCTTGGCACATATGCGTGAGATTGATGAGCCGTTTGAAAAAAATCAAATCGGTAGTTCAGCCATGGCTTATAAAAAAAATCCTATGCGTAGTGAAAGAATATGTTCGCTATCTAGGTTTATATCCAATGCCGCTCATACTCTCGAAAATACAGCTGCAACACAATGGTTTGAAAGGAGCCTCGACGACTCTGCTTCAAAGCGTCTTGTAGTACCTCAAATATTTTTGGCTATGGATTCTATTCTTGAATTAATGATAAATGTTTCAAAGGGTTTTGTTGTTAATCAAAAAGTTATAAAGCAAAATCTAAATAGAGAAACTCCTTTTATGCTGACAGAGGCGATAATGATGCATCTTGTAGAGAAGGGTGGCGATAGACAACAAATACATGAAATAATAAGGGTGCTTTCTCATAAAGTTATGTTAGAAATTAAAGAAGATGGAAAGGAGAATATGCTTTATTCATATATTTCTAATGAAAAAGATATGAATATTACTATGGAAGAGATAAACTCTATTATTGAAAAAGAAAATATTAGCGGCATGTCAAATATTCAGGTATCAAATTTTATAGATGATATTGTCTATCCATTAAAAGAAAAATATGATAGTCTATATTTCTCAAAAGATGGGGGAGATCTGTCTGTATAATATAGTTAAAATATTATTTGGCAGCCCAAAGTTCTACTTCGATAAGATAGCCATCTAATAGCCCCGCTTGTACTGTGGTTCTGACGGGCTTTGTTTTATTTGTAAATATTGTTTTGAATACATCATTAAAGCGAGACCAATCTTCTATATTTTTTATATAGACATTTACCTTAAAAACATTTTCTAATGTACAATTTGCTTTAGCTAGATTTTCAAAACAATTTTTAAATACCTGCTTTGTTTGCTCTTCGATTGTGTTGCCAACTATATCTTCATTTTCATCTTCAGCAACCTGCCCACATATGACAACTAGTTTATTGCAATCTATTTCAAGCACTGATGAATATGCTGATTCATTATCTTTTTTATCTGGGTTTGTTATTTTATTTTCTAGCATTATGTTTTATCCTCGTCTATAATTATACTTGACATTTTATAATAAAAATATATGATGTATAATCATGAAAGTCAATGCTATTAGTAAAAATATTAGAGGTAATTTCTCTTTACCATTTAGTTTTTCTTTTCTAGCATTTTATGCATTTTATTTCTACGGCGTCTAGCACGCCATAATATTTATTTTCTCAAACATATATACTAGGTTTCTTCGAAATTTTAAAAAGAAAAGAATGGAGGCAATATGATTGTTGTAATGAAATTGACAGCTACGCTGGCTAATATAAAAAATGTTATAGATAAAATTGAATCGTCTGGATTATTCACCACAAAAATAGTTGGTGCTGACCAAACTGTTATTGGGGCAGTTGGAGATACGGGTTGTATAGATAGAGATACACTTTCTATGTTTGATGGTGTTGAGAGAATACTAAAAGTACAAGAGCCGTTTAAAAAAGCGAATATAGCATTTAAGCCTACTCGTACTGTGGTTGATATATGCGGTGTAAAGATTGGAGGAAACAAGCCTGTTGTTATAGCTGGGCCATGTTCTGTTGAGAGTAGGGAACAAATAGTTTCTATCGCTAAAAGTGTGAAAGATTCTGGGGCAGCAATACTTCGTGGCGGTGCATTCAAACCAAGAACTAGCCCATATGCATTTCAAGGGCTTGAAGCAGATGGATTAAAATTACTTATTGAGGCAAAAAAAGAAACGGGGCTTCCAATTGTAAGTGAAATAACAACATCAAGATTAATGGATATTTTTGAAGAGTCTGTTGATATGATTCAAATAGGTGCTCGTAATATGCAGAATTTTGATTTGTTAAAAGAAGTAGGGAAGTCAAAAAAGCCAGTACTTTTAAAAAGAGGATTTTCTAGTACAATAGAAGAGTGGTTAATGAGTGCTGAATATATCTTGAATGGCGGTAATGAAAATGTTGTCTTATGCGAAAGAGGAATAAGAACATTTGAAACATATACAAGAAATACGCTTGACATAAGTGCTATTCCTGCTGTGAAGAGATTGAGCCATTTGCCTATTATTGTAGACCCTTCGCATGCTAGTGGAAAGTCATGGATGAGCTTGCCTCTTAGCCTTGCTGCCCTTGCCGCTGGTGCTGATGGGGTTATAATTGAGGTGCATAATAGCCCAGAGAATGCTTTATGTGATGGGGCACAATCGGTTACACCTAAGGCATTTGATAATATTATGGATGCTATAAATTCTATACAAGGCTATTTGTCTAATGCAAAGGATATGATAAGTGAATGATAGTCATTTTATAAAAAATTATGATATAGCTATTATAGGCTTGGGGCTTATTGGTACTTCTTTTTTGAAGGCTATAAGTAATAAAGGCTATAAAATATGGGGGCTTGATATAAACAAAAAAGCCTCCGAATATGCCTTGAAAAATGGCTATATCATAAAAAATGACTATGATATTGAAAATGCTATTAAAGAATCTAGCATTATTATATTGTCTGTCATGCCCGATATTGCAATTGATATTATAAAAAAATATAAATATGCTATCGATAGTAATACTATAATAAGTGATTTTTGTGGTGTGAAGCGTGATATTTTTGATATATGTAAAGATGTAAATTATATCGGCGTACATACTATGGCAGGGCTTGAGGTTGGTGGATATGAAAACTCAAGTGAAACTCTTTTTCATAATAGAAATGCCATTATAACTAAAAACAATATTGCAAAAAAAAATGATGTTGAAACTATAAAAAAAATACTCTATGATATAGGCTGTAGTAATATAGTAGAATCTGACTCTGAAAAGCATGATAAACAAATAGCATTTACAAGTCAGCTAATGCATATAGTGGCATGTGCTATTGTAAGTCAAGGCGAGTTTTTGGATTCTATTGGCTTTGAAGGCAATAGCCTTAGAGACCATACACGTGTTGGGACAATCGATGCTAATATGTGGAGCGAGTTATTTATTAGTAATAAAGATTATCTTTCTTCTACAATTAGAAATTATATTAATGTATTAGAAAAATATGAACATGCTATTCAAGATAATGATAAAGATTCGGTGAAAAATTTACTTCAATTTGCTAATGAAAATAAAAAAAGGTGGATGAATGAAAAGCATTACAGTGAACCTTGAGTATCATAAATATGATATTTTAATAGAAAATAACCTCGTCGATAATATTGGTGTTCTTATAAAAAAATATACTAATACTAAAAAATGTCTTATCGTTACAGATAGTAATGTGTATTCTCTTTATGCACAAAAATTAAAAAGCATTATAGATAAAGAAGATATAACAACTTTTATTTGCATTATACAGGCGGGCGAAGAAAATAAAAATATCGATAATATACTTAAAATATATGAGGAACTTGCAAAGAGTGAAATTGGCAGGGCTGATATAATAGTTGCATTGGGTGGTGGTGTGATAGGGGATATGGCGGGCTTTGTTGCGAGTACTTGGATGCGTGGTATAAGGTTCGTCCAAATACCTACAACACTTTTATCATGTGTTGATTCTTCTGTTGGTGGAAAAACTGGAATAAATACTAGCTTTGGAAAAAATCTTGTGGGGACATTTTATCAACCTTCATTAGTTTTGATAGATTCTAATATGCTGAAATCATTAAATGATAGAGAGTTTTTTGCGGGGATGTCTGAGATAGTAAAACATGCCTTGCTTTTTGACAAAGAGATGTTTGAATTTATAGAGGAAAATTATACAAGATCAAATATTGAAAAAAATATAGATAACTTACTATATTTAAATTGCAAGATAAAAGCTAGCATTGTAGAAATAGATGAAAAAGAAAAATATGAAAGGATGATGTTAAACTTTGGGCATACAATCGGTCATAGTATAGAAACTAGTGCGGGCTATGGTTCATACTTACATGGTGAGGCTCTCGCTATGGGTATAATATTTGCAATTGAATATGGGATTAAACTTGGAATAACAAAAAATATTTCTATATTAGAGAGAACAAAAAAAATACTTAATAATTTAAATCTTACTACAGATATACCAAAAGAATTAAATCTAAAAGAATCTATAAAGCAAGATAAAAAGAAGTCAAACAAAAATATAAACTTTATTTTTATAGAAGATATTTGCATGCCAAAAATCATTGAAGTTGATATAGATAATATTTTATAATGGCCTGTATGAGCTACTCTTTCATTGAATTTTTTTGGTTTAAAATATATATTCTATATTAGATAATATATGGAGTAAATTAAATGAAAGACTTTCTAATCGAAATATTTATAGAAGAGATACCATCTGCTTTTGCAGTAGATGCTAGAGAAAGCCTATTGTCTTTAATGAAAAAGATGTTCATAGATAAGGGTATATCATTTGGTGAATGCAAATCATTTGTAACACCGAGGCGTTTGGCTGTATTAATTTTGGATGTAGAAGAAAAATCGAAAGACCAAATCATAGAACAAAAAGGCCCTATGTATGAGGCTTCTTTTAAAGATGGTGCTATTACAAAGGCGGGTAGTGGTTTTTTCAAAGCGAATAATATAGACGAAGCACTTATTTGTAACCTTACACAGGAAGAAAATATTAATATTCCATATCTAAAAAATATTTCGGGTAAAGATTATATATACATAAAAAAAGAAAAATTAGGTGTAGAAACAGATGCTATTATAAAAGATAATTTTATTAGTATATTAGAAAATATAAAGTTTCCAAAAAAAATGCGTTGGGCAGATTATGATTTTGCATTTGTTCGTCCAATTAGAAATATTATACTTATGTTTGGTGATGATATTATTGATGTTGAGATTACTGGTGTCAAATCTAATAATAAAGTATATGGGCATAGGCTTTTATCCCCTGATGAGGCTATTTTAGATAGTCCAAAAAATTATGAGAAAGTATTAGAATCAAAATATGTTATCCCTTGTCGAGAAAAAAGGCTTGACGATATTATTAACCAAGTTGAAAATATTGAAAAAGAATCTAACTCTATTGTTGTTGATAAAAATAAAGTAGCAAAAATAGTTGTAGACCTTGTAGAAAAACCATATTTACTCAAAGCAATATTTGATGAGAAGTTTTTGGAAGTCCCAAAAGAAGTTTTGACTTCTGAAATGATAGAGCATCAAATGTATTTTCCTATGACAAACAAAGATGGCACTCTTACAAATACATTTGTCATAACAGCTAATCAACCTGAAACTGAACATATAATAAATGGTAATAAGCGTGTACTTACAGCAAGACTTTCAGACGGTAGATTTTTATATCAAGAGGATATTAAAAACAATTTTGACAAGATGAATAAAAAACTTCCTTTTCTAATGTTTAGAAATAAACTTGGTTCTATGGAAGATAAAGTAAATAGAATGATTGCTCATTCTGATATTATTATAGATAGTTTAGGCTTATCTAGTGAAAAAGATAAAATACAAAAAACAATAAGATATATGAAAAGCGACCTTGTAAGTAATATGGTATATAATTTTCCAGAACTTCAGGGTATTATGGGTTCATATTTTGCGGCAGAAAATAATTTTGATAATGATATTGTTATTGCGATAAGAGACCAATATAAACCTACATTTGCAAAAGATAGCATGCCTAAAAATATTATAGGTAGAGTTGTGTCTGTTATAGATAAGCTTGATAATATTATAGCAGGGTTTTATCTAGGCGATATTCCAACAGGCTCGCAAGACCCAAATGCTTTGCGTAGGCAGGCACTTGGCATAATACATATTATTAAGCAATCTAATTGGCAATTAAATTTGAATAATATCATAGGTGTATTTATTAAAAACTTTTCAGATTATGAAAAACTAAATAAAACAGAAAATCTCACAGGCGATATAATTGAGTTTATAAAGCTTAGATTTGAAAATGATATATCTAGTGATTATTCTTTCGATGCCATAAGGGGCGTTTTGGCTATTGAGCTAACTGATATATGCGAGGCTTTGGCGAAAATTGCAGCTATTGATTCATTTAGAAAGTCGCGTGAAGATAGATTTATAGAGATACTAACTGTATTTAAGAGAATATCAAATATTATAAAAGATACAAAAAACTATGATATAAATGAGGCTATCTTAGTAGAAGATGCTGAAAAAAAATTGTATGATGTATATAAGCAAAAAAATATTAGCGTCAAAAATTTAATCAATAAAAAAGAATATGAAAATGCCTTTATAGAATTATCTAGCCTATATGAGCCTATCGATATATTTTTCAAAGATGTTTTAGTTATGGCAGATGATAGTAATATAAAAAATAATCGTATTGCCTTGCTTGCGGGGATTGATTTATTATTTAAGAATATGCTAGATTTTTCTGTTTTGATAAAATAAAAAAAGTTAAAAGTTTATAGAGAATAATTTTATGACCACTGATGATTTGAAAAAACTACTTGAGAATGTAAAAAATGGAAATGCTAGTATAGATGATGCTGCAAAAAAAATAATTGATTTGCCATTTGAAGATATAGATATTGCAATGCTTGACCATCATAGAAGTATTAGAACAGGGCAGCCCGAGGTGATATATGGCGAGGGTAAGTCTATTGATATGCTTATCCCTATTGTCAATGCTTTTATTGAAAAAAATGAAAATATGCTAATTACTAGATTAAATGATAGTAAAGCAAAGCAGTTAGAAACTATATCAGATAAATTAGTATATAACAAAATCGCATCAACGATGAAATTTGAGCCAAAGTCATTGCCGCTTACAGAAAGTAGCGTTTGTGTGCTAAGTGCGGGGACTAGTGATTTACCTATTGTCGAAGAGGCGGTTGAAACGCTTGCTATACTTGGAAATAGATATACAAAAATTGTCGATGTTGGTGTTGCGGGCATACATAGGCTATTTTCAAAGATTGAGATTATAAGAGAGGCCAAGGTTGTCATTGTTGTCGCTGGTATGGAAGGGGCTATCGCTAGTGTAGTTGGTGGTCTTGTTAGTGCCCCTATAATAGCTGTGCCTACTAGTATTGGCTATGGCTCTAATTTACAAGGCATAACAACGCTTATGGCAATGCTTACATCATGTAGCCCAAATGTGACTGTTGTAAATATAGACAATGGTTTTGGTGCTGCATATTTTGCTAGTATAGTAAATCATATTTAATAATTATAAAATATATAATAAAGTAACTTTGTACATTAAAAATTAGCCTCAATACGGAACTAATATCTTTGGTCTTCTTTTTCTATAGAGAGATATAGATACTATTAATGTTATAATTTCACTCAAAGGAAGTACAAGCACCAATCCCCAAACATCAAATATTTTTGGTAGAGTAAGTATTAAAATAGTTGGTAATGCTGTCCCTCTTAAAAATGCTATAATCGCAGAAGCACCCGCACATTGTACAGATGTATAATATGCACTCATACATATATTTAATGATATACCGACAAATGCCATAGACATTGTTCTTAGAAAAAATATAGCCGTATTATATGTTTCTATATCGATATTTTTAAGCAATCTATCTACAAATAGGGCGGGATTTATAATTACAATACTCATAAGTATAAAAGACATTAATATACCTATCATTAGTGCAGTATGTAAAAAAGATTCCATTTTCTTTCTATTTTTAGCCCCAAATGCCACACTTATAAGAGGCTGTATAGATTCTCCTAAGGCATAAACTAACATAGTCATAAAAAATAGAGCATAATTTACAACAGAAAATGCAATAACACCCATATTTTCCATAATAGCAAATGCTGTGATATTAAATAACCAAGCGATAAGCCCACCACTTGCCGAACTAATAAATTCTGAAAAACCATTCATGGCGGCACGTACAAGATAAATCCAACCACCATATATTTTTATAATTTTAAGAGAGCATTTTTTTCTTCTGAAATGTAGTAGCATCATAGCTAATGCGACAAACTGTCCTATAGCTGTCGCCCATCCAGCCCCTGCTATCCCCCATTTAAATACAATTATAAATAGAGCGTCGAGAATAATATTTGTAATAGCGGCTACAATAAAAGTAGAAGAAGTATAGCGAGGCGAGCCGTCTAATCTTACAAATTGCCCCATACAGTATGCCATCCCAGTAAAAAAAGAAGATACAACTAGCGGTAAAAAATACATATCAGCATATTCTAATATTTTTCCATGTGCCCCAAGAATGGGTAAGACTATATCTTTTAATATATAAATGAGGAAAAGTAGAATAGCAGAAAGTACAAATACTACTAATATCGTTTGAGTAAATATAAGATTCGCTCTAATTCTTTTATTTTCACCAATACATTTGCCTGCTATAGCTGTCGCACCTATTGTAAGCATAATAAAAATACCGAGTGTAACAGATATGATAGGCCATACGACACTGATAGCAACAAAAGCCTCTGGGCTTACAAAATTTGCTACAAATATACCATCAACTAAAGCAGCTATATTTGCCATAAGTGTGCCTACCATGCCCGGTATTGCATATCGAATAAAAAATCGCCTAGTTGGGTATTGCGAAATAGTTTCTTTATTTAGTTTCATTTATTATTCCTCGGCTTTATTATAAAGATAGTAAAATTTAGTTTTATATTATCTTTATAATAAAATCACGCTATTGTAAAAAATTATACAATGAAAGTAAATCATCATGTATTTTATTTATAAAATTTTATGTGGAGGGCTTTATAATGCTAGGACATATATTCTTCTATCACAGACATAATCTTTTTTTTGTCGACATTGCCTATGATTTGTTTTACAACCTTAGAATCGTCTAAGAAGAATACGGCAGGTAAGCTAGTAACAAAGTATTTACTAGATATATCAGGAAATTTTTCAACGTCAATTTTTATAAAATATAAATCGCTATATTTAGATGCAATATCGTCTAATGTAATCATTAATTGTTTACAAGGGGTACACCAATGTGCCCAAAAGTCTATAATACACTTTTTGTTTTGTATAAAGTCTTCAAATTCGCTTAGTGATGCTATTTCAATAATATTATTACTCATGTTATTCCTTAGGTGTTTTTTAATTTTAAGATATCAACTAAATCTTAAATATTTTTTTCACAAACTCTCTCAACGATACCCCATTATCTGATAATAAACCAACAAAATAAAATATTGATGTAATAGCTACTATTATGAGCATTTTCCAAAAACCAAATATCATAAGCATTACAGCTAATATAAAACCAACAATAGAGTAGAAGAATCTATGCGGATATCTGGAAGATAGAACACGTATAACTTGAAAAATCGACCTCATTTTTTCCTTCTTATTTTGGATATTTCATCTGTTGTTAAATCTTTATCAAGTTTTATATTGTCAATAACTATTTCTATTTTACCTATATTATCATTACGTATTGCTGTTGTTTTTGTAAGGCTATCGCATATGTCAGATTTTAATATTTCTGATAATCCAATTATATTTTGTTTAGATGTAACTTCTAAATACAAAAGTATTTCTATATTGCCATCTTTATAAAATAGTTTTGGACGAGCAGATTCTATTTCTGAATATTCCATTGCGATTTGCTTTATATAGTCAGAAATTGCCCTTATAGATATATGTATATAGCCCGATGAATCTTCAATTGATAGATATTTATTGCTATTAATATCGGGTATAAATATATTTATTATTGTTATAATAAAAGGGAATATTAAAATAAAGGCGAATAAAATACTTGAAATTGAATTATCATAGAAAGCAAGTTCTATTAATGAAATTATTTTTGTTTTTATGGCAGTAATTTGTTCTACACCAAAATACGATAGTATGACTATGACCCCAGTGAGGGCAATAATAAATATTGTAAGTATTTTAATTGTTTGTATAGCTATTTTTATAGGGTTCATATTTATTTATCCAATTTATTCTCAATACCAGATACATATATATTGATACGAGATACCAAAATATTAAGATATTTGTTTATACTTTCAAGCACATTATTCCGTATATTATAGCATATATCGGCTATATTTAGACCAGACTCTAATACAATGGATAAATCTATCTCTATTATGTTCTCATTATTTTCGTCTATATGGTTATGTACAGTTATGCCATTATATGTATTTGTCATATTAAATAGTTTACTTATCCCATCAATTACATTTTCAGAAAACCTGATAAATCCATCAACTTTTTCAGCAGATTCTTTTATTACAGAAGCTATTACATCATTGCTTAAAACTACTTCACTGCCGTCTGAATTGTTTGGCAAAGCATTGCCTGGATAATATATATTTTTTTTTTGCTTGTTTTTCATACATGATAACTCATAAAGTAGGATACAATATAACTTAAATTAAAAAAATTGTCAAAGTAATTTTTAATATAAAATTCTTAAAAAATGAAATTATAAAGTGAATATTGGTATAATAATCAAAATGTTACACAGAAATAATTTTGACTTGACATATATTTTTTTATATGCTATGATGTGGGCACATTCCGAGGTAGCTCAGTCGGTAGAGCAAGTGGCTGTTAACCACTGGGTCGCAGGTTCGAATCCTGTCCTCGGAGATATTTTGATTTGAAGGGCTGCGATAAAGAGTTAATACTTTACGCAGTCTTTTTTTTGTCTTTTTGTGAGATACTAACCTAGAAATCGATGATTATTAAATATTATTTAGAATGGAGAAAATATGTTTCAATATAAAAATAATGAGCTTTACCTAGAAGATGTTTGTATTAATGATATTGTGAAAAAATATGAAAGTCCTTGTTATATATATTCAAAAAAAATGATTGAGGATAATATTAATAAATTAAAAGAAGTTTTTGAGGATATAAATATTGTATTTGCCTTTGCTGCAAAGGTTGAGGGTAATCTTTCAATATTAAAAATACTTTCAGATAATGGTTTTGGCTGCGATATTGTTTCTGTTGGCGAATTAAAGAGATATATGAAAGTGGGCGGCGATACATCTAAAGTTATGTTTTCAGGCGTATCAAAAAGTGAATATGAAATAGAATTCGCTATAAATCACAATATTCATATGTTTAATATAGAATCGATACCTGAGGCAAAAAGAATAAATAGTATTGCAAAAAGTCTTGGTAAAAATGTAAAATGTGCTATTAGAGTTAACCCTGATGTGGAATCGAGCACTATAGATAAAATAACTACGGGCAAGAGGGGCAATAAATTTGGTATAAGCGTTGATGCAATAAAAGAAAATATTGATTTACTAAAGGGCTTAGAAAATATACGGATAGAGGCTCTTGCTATGCATATAGGTTCGCAGATATTGAAAGCCGAGCCTTTTTATGAAGCTATTAAAGTAATGAGCGAATTAAAAGAACATCTAACAAATATTGGATTTAATATAGATACGATTGACCTTGGTGGCGGCATTGGTATTCAATATGATAAGTCAAAAGATGCTTTCGATTTTGATACATATAAACAAAAAGTAATACCGCTACTCAAATCTATGGATGTCAAATTTATACTTGAGCCTGGCCGTTTTATCACAGGCAATGCTTCTGCTCTTATAATGAAAATAGAATATATAAAAAAAGAATGGGATAAAACATTTTTGCTTACAAATGCTGGCATGAATGATTATATACGTGTTGCCATGTATGATGCCTATAATGATATACTGCCTATAATAAAACATGATGGACAAATGATAGTCGATATTGTTGGGCCAATTTGTGAGAGTAGCGATTATTTTGCAAAAGATAGAATGATTAGTACCGTTACTGAGGGCGATTTTTTGGTTCTACTCGATGCTGGTGGATATGGAGCAAGCATGAGTAGTAATTATAATACTCGTGAGCTTATAGAGCAGATATTAGTAGATGGCGACAGTCATAGGCTTATACGTAAAAAGCAGAGTTTTGATTCTATTATAGAAAATGAACTCTCTTGTCTATAAAATTTAGCCTTGTATTTTGAATAAAACTTAGGTTTTTACTAAGCCTCTTTTACTTTTATTTCTTTTATAAATAAAGCAAATATAGTATTGCCCAAAGAGAATATAGCAGCAAATACGAATAATAATTCTACGCCCGCAAAAAGCCATATTGTTCCACCGAGTAATGCTACAATTATACTCATAACATGATTGACAGATATGCCTGTTGTAAGTGTTGATGTTATTTCATTTTTATCATCGCTTAATGCTTTGACATATACACTCGAGGCTATGCTTGCCTGAGATATTATCGCATCTAGTATAAAATTAAACATGACAACATAAAATGCAATATGCATTGGGAATATCTTATTTGCAAAGCCATATATAAGGCATACAAATATTAGTAATACAGTATCAAATACCATAACAAATTTATAGCCCACTTTATCTATTAACTTACCAATTAAAGGCATGAAAAGCACACTTGCGATGGCACATACTGTATAGAGTATCGATATTACATCTGTAGTTGCACCATATACCAAAATAAGTACATATGGGGCAAATGTAAGAAATATTTGTTTTCTTGCGCCATAGAATAGTTCAAGTATATAAAACACGGTAAACTTTTTTTTGAAATAGAGCCTCTGTCTTTTTATATGCCCAACTTGTTTGTTTTCTTTTTCTTTTGAAAAAAATAATGCTACAATAAATGCTAATAAAAATACTATACCTGCTAATAGAAATACAGTTTTAAATTGTGATGTTAATTTAATATTAAAATGTGGAAATGCTAAAAACAGTATAGCCACAATAGCATATCCAAAAACTTTACCAATATTATCAATGCTCGTTACAATACCAAGTGAAAAGCCTTCTTTACCCTTTTCAGCGTTATGCATAGCTATAGAACTTCTACATGGCATAATCATATGCTCACCAATACTAAAAATAATCATAAGCCCAACAACAGGTACTTTGGCAGTGGATGAAATGACAAGGGATAGCATTGCAATCATACATACAAAAAGTGATATTTTTAATATGCTTTTTTCATTAAATCTATACAAAATAGCAAGTATAAATATAAGTAGCAGGCCAGGGAGTTCACGTAAAAATTCTACCACACCCCTTTGGAATTCTGTAATATGGACGATTTCAGCAAGATAATTATCTTGTATGCCCCTGTAATATCCATAGCCAAGCCCATAAAGTAATATGATAGCAAGAAATATCATAGAATCTTTTGTTTTATATACTGATTTTATATTTTTTAATGACTTTGTAAAATGTGATATAATATTAAATTTCATAACCCTTATTATATCATGTGAATATTAATTATGCTATATAAACTATGGTATGGATATTGTATTTGCATTATATATCTAATATACATGTTGTTTATTGTATAATATATGTATATATGTTATAATATTTATGTTCTAAAAGAATTGTTGATAAAAAATATCAGTGAGGGATTGTTTTTATGAATGAATTAAAAATGCAAGAAATATTAAAACTAATGCCACATAGATATCCATTTTTACTTATAGATAGGGTTTTAGATATAGCGGATGACCATATCGTGGCTATAAAAAATGTATCTATGAATGAACCACAATTCACAGGCCATTTCCCAGAAATGCCTATAATGCCCGGTGTTCTTATCGTAGAGGCCATGGCTCAGGCTAGTGGTATTTTATGTTATACCAAGCTTATAGAAGATATGCATACGAAGTTTATGTTTTTTGCAACGATAAATAATACAAAGTTCAAAACGCCTGTTGTCCCTGGCGATGTACTTAAGCTGACTGTAACTGTTGATAGATTTAATGGTAAATTATTAAAAGTACATGGCAAGGCAGAAGTTGAAGGTAATACAGCTTGCGAAGCACAGTTAGGGCTTTGGTTGTTAGAAAAAGACGAGATGAAAATATAGTAGATATTCTTGTTTTTTCTGTAAATATTAAAGGAGTTTTGTGATGCCTTCAAATATTCATAGTACAGCTATAGTATCAAGCAATGCTATTATTGGCGAAAATGTAGCGATAGGTGCTTATGCTATTATAGAAGATGATGTTCGTATTGGGGATAACACTTCAATCGGTAGTCATGCTATTATAAAATCGCATACATATATTGGTAATAATAATACTATTCATGACCATGCAATGCTTGGTAATTTGCCACAAGATATTTCTTTTGATAAAAACAAAATTACACATCTTGTTATAGGCGATAATAATGAGTTTAGAGAGTTTTGTAATGTGCATAGAGCATCTGCTGATAATGGAAAAACGATTATAAAAAATAATTGCTATATTATGGCTTGTGGTCATGTTGCCCATGATTGTATTATTGAAGATAATGTTATAATATGTAATGGTGCTTTGGTTGCAGGATATGTCAAAGTTGGTAAGAATGCATTTATATCTGGCAATGTAACAGTACATCAATTTTGTACGATAGGTACTTTTGCAATGCTTGGTGGGCTTACGAGAATACCCCAAGATATACTGCCTTATTCACTTGTAATGTCGACACCAGCTACTGTTTATAAGCTTAATATAGTTGGTTTACGTAGGGCAGGTTTTAGTTCTGAAGATATTGCAGAAGCAAATCATGCTCATGATATATGGTACAATTGGAATTTAACCAAGTCTGATTTTATTGCTCGATATAAGGATGATGATTCTTTGAGTAGTATAACGAAAGAAGTAGTTAATTTTATTATAGAATCTAAAAGAGGGATAACACCAAGACATTCATGAGAATATTTATAGCTACGGGTGAAGTATCAGGTGATATACAAGGTGCATTAGTAGCCAAGAAATTAATAGAATTAGACGACTCTATGGAGCTTGTTGGCTTTGGCGGGCATAGGATGCATATCTCTGGTGTTGAAAATATATATGACATGTCTACAATGTCAACTATGGGGATTTTGGAGGGGATGAACCCTATACTTGCATTTAAAAAATTAGGTGCATTTAATAAATTAAAAGAATATATAGAAGCCAACCCAATTGATATGATGCTTTTAGTTGATAATCAAGGTATAAATCTCCTCTTGGTTGAATATTGTAAAAAAAATAACATTCCATGTATTTATTATTTCCCTCCTCATGTTGGTATATGGGGTAGGTGGAATGCTAAAAAACTTCGCTCTTGCAAATCTGTTATCACACAATTTACTTTTGATTATAATGTTTATAAAAAACATAATTGTAATGTAATGTTTTCGGGTCATCCATTTGTAGATTTAAAAAATGTAGAACCTAAACCATTAAATATTCCATCTAAAAAATATACAGTGGGTGTTTTATTTGGTTCGAGAATGCAAGAGATAAATAAACTTTCACCAGTTTTTATTCAATCAATGGCTTTGCTTAACAAAATGTTTTCAGGCAATATTCGCTTTTTAATCCCTATAGCCTATCCAGAATATAGAAAAACAATTGATTCTATAATGAAAAAACATAGTAAATTGTTAGATGGCTTATGTTATACATTATTAGAAAATGACGAGACAGAGAGCGTTTACGCCCATTCAGATGTTATTATTTTGTCAAGTGGAACGTCATCACTTATTGCTTCATGCTATGAAAAACCGATGGTTATATGCTATAAAATTTCATATATAACATACTTTATAGCTAGATTTTTTGTTAAGGGTGGATTTGTCGGTATGCCAAATATTATATTGGGTAAATCTGTTGTCCCTGAGCTTTTACAGTCGGATTGCAATAGTGATGCGATAACAGACCAGGTTATGCATTACTTGACAGATGAAAACATTTATAATTCTGTGAAAAAAGAATTGGCTGATGTAAAAAAGCATCTTGGTGATAAAAATGTTATTGAAAGAGTGGCAAAAGAGATTATAAAACTTACAAAAGAATGCATAAAAAAATAGTATTTATAGCTTATTTATTATTTATAAAAAGTAGTATTGTTGTGCCATATCTGCGTATTTCATGATTATATTTTTTATGGAATGTTGTTTTTGAAAGATATTCTATTGCCATTTCAGCAACTATAATTCCATTTTCATTTAGTAATTCTTTTTCAAAAATAATTTTTATAGTTTTTTCATATAGATTTGAGAAGTATGGCGGGTCAATAAATATAACATCATATTTATCTTTTGTTCTTTTTACAAAATCATCTAATGACATTCTTTTTATTATGTAATTTTCATTTTCAGGGAATATCTTTTTATAATTTTCAAATATAGCTTTTATCGAAAGTCTTTCTATATCGACACTTACAACATGACTTGCCCCTCTGCTTAATGCCTCCAAAGACATAGCACCACTACCAGAACATAAATCTAGAAATGATTTGCTTTCTATATTTACTGTATTAAAAAAGGCACTTCTAACTTTAGATTGTGTTGGGCGAAATTTTGTATTTGGACTTATAATCTTATGTCCCTTTTTTGTTCCCGAGATAATATTCATTAATATTCTTATATATAATCTTTCATTTGATTAAATATCATCTCTGATATACCCATCTTCTTAGTCTTTGAAAATCCTTTTGAGTATTCATCATAAAGCATATCTTCAAATATATTCTCAGCCATGCCGCCATCAACTAAATTAGATTTATTTATAGTTTGTCTCATAGATTTAAACATCTGATTTAGCAATATAGCTTCAAAATCTTGAGATACATCTTTGAGCCTTTTAAGTTCACTACTGCTTTTATCATTTACGCTGTCAATACTATTATCATTTGGTACACTAAATTTAGACATATTGTTATATCTATCGCCAACATTTTTGATATTGCTATTGAGTGATGAATGATTATTTATTATATTATTTATGTTATTTGATATATCCATTTTGTATAATCCTATTATATTTCTATGAATATCGGGATATTTTAAAGATACAATAGTATAATAAATTTAGTCAAGAAAACTATTTACCATAGGGGCATAGTTGTATGTTGTAAAGCATTATGACATGTAACTAAAATCTATATGTCTTAGAGTATCCAAGCAAGCAACGCAGTATTTTAAATAGCTGTTTAGTCGATAAAAAAGCCCTCTCACATTAAAGCAAGAGAGCTATTTTTAAATCGTAGTTAATTTTTAATTAAACAGTTTATTCATTTAATATTATAATCTCTACTCTCCTGTTTTTAGCACGCCCTGATGCTGTATTATTTGTGTCTATAGGTTCAGTATCAGCCATCCCTTCATAAGAAATTCTATCGCTATCAATGCTCTCTTTCAGTACATTAACAATAGATTCTGCTCTTTTTTTAGATAAATATTTATTAAATTTATCGTTGCCAAGATTATCAGTATGACCTTTTACTATTATTTTATTATTAGGGTACTTGACTATGACTTCATCAATTGTAGTTTGTAAATTTTCTTTACTTTCATCTGATAATTCATAAGATTCTACTGCGAATGAAACCCCTTTGACTTTTATTATTACAGGCTCTTCAATAACAGGCTCTTCAATAACAGGCTCTTCAATAACAGGCTCTTCAATAACAGGCTCTT
>CAMRBQ010000036.1 GCA_947040495.1 uncultured Spirochaetia bacterium
TATATTTGTTTTTCAAAATGCAGTTGAAATTCTATATAGAAATGAATATTTTATAGCAGGCCCTGTGACAAAGGGTGTTAGCCTTGATGAAGGCAGTACTGTTAATAGAAATACTGCATCTATAGCATATCTTCCGTCATTAGGATTTTTTAATTATAAAGAAACAAATGTCCCTAGGCTTACTATAACACCTGGTATTCGCTTTGACGCTATTTTTGATTCTTATGAGCCAAAAAATGATGCTAGTGAAAAGACCGAGTTTTATAAACCGACATATTCGGTTGGGGCTTTATATACATTTGATAAAGAGAGTAGATATTTAATAAAAGCTAATTTTGCTACTGGGTATAGAAATCCAACATTTAATGAGCTATATCTTTTTGGTGCTAGTAGTAACCCAGATTTAAAAAAAGAAAATATTGCGGGCAGTGGTGATTTCGGTTTGATAGTAACGCTTTTTAATATGTTTACACTTGAAGGAACATATTTTATATCTAAATATACAGATTATATCGTATATCTTGATGATGGGGCTTCTCATAATGTAGAAAACATAAGTGAATATGTTGCCCAAGGAATAGATGGGGCTTTATCGATGAATATCCCAATACCTGTTGCATTATCTAGCGTAGCACTTACCGCCAATTATACATATCAATTTATGGCACATGGAAAAGATGCAGATAGTTCTAATATTATTAGAGCACCTTTTATACCAGAACATTCTGCCAATGCTATATTATCATACATATACGAAGGAGATATGAAGGGTATATTCAAAGGTAGAATTAATTTCCTTGTAAACTACACTTCAGCAGTATTGACGACATTCTCTGAATCCGCTCAAGTAGATGGCAGTTATACATTTGATTTGACAGCAAGTATTACATTTATAGAGTATATAACTATTGAAGGTGGTGTGAGGAATTTGCTAAATACTCGTTATGATATAGCTAATAATTTTCAAGGACCAGGGCGTGAATGGTATGTTGCTGTTAGAGGGATGTTTTAGTGTATTTAAATAACAAAATTTATTGGGGCAACTTTATGAAAAACTACAAAAATATTATTGGGATTATGGCACTGATATGGCTACCTGTTTTTCTGAATGGCTGTTCTTTATTTACATTTACTGATCCTATTGATGACTCTTCTAGTAGCGGAGAATCTATTACCATTGAAACCGATGCTGCAATACAAGAGGGCTATAGGAAACAATGGCTCGAAAACACTAAAGGTATCAAGAAAGGTGCTTATACGGGGGAACCAGATTTATGGGGTGGTGGTTCATTTGGAGAAATAGAAATGTGGTTCAACAATAAGGAGGGAGAAGAAAGCAAATATTTATGGTATCACTCTCAATTATTTCCAGAGCCAGAGATAGCGTATAGATTAGCCAGTGAAAGAGGTAAACCTGCATTCGTAGATGGGCAAACAGCTATACTCTATGTAACTGCAACTACAAGCGATTTAATGAGAAACACTATTTTTATATTTCAAGTAAAAGATGGTAAAATATACAGAACAAAAAGTGCATGGGGATTTGGTGGTGTACAGGGTGGTACTAAAGTGGATAATTGGGACCTTACTATACCTAAAGAGGAATTTGATAAGTTGATAGTTGTTAATGAAAGTAAAGTTGCTCCAACTCCAGGTAATATAATTCTTAATGTTGGAAAGCAAACGGAATATAAAAAGCAGTGGCTTGCAAATACAAAAAATATAACTATGGGAACCTATAAAATTGATGAAGTAGATATTGCTGGTGTTCCTTGGAAAAATATTTTTATGTGGTTTCAAGATGAAAAGTTATACTATACTACAGATGCAGATGATAGCTCTAAAGGTGAAGATGTTTATAGATTACTTACTGATGATATTAATACAACTGATAAAAAAATAACATTCATAAACGGTAATACAGCTATCATGCATTTTTATGCGGAACCATTTTTTCCTGGCTGGGATGATGCTAAGCAGTGGAATCTTTATATAGTTAAAGTAGAGAATGATAAAATTTACAGAACAAAGAATGCAAAGTCGGGGTTTGACAATCTGAATACATGGGACGGAGAAAAAGTACCAAGAAGTGCACTTGATAATTTGGTGATTATAGCAGAAAAAATAAAATAAATAAAACTATATAACATTATGAAAAAATATTTGATAATTTCTATGATAATACATATACTGATAGTACCAGCTATTGTTTATAGTGTGCTTAATAAAGATTTTGATGAACAATATTATGATTTTGAGGTTACAGTTGACACCTCTAATTTTAATAGCGAAGTTGTTATAAGCGAAAAGTCTATGGCTAAAGCAGAAGTTAGAAAGAAAAATGTTGAGGACGATATGGACGATCTTGAAATAGAAGAAGAAAAAAATGGTATAAATCTTGAGCAGAAAAAGAAGAAAAATGATAAGGGTAAAGATAGTAATAAAGAGATTTTATCAAAAGAACAAAAATATTACATAGATATTATTAATGGTAAAGTGAGTGGTTATAAACTTACCATGCCTAAATATCCCCCTGTTGCTAAAAAATGGGGATATACGGGTACTACTATTGTTGATATAACTATAGATACATTTGGTAATGTGGTCGATGTCAAAGTAAAAAAATCGTCTGGCTATAGTATTTTGGATAGAACGGTTGTTTCGACAATTATAAATAAATGGAAAAATTTACCAAAACCAAATGAAAAGATAGTTGTTTCGAAGGCTTTTGAGTTTGAAATAGATTAGTAGATGCTATTTTAATATTGTTAAATTTTACTTAATATTAAACTAACATGGCTACCGTAGACATGCGACCTGTTATTTTATTATCTCTTCTATATGAATAAAATTCATTGCTATAACTATCTAACTTAGAATCTTCTATATCTGTTATACCATATTTTTTTAATATTAATCTTGCCTCAAATGGTAAATCTATATAGAAAGAATGATTTTTTTCTATAGGCTTATGAAATTGATTTGCTATATCCTTTGATACATTAAAGTTTGTAGGCTTTATAGATGCCCCTAGATATGCATATATATTTTTTGTATCAACATTATAATTGTCCATCATTTTTTTTATTGCATTTTGTATAATATTATTAGAAAGACCTCGCCAGCCACAATGGATATTTGCTATTATATGTTTATCCTTTGCATATAAGACAACAGAAAGACAATCTGCTGTTTGTATTACAATTGGTATATTTTTTATATTTGTTATAAAGCCATCTGTTTCTATAGCGCTTTCAGAACAGGCATGTCCTTTGCCAATATCTTTTTCATCTATAATATATACATCATTTGAATGTATTTGATTTGCAAATACAGATTTTTTAATATCTAACCTTAATGCTTCAAATAATATTTCTCTATTTTTAATGACATCATCTTTATTGTCATCAACATGTAATGCTGTATTTAAGTATTTATAACTGTCTTTACTAACACCACCATAGCATGTTGATATTGCTATAATAAGATTATCATTTTTTGTTTTTGGTTTTATAAAAATATTTTCCATTAGTATATATCAAGCCCATTTTCTACTTTCTGTTCTGTGCTAAGCAAAACAACTCCATTTTCTGAGTATATCCCAAGTACAAGGCATTCTGACATGAAGTTTGCTATTTGTTTGGGTTCCAAATTGGTGATAGCTATAATTTGTTTGTTTATAAGTTCTTCTTTTGTATATATCTCTGTTATTTGAGCGGATGAATGTTTTATGCCTTCTTTACCAAAATCTATTTTTAATTTATAAGCCTTCTTTTTAGCATCTTTAAAATCTAAGGCTTCCAATATTGTACCTGTTTGTATCTTTATTTTAGCAAAATCGTCAATGGATATCATATATTTTACACTAGTATTTTTTATATTTACAGTTATATTATAATACATAAAAAATATTTTAAAGCAAATATGTTAAATAGTCGAAATTCTTATAGTAGAAGTACATACATATGAAAAAACGTTCCTTAATTATTATATTTAGTCTACTTTTGATGACACAAATTTTATACTCCCGGCAGGATAGGACTACAGAGGGTGTAAAAAAGTATGGTCAATTAGAAGGTACTCAAGTAGAATTAGATTTGTTTATAAATCTTTTTGCGGGGCTGGGAAGTGGTGGCTCTGTAGTATCAATTTTGGGCGGAGGTCAATTTGGGCTAGATTTAATATTCACCCTTCCTAAATCATCAATATATGCTATAAGTATATCGCCTAGGATTTCTTATGTTTCAATGCTACAGAATACTTTTACAGATATTGATACAACTGAGTTTGAGTTCCCAGGTTTTTCTATTTTATCAAAGGTTGAATATGGTGCATCATTAGGGGTGCATATAACATATTTTTTAAGCATTGGTATAGGTTTATATTATAATACTGTGCTTGATTTTCCAATATCGATAAGCAATGATATTTTCAAAACTACTAATTCCTATAATGCGAAAGACCATTTTACTGTAAAAATAGATGCTAATTTTAATAATTTTATAGGGGAATCGAAAAGGTTTGCATTTGTATTTGGTCTTGGTTTTGATATAAGTATTTTTGAATTTGCAGAGTCTGCTGTTTTTTTTGATGGTAGGGTAAATGCGGGAATAAAATATAGATTTTATCTTGGTGGTGCCAATGCCCCTAGAATAAAAATGCAAAAAAATACAAAAGTTAAACAAGCAGACCCAAATATAGATGATAAAATATGGGAGCCACCTATTGATGCATATGAATAACTATAAAAAATTGAGATTAGATATTATTAAGTATTTACTTGTTTTGCTTATGTTTGGTTTATTTGGATGTAGCTCTACATCTAAAAATGTTTCTCTTAATAATACTTATGATGCTAATAATAAAATTGGTTGGATAAATGAAAATACATTTAGGGCTAATGCTATAGGATATCCTAGATTAGATGGGGATAGTGCTGAAATAGAAGCATATGAAGCGGCATATGAACTTGGTATATCTAAGATAGTCCAAGCTTTTATAAAAGAAATAAATATAAATGATGCTGATAATGCAAAGTCATATAATGAAATACTCGAAGATGATAAAAAATTGTCCATGCTTATAAATGCAATAAAAAATGATGTTAGAGTTTACAGTGGAAAATATAATGGCAAATATTCTGAGGTTGTTCTTAATGTGCATAAAAAAGATTTGAGAAAAGACTTAAATGAAAATAGATATATAATTGTATCATTAGATTAATATTTTAGTTAATATCAATAACTGAAACTATAATAGTATAGAATCTATAACAGCCAAACTTTTTATCGAATGTCCTATATAGTCTGTGAGTCTTGACATTGTTATATATCTAATATCTTTGTCTATGTCTTTTGAATAATGTTTATAATTTTCAATATTTTCTACAATTTTAATCAATGGGCTATGTTTAAGCTGCCTTATTATATCTAATGTTTCTTTTGTTATATTTTGCGAGTATAGAGTTTTATATTTTCTGTCATTTTGATAACAATTTTTGCATATGACTGTAGCTATATCAAAAATATAATACCAGTTTTGTGATTCTGTTGTCTGACAAATGGAACATCTTTTAAAAGCAGGGGCAATGCCACATATAGAAAGGGCTTTTATTTCAAATGCTCTCATTAAAATATTTATTAATCCACTACAATTTTTTTCTACATATAGCAACATAGCGTCAAGGGTTTTTTCCATAAGTATTAAACATTCATCACTCATAGAGCCTTGAGAAATATATAAAATTACTTCTTTGACATATGATATTATAAGCGATGTTTCTAGATTATTATGTAGTATGCTATAGTCTTTTATAATCAAACTTTCATGTAGCCTATAAAGCTCACTTTTTCCACCATCGACAATTATACTTAGTTTTGCTGTTATGTTTAAATCGCTACCAATATTTTTTGCAGATTTTTTCACACCATAACAAAGGGCGCTTATAGAACAGTGTTCAGTTATAAATGTTGCTATCAAAGATGATGATTTATATGGATTTGCTTTTAAAAGAAAGGCATTGGTTTTTATTATAAAAATAACCTTCTTATGATTTTGCTACATATCTATAATATTTCTTAGAATATTTTTTATACGTGCTTTAAGTTCATTTTTTCCGACAGGTTTTTTCACATAATCTCTAGCACCAAGTTCAAAACCTCGAACAACATCTTCCTCATCATATTTTTTACTTACTATAAAAACAATAGATGAAGAAAGCAGTATTTCATTTTTTATATCTTCTAGTAATTTAAAACCATCCATTTTACCATCTAACATAATCTCAAAAATTATAATATGTGGGATGAATTTTTTTAAATCTTTGATAGTTCTTTCAATATTATTTATAGATTTTATTTGATATTCATTGCTAAGCCATGTTTCATAATTGTCTCTAGTATTTTTTGCTGTATCTATTATAGCAATTTTATACTTCGAATTATGTCTTTTTATTTTTATGCCCTGATTTTTACTATGAAATTTTAGAAATGCCTTGAAGTCGCCATATAAAATTTTATATCTTCCTCCAGGCGATGTTTTGGCTTTCAGTCCATATTTTCTTATCCAATAATTTACAGTAGTTCTAGCTACATTTATCATAGCAGATGCCTCAGAGGGCGATATATAATCATCATCTTCGTACTGTTTTGGCTCTTCGATACTCATATATTTATATTATACATTAATTGTCAATATTTGTCTAATTTTATTAAAAACGCTAATATTAAAGTAGTGTATTTTGTTTAGAGGAAGTCATGCTATTATGAAATGCTAGATTATTTTTATCTACAGATATTAGATAAAAAATGAAAGAGTCATTTGAAATATAATTATAGAAATATTTTATTAATAGGAGGTTTAATTGACTTTCAAATATAGATATTATTGCAATATACCATTGTAATTTATATATTTTTTTGTATAATAGGGGTAACTAAATTAGAACAAGGAGTTTCTATTATGTCACTTATAGATAATATAATTGCTCGAGAAATACTAGATTCACGTGGTAATCCAACTATCGAGGTAGATGTTATTCTTGATAGCGGTGCTGTGGGCCGTGCTGCTGTACCATCTGGTGCATCTACTGGTGAGCATGAGGCTGCTGAGCTTCGTGATGGAGATAAATCGAGGTATTTGGGAAAAGGTGTGTCTAAAGCTGTTGATAATGTAAACAAAGTACTTGCTGCTGAGCTTGAAGATATGGACGCTATAGAGCAAGTTGAAATAGACAAACTTATGATGAAAATTGATGGAACAGAGAATAAAAGCAAAATTGGCGCCAATGCTATACTTGGTGTTTCACTTGCTGCTGCTAAGGCTGTTTCAATTGAACTTGGTATGCCACTATATAGATATTTAGGTGGTGTAAATGCGAAAACTTTACCTGTGCCTATGGCAAACATTTTAAATGGTGGAGCACATTCTGATGCCCCTATAGATTTACAAGAATTTATGGTAATGCCTGTTGGAGCACCTTGTTTCAAAGAAGGTCTTAGATATATTGCTGAAGTATTTCATGCTTTGAAGGGCATACTTCATGATAAAAATCTTAATACTTCTGTTGGTGATGAGGGTGGTTTTGCCCCAAACTTACCAGACAATGAAGCACCACTTAAAGTTATTGTAGAAGCTATTGAAAAAGCTGGGTTTAAGCCTGGTGTAGATATGATGATAGCATTAGACCCTGCTTCAAGTGAGTTTTTTGACAAAGCCAAAAATAAATATGTATTTAAAAAATCTGACAAGCGTGAATTAACATCTGCTGAGATGGTTGATTTTTATGTAGACCTATGTAATAAATATCCTATTATTTCAATTGAAGATGGTTTGGATGAAAATGATTGGGAAGGTTGGGCTTTGATGACTCAAAAGCTTGGTAAAAAAATTCAGATTGTTGGTGATGATTTATTCGTAACAAATGTTAAGCGTCTACAAATGGGGCTTGATAAAAATGTTGCTAATTCTATACTTATAAAAGTTAATCAAATTGGTACTCTTACTGAGACGCTTGATGCTATTGAACTTGCCAAAAGAAATAACTATACATCTGTTGTATCACATCGTTCAGGCGAGACTGAAGATTCTACTATTGCAGATATTGTTGTTGCTACAAATGCAGGACAGATTAAAACTGGTAGTGCTTCAAGAAGTGATAGGGTTGCTAAGTATAACCAACTTCTACGTATTGAAGAGGAGTTAGGTGATAGTGCAGAATATCTTGGAATGAAAGCATTTTATAGTCTTATAAAGTAGTTTTATATTAATATATAAAATTTGTAATAAACAAACGTCTTTGAGGGGCTTAAATAAGCCTTTTGAAGGCGTTTTTTTATTGACTTTGCTTTCTATTTAAATTGTAGTTTGCATTGCAGGCTTTATTAGATTAAAGGAAGTAAACTGTCAATAATTCTAAGAATGTAGTTTGCATTAATTTATGGTGCGAGTTGAATAAGTATAGCATACACAGTACTAGAAATTGTAGAGGTACCATTCGTCACAATTTTCACAAAATGCCATAGGCTTTGATGTATCTTGTTGATAATACTTTCCTGCCTCATTCCAAACAGTTTCGAGCCCTTTTTCGGCAACATTACCTAGGAGCATTTTTTTTTCTATATCATATGAACAGATATAACTGTCATATTTTTCATCTATATACATATCTCTACTTATATGCCAACAACCTAGTCTGACAATAGGGCTTAAATCGCCTATTTTATTATTCTCTATTATCCCTCTATATGTAGGATATTTTTGCATGACTATTTTAACCTTATATTTATCAAAATATGCATAGAAATCTTTTAATCTATCAAAATTATCTTTTTGCTTTATTATTTGTATATATGTTTGATTAGATGACCTTAATAGATAATAGTCGAGGTTTGCTAATATTGTATCTAAATGGTCATTTGTATATATTTTATTGTAAGTTTCTTTATCGATAGCATCAAGATGTATTATCACATTAAAATTTTTATGGTCATGCTGTAAACTAATAATATTTTGTGCATATTCTTTTGTGAGTAGTATTGCATTTGTTTCAAGATATACAGTTATATTTTTATTAGACAATGCTTTTGCTAATATTTCAAATATGTCATTATTTAAAAGCGGCTCATTTATTTTGCCTATTGATAAATGACAGCTATCTGTAAAATTTGATATATCATCGTATATTTTTGAAAAATCATCTTTTGATACATATATATTCTCTTTATTATAAAAAGCCTCAATGCATCTTTTTTTATTGTTGTTAGTGCTACATATTTCTATTTCTATATAGGCGGGCAATGTTACCCTAGATACATTATTAGATATAATAGCCTCTGATACTTCTTTATAGCTATTAAAATCCTTGAGTTTTGATATAAGTATATTATTAGATTTATTTATGCTAGTTAGATCAAGTCTATAGTATCTTAAATCATACTCTGATACTAATATTTCTATTTCAAAAAAATTCGGCTCTAAGAATATGCTCTCATGGATAATGCTATTAGATAATGTAATATTTTTATTTTTTAATATCGGTATAATACGTTCAAAACTGCCGACCCTTAAAATAGATGGTACGATGCCTTTTGGATAATTTTCGCCATAGCTATAAAAAGCAAAATTATTTATATGCAAATTATATAATTTCTCTGTTTCTTCTATATCTATAAGCGGCATATCCGAATGTATAAAGATTATATTTTCATAGTTTTCTGTTTCTTTATAAATATATTCAATATATTCTAGCGATGAAATATTATTATTATCAAATTGTATATTCTTAGAATCTAGATTTAATTTTGCTGTTAGAGATTTTACTTTTGCATCAAATATATTTTTATATTCGAGGCTATATTTACTTTCAAATGTATTGTCTATTAATATAATTGTATTTGTAGTATTATCCATAATGCTTTGAGTATATAATGATAATTTACTTGTGTCTAGTATTTCATATTAAATTATAATATAGTCAAAATAGTTTTATATAAAGTGGTATTCAGTATATAGATTTATTCTTATAATATTGTAATATCATAGATATGGTTAATGAAGAGAATATATCGAATGTGAAAAATCTTATTTTATCATCAGATGAGAGTAATATTAAATATATTATTTCTAATATGAAATCTGCTGATGCACAATATTTTTTGAAAAATTTCACTCCATCTGAGCAGGTATATCTATTAACTTTATTTAAAAATCCAAGTAAAGTTTTTGTAGAATTAAATATAGAAGAACAGAAACAATTGCTTGCTTTAATGGAAGATAAATATATTGCCTCTTTGTTAGAAGATATGAATACTGATGATAGGACATATATATTTGAAAGATTAGATAGTATATTGTCTAAAAAACTTTTTAATCTATAAAAAGATAGTGATAAAGAAACTTTAAGCCATCTACTAGCATATCCTGAGCATAGTATAGGCAGGCTTATGACAACAGACTATATTACAATAACTGATAATATAACTGTAGAGCGGGCATTAAATAAAATAAAACGAGATGGTAATGATTCTGAGATGTTTTCAATTATATATGTAGTTGAAAAAGATAATACACTTAAAGCAATAGTCACATTTAGAACATTGTTCTTTTTGCCAAAAAATAAAAAAATATCTAGTATAATGAATAAACATATCGTTTCTGCTAAGGCATTTGATGATGAAGATATAGCTATCACACTTATAAAAAAATATAATCTCACGGCATTGCCTGTTGTTGATGCTCAAAATAAGATGCTTGGGATTGTTACTGTAGATGATATTATGGATATTGCTTCAGAAGAACATACAGAGAACTATCATAGGCTTGCTGGTATTACACATACAGATAATGAATATGATGAAAATATTAAATATGCAAGGGTTGCTTTTTTGTATAAAAAAAGAATACCATGGCTTATAACCTTGGTTTTTGTGAATATATTCTCTGCCTCTATAATGGGCTTTTTTCAATCTACAATAAATAAATATATTATACTTATTGCCTATATTCCTATTTTGATTGGTAGTGCGGGTAATGCGGGTAGTCAATCTTCTATTATTATTATACGCTCTCTTACCACAGGTTATATAAATACTTCAGATTGGCTTAGCATGTTTTTCAAAGAGATTATTGTATCTTTGCTTTTAGGTGTAACGATGGCTTTATCAGTATCTCTGATAGGCTTGTATAAAGGCAATATAATAATTTCTATTGTGGTCGGATTTTCCATGGTATTTGTTGTTATTTTTGGTAGCATGATAGGTTTTAGCCTTCCTTTTATATTTAAAAAGATTAATATTGACCCTGCTATTAGTAGCACCCCACTTATAACATCATTATGCGATATAGTGGGTATTTCTTTGTATTTTTCAATAGCTAGGCTTATTTTAACCTATTTTAAGCCATAATTTATCTATTTTTTAGATCCCTATTAAAGATATATAAAAAAGGTATTTGTTGTATTGACATAAATTTCACATAATATATTATGTTAAGTGCGTTGTAATACCGACAATTTCTAGGGAGAATGGCTATGCCTTTGGCTTTATCAATTTTGATAGTTTTTATTATACCTGTAGCTATGACATTTATTATGAGAGCCATTGATAAAAATGGGAGTTCACTTGGTAAAGTAGATAAGTTTTTAAAGCAAGAAGCTAAGGCATTAGCAGGTTTTGTAGACCAAAAACTTGTTGAAGTGAAAGATAATGCTATTGATTTAGAAATAGCTGTAAAAAAAGCCAATCACATGAGTAAATCTCTCGAATCAGAGATGTCTAAAATTTCACCTAAGATAGAATCATATAAAGATTATGAGGCTGCTATATTCCAATATCAGGGACAGATAGAGGCACTTGAAGATGCTTATCTTGAAATAATGGATAAAGTAGACACTGTTTTAAAAGAAAGACATAATATAGATAAAACATATAAGCGTATAAATGACGTAAAGGGTAAGGTTTTAGATATAGAGAATAATGTTGTAGCGGTTCAAGAGCGAGTTATTGATGCTTATAATAAGAAATTTGAAAAATTTGAAGGGGAATTATACAATAGATTTGATAAACTTACAGAAAATCTCACCATACGTGATGAAAGATATAGTCAGGTAGCAGACCAAGAAAGAGAAAAAATAAATCAGATGGTGGACGATTTTAAAAATCAGATATCCATTAAAGAAAAAATATTTGATGAGCATTTGGCTTCACTTGCAGAACGTGTATCTAGAGAGAATGTTGAAAATATTTCTACTATGTTTGAAAAAGAACGTAATGAATTAGTAGAACAGTATGAAGATTTTGCCAAGGATATTAATCAAAAGTCCTCTGAAATAGAGGCGAGATATGAAAGTGTCAATATCTCAAAAGAAGAGTTTGAAAAAGAGATATATTCGATAAAAAATTCCGTACATGAAAGGCTTGCATCTATAGCACAGGATAGTATTTCATCATTTCAAAAAGAGATGGAAAAAACAAAAGATGGTATATTGGCTTCTGTGATGGAAGATATTGAGAAAATTGGTAAAGAAAGAGATGATATGTTTGTTTCTCTCGATGAAAAAGCAAGTATTATTGGCTCTTCTATAGATGAAGTAAAAAATGTTACACAATCACTTCAAGAAGATTATTTTAAAAAATCAGAGGATATTGAAAATCACTTTAATGATGTAAAGCAGAATATAAATGTTCGTATCAAAGATGATATGGATAATTTAATAGAAAATCTTCGTAGTACACTTGAAAATGAAGAAGATGGCATTATAACTGTATATAAACAAAAAACAGAAGAGTTTGAAAAGATAAATAGTGATTTGAAATCTATTTCTGAAGATACAAAATCTAATTTTATAAATAGACTAACTGAAATAGAGAAAGAAATTGAAGACTTCAGGCTTTCATTGGTAAGTAATAATGAGGTCGAGTTAAATAGGTCTATAAATAATGCTATAAATAAATTAAATAAACATCTAGATATGTTTGAAAAAGATGTTGTTGATAGGAATGACGTTTTAGGTGATGAATATAGAAAGCGTATAGGTGAATTTGCTGCCTATATAGAGCATGTAAAAGAAGAGGTTTATGAGATAAATAATACTGTGAATGAAGATTATCCATCATTTAAGGCTAGAATGACTAGTCTCTTATCAGAATTTGAGGATATATCTTTGGATGTGAAAGATAGAACAAAAGAAGTAGAAGATAAATCTATTGTGTTTAAAGATTTAGTTGATGTAAGAATCAATGAATTAGATTCTATTGTAAATGGCAGTAAATTAAATATACAAGATATGAGAGAACAAGTAGAGGCTGCTATAGAGAATGAAGTGTTGGAAGCTAGAGATAAAGCAGAAGCTTTGTATAATGACTTAGAGGAGACAGAGGCTTCAATTAAAAATTTAGTAGACTCTAAGGTTTCTGAGATAGAAAATATAACAAATCATGGTAAATTAGATATAGAAGAGATGAAAGAACAGATGAGTTCTACGATAGAGAATGAAGTTTTGCAAGCTAGAGATAAAGCACAGTCTTTGTATAGTGGTTTAGAAGATGCCGAGGCTTCTATTAAAAAATTAATAGATACTAAGACTTTTGAAATAGAAGATATAGCAAATGATGGTAAATTAAATATACAGGATATGAGAGAGCAAATAGAGGCTAATATAGAAAATGAAGTTTTGGAAGCTAGAGATAAAACACAATCTTTGTATAGTGGCTTAGAAGATGCCGAGGCTTCTATTAAAAAATTATTAGATTCGAAGGCTTCTGAGATAGAAGATATAGCAAATGACGGTAAATTAAATATACAAGATATGAGAGAGCAAATAGAGGCTGCTATAGAGAATGAAGTTTTGGAGGCAAGGGATAAAGCCCAATCTTTATATAGTGGTTTAGAAGATGCTGAGGCTTCAATTAAAAAAATAATAGACCTGAAAGTTTCTGAGATAGAGAATATAACAAATGATGGTAAGTTAGATATAGAAGAGATGAAAGAACAGATGGGCTCTACTATAGAAAATGAAGTTTCAGAGGCAAGGGATAAAGCCCAGTCTTTGTATAGTAGCTTAGAAGATGCTGAATCTTTAATTAAAGATTTAATAGATTCGAAAGCTTCTGAGATAGAAGATATAGCAAATGATGGTAAATTAAATATACAGGATATGAGAGAGCAAGTAGAGGCTGCTATAGAGAGTGAGGTTTTGGAAACTAGAGATAAAGTACAATCTTTATATAGTGGCTTAGAAGATGCTGAGGCTTCAATTAAAAAATTAATAGATTCGAAGGCTTCTGAGATAGAGGATGTAGCAAATGATGGCAAGTCTAATTTAAAAGAAAAAAGTGATGAATTGGTTTCTTCTATAAAAATTGGTGTGGATGGATTTGAAAATGAGATAACTAGAGTTATAGGCGAAGTTGATGATCGGGCTAATTCTATACTCTTATCTATGAATGACCACGGAGAAATCGTTGAAAAAGCGATAGCCAAACAAAATGAAAATATAATAGAAAAAACTGATGAATATATAAATTCTGTAGAAAATCGCAAACTAGAGATTGAGCAATACTTTAATTCTCAAAAAACTATTTTTGATAATATGGGTGAAGATTTCTTTAGTAGATTAGAAAAAGAAATTTTTGAAAAAATTACTGAGCTTAGAAGTCTTGTAGATAATGCTATAAATAGATATAGTGATGAAATTGCTGATCTAGAATCGGTGCGTGCAGAAAGTGCTAATGATATATTATCTCAATATGAATATATTAGCGATACAATAAAAAAAGAGCATGCCCATATTTTAGATACTCTTAATAATGAATTTAATGAAAAAGTTAATTTTATAACTTCTACTACAAAAGACATCAAAAAAGATTTTATATCTATAGATGAAAATTTTAAAGATACATATCAAGATGCTTATAATAAAATATTAGAAAAAACACAAGCTTTAGAGGAAGAGAAAAACTTATCAAAGCAATATATAGATGATATGTTTAAATTATTGATGGAAAGGATTGATGATAATCTAAAAACTATAGGCATAGAAAATCAGCAGATGTTAAATACTTCTATAGAAGAATTTGAGGATAAATGTAACAATTTGATTGAACGTTATAAGATATATGAAGATAGTATGTCTAATATAACAAATGATATTATAAATAAACTTAGTGATGAAAATGAACAAAATATACTGAATAAGGTAAACGAGGTAAGTGGTACAATCATTGCCAATATTTTTGAAGATACAAAAGAGACAATAGACTCGAGTATCGCTGATATTGAAAATGAGAGAAAAAACTTAAAAGACTATTTTGATAAAGAGAAAACAGAAAGTACAAAACATATATTAGATAAAGTAAAAGAAGAAAGTGGTACAATCATTGCCAATATTTTTGAAGACACAAAAGAGACAATAGACTCAAGTATTACTGATATTAAAAATGAGAGAGAAAATTTACGCGAATATTTTAATGAAGAAAAAATAGAAAGTGAAAAAAATATTTTCGATAAAATAAAAGAAGTAAGTAGCACAATTATCGCTAATATTTTTAAAGATACAAAAGAGACAATAGACTCAAGTATTTCTGATATTGAAAATGAGAGAGAAAATTTACGCGAATATTTTGATGAAGAAAAAAAAGAAAGTGAAAAAATAAAGCATAATAATATTGAACAGTTAGAGATGTTTGTTGGAGCAATAAAAAATGATTTTAAAGAGATCGTAAATAAATTGCATGAAAAAGAACATGAACATGATAATAAAATTAATTTAATTGAAAATGAATATAATAGTTTAATATTTAATCTAAAGCAAAGAGAAGATACTCTTAATGATATGGTTATTAAAGAGAGAGTAAATTATCAAAAAGACCTAGAGTCTTTTATGGTTGATGTAAATAATGATATAAAACTTGTTGGAGAATCTCTTGGTGATAAAGAAGAGATGCTTGATAAATTATCTGCTCTTGAAGATAGATATAGTGATATTTGTTATCAAATTGAGGCACATAATGAAAGTATATCTAGCCAGTTTGAAGATGAAAAATCAAAATTATTAGATATAGTAGATGAGGCTAAAAAAGAATTTTATAATG
The DNA here is from genome assembly GCA_947040495.1 of uncultured Spirochaetia bacterium. Lineage (GTDB taxonomy): Bacteria > Spirochaetota > Brachyspiria > Brachyspirales > Brachyspiraceae > CAMRBQ01. The sequence goes on from CAMRBQ010000036.1 coordinate 16,089, forward strand.
GTCTGCTTAATATAGAAATAGATACAGATGATTTGAAAAAAGATATAGTGGAAGATTTAGAAAAATCTAATGATAGTTTTAAAGATGATATTCAAGATAAGTTTAAAAACTTTATATCTGAATATAGTATGGAGAGGTTAGAAAATCATTGTCAGAAAGAAATATCTAATGAAGTAAACTCACTTGTGGAAAATGCAAAACAAACATTAGAAAGGCAATTAGGTTTAATAAAAAAAACATTGGAAGAGACTGACAATAGAATAGAAAATATAGAATATAATCGAATTGTTAGACTCAGTGAAGATATGACTGAATTTAAAAATGAGTTTTCTGAAAAGCTCAAAGATAGTCAGCAAAATATTAAAGACATAGTAAAAGATGTGACTACCCTTATTAAGAGTAAAGATTATTTTGCTGTAGAATTGAAGGATTTACAAGAAGACAAAAATAATCTTATATCTAAGTATGATGATGGGCAAACATATCTTAAAGATAATATATCAAGTATAGAAAATAAAATAACTGAAATGACTTTAAGTGCTGAAAATTATATTAAAAATAAAGAGAATGAAATAAAAGAGCGTTTGGTTGATTTTGAATCTAATATTGTGAGCAAAGAAGAATTCTTTAACTTTACAGATGAAATTTTGTCTAAGCATACAGATATGTCATTAGAGATTAATAAAGACAGGCAACAACTTGAAGATTCAACAACTAATATCAAAAGTAATATAGAAGAAATGCAAGGATACTTCATAGATAAGATTGATGGTATCAATATTTCACTAGAATCGCGAGAAGAGATAATAAAGGATTTGGAAGAAAAAGTAGATGGCATAAATATCTCGTTAGAAACAAGCCGTGAAGATAATAAGAATGAGATAGAAAATATTGCTTTACAAACGAATAAAATGTTTTTAGAAATAGATGGCAAGATTAAAGATAATGAAAATGATTTAGATAAAGAATATTTTGAAAACACATTGGCTTCATTAAATGATACATTTGAAAAGCGTTTGTTTAATATTGAAAGTAGTTATTTGGATACGAAGCATATCATTAAAGAAGAGTTGGATGATATAAAAAATAATTATGGCAATTTGATATTGGGCATAGATGAGCAAGCGAAGAATAATGAAAGTTCGATCAATGCGATAAAAACGGATATGGATAATTTGCTATCATCGAATTCAGTGATGGACGATGTTGATTTAAAGTTGCAAAAATTAGAAAAAGATTTTGAAGGGTTTATAGATAATTTTAATATTTATAGCAATGATAATGCGGGCGATAAAAATAGTCTGAGTAGAGAGATAAATAATTTAAAAAATGATTATGAAAATATAAGTTCATTAACAGAAAATTTATCAGAAATGGTTTCAGGCTTTGATAATAATTATGTTGATAAAAACTCATTTAATTATTTGGATGAAAAAATCAAAGAGTTTGATGGCACAATAGAAAATAATATCAAAAGTTCTCTAGATTCATTAGATGAAAAGATATCAAAATTATCAGCTTCTTTGTCGGACTTAGAAGGCGATAAATTTTATATATTTGAATCATTGGTAAATAATAATATAAGTTCTTTAAATGAAGAGTTATCATCTTTGCGAGATACTTATAATTCGATTTTGGATACGCAAGAGAATTTCAAAAAAGATATTATAAATATATCGACGATAAAAGATGATGTTTCTTCTATGACCGATGAAAAGATGCAGCAGAGACTTCTTGATGTAGATGCGAAAATAGAAGAGATGAAAAACAAAGCATTGGAATATGTTAATAGTCAAAATGAAGTTCTACTAAATCGAGTAGGCGAATTTGAGAACAAAATAAATGATGTCATAAATGATGATAGCGTAAAACAAAAGTTAGAAGAGATGGCACAAAGAATCGACAGTTCAAAAGGTAGTACAATTGAATATGTTGATAGTAAAACAGAATTGTTGTCAAATCGAGTAGGCGAGTTTGAAGCGAAAGTAAATGATATAAATGATAATAGTAATATCAAATATGAAAACATAATGGATATGTTTGAAAGCCTTGGCGACAAAATTTCACATAATCTCACAGAGGTTACTAGGCTCGATAATAGTTTGCATGATAGTGTAAAAACGATATCTAATAATATCATGTCGAGCAATGAAGATATTTCTAAAATTAATAATGATGTTTATGAAGCGAAAAATAAATTAGATATTTTAGAAACTAATAATAATATTATAAATGAGAATCTCAAAAATAATAAAAAACGAAATGATGAAAATGATGAAAAATTATTAGGCATCGTTTCAAATATGAAAAATGAGTTTTCGACTATCGTTACAAGAATCAATGTTTTGGAAGATAACTATAATGATAGAATCTCAAAAACAGAAGAGTATGTAGAGAATATTAATTCGAGCATGCTTCCTAAGATTGATATAGTAGAGAATCTATTATATGAAGCAAAAAATGAATATGAGGGCTATGTCGATAGTATTGTGAAAAATATTCAAAATGATATTTCTTTATTTGAAAATAGAATGACAAATATTGAAGAGGCTTCAAAAGAGGGTACTTTCACAGAAGACATGCTTGCAACTATGAAGGAAAGCTCTCGAGCAACGCTTGAATATATAAATGATATAGAAAAAAAGTTAAACGAATCTATAGATAGTATTTTGTCGAATAATGATTCGATACAAAATGAATTTGATGTAGTGAGAGAAGAGTTCAAAAATAGTCTCATGAATATAGAGATAGACACTTCGGACATCAAAGATGATATATTAAAAGATATAACTTCGGATGTTGATCAATCGAATCAAGATTTACTGGCGAATATAAAAAATAGTATAAAAGATTTTGAGAGTAGATTTTTAACTGAGGGAACAATAGAAGCTATTTGTGATGATATTGTGAAAGAGCAAATAGATAATGTCAATGAAAATACAAAATTATTATTGGATAATGAATTTAGCAATTTATCTAATAAAATAGAGGGGCTTGAAAATAGTATAGATAATATTAATGATGAAAAATTATTATCATTATCTGAGCGTATTTCAGAAATCAATATTGAGTCAAAAGATTTTGAAAACCAGATAAATAATCAGGCATATACACTTATAGAAGAAGTTAAAAATATAGTTCAGGCACAAGAGCAAATGACCTTGCAGATGGAAGAGCTTACTAGAAGTAAGGATATGCTTTTATCCACAGTCGATGGGAAAACCGATATTGGTATAGCCGAAAATATTAAAACTAGTGTAGAAGAAATGAAGGGATACTTTATAGATAAGATTGATGATATCAATATTTCACTAGAATCGCGAGAAGAGATAATAAAGGATTTGGAAGAAAAA
>CAMRBQ010000037.1 GCA_947040495.1 uncultured Spirochaetia bacterium
ATTGCGACACATGAGAAAGCTTATTTGTAAAATCAATATCAAATTGTGAAGGCTCGGGATTTTTTCTACTTGTATGATTATGAGCCACGACAATATTAGTTGCTTTATGATTTATAGCTGTATTAAAGACATCTGTCATGGGAACTTTTACCATATTTTCACTACCTAAAGCTACTAAATATAAACAAACAGAATAGCTATCATTGTCGATACCCATTATCCAAAAATGTTCTTTGCTATATAAAGATTTAGGTTCTCTTTTGAAAAAATCAAGAAAAATTTTATAGTAATCTTCTACAGTATTAATTTTACTAGCTTTTAATTTGAAACCTTTAATGGTTTGAACTTCCATTTTTTTGACTTCAGCTACTTTTTTGCTCTCCATAAAATATACCTTTATAATTATTTATTAGTTTTTATAAAATTTCATTATATATGATTTTTTATTCTTTTCTACTATGCTTATATATCTAACTTTTTTTGTATCCATGTATAGTATTTAATGTTAGATTCCGATATTATTAAAATGAAGAAACTTATATTTTGTATATTATTTAATTTAGTTTTACTTTCAAATGCTGTGTATTCACAGATATATAAACTAGAGTATGGACAGTCGCTATATTCTGCCCAAATATTAGATAAAGATAACTATGCCTTTGTTATAAAATCGTATGAAAATACATATCAAGATGGCTCTTATTATTATGTATTATATCATAATGATAAAAAGCTAAGCATGTACAAAGATATAGAATATTATTCATTAAATAGTAATAATACTGTAACAACTTTGGGCAAAGAAAATAATGTAGATAATGATAAATGGTCTATAAAAAATTCATCGAATGTGAATGCTTTGTTATATGATAAGATTGAGTATATAAATTATAGTAGTTCGAGTAATAGGGCATTGGCATTTATGCGTAGGGATGATGTTGGTTATGTTGTAGATATAAATGGAAGTGATATAACAGAGGTTGCAACATTTTCATCATTTTGGGCTAGTAGTATATCTTATGATGGTTCTAAATATGCCTTTGCTATCGAGCGTGAAGGGACTAATTATATTGTAAATAATGGCGTAGAGACTCTCTTAGAGAGTGGCAATATTTCAGAAATAGTATTGTCAAAAAATGGTGATAGAGTTATATATAAAAAAAATATTGATAATAAATACTATCTAGTCGAAGGCTCTTCTACACTGGGTCCATATAAAGAATTAAACAATATAACAATATCAGATAATAATAAATATTTAGCATATTCTTTCAAAAAAATGCCTGTTATAGAGATAATAGAAGAGCAGATATTTGTAGAACGAGAGATAACAAATATAGTTATAATAACAAATTATAATACAAATATGATTTCAAATACTAATCAGAATATAACAAATGTAAGTACGAATAGCAATATCATAAATGACAATATAATTACAAATAAAAATATAACTATTATAACTAATATAATAGGTCATGATACAAATTATATAAACTATATGCCAAAAGAAGAGCAATCTAATCATGAGAATATAAATCAACCATATTATACATTATCTTATATATCAAATGCTAATGTACAAGAGTATGCAATAGTAGAATCAAATAATACGAATGGCTCTAATTCTAATATTATAGTTAATGATACATATAATTTTGCTTTATATGATAATGGTACAAATGCTACAATACTTACAAATACAGATGTGAGTATAAGTAATATGATGGAAACTATTACAAAAGAAATAATAATAGAAGATTTTAGCGAAAACATAGTATTTAATAATAATATTATAGCGATATATGATGAAGTGAAAAAAATAGATTTTTCTCCAGATAGTAAATCACTCTTTTATATATTTGAAAAAGATAATCTATATCATATGGTTATTGGTGGCGATGAGAGCCAAGGTTATAGCAATATATTAGCATATAAATTCTCAAATGATGATGAAGTATTTACATATAATGCAGATGAAGAGATAGTGGTAAACTCTGTTCTTAGAGATGATGATACCCAAGTGAAAAATATTTACTATTTGAACGATAATTCAATTTTGTATGAAAAGAAAATGAAAGATAGCTATTTAGTAAAATCAGATAATTATGAAAGTGCTATATATAATAATATATTATCTATAATTCTTGATGAGAATAATAATACATATTTGTTTTATGCCTTACGAGGTGATAAATATTATTATGTAGATAGTAAAAGAATAGAGTATGGACCATATCATTATATATCCCCTATGAAAATGTTTGGTGATAATCTATTTTATTCTATAATTTCAGATGGCAAAAATATTTCTTTAATAAGATACTAAGATAAAATATTTTTCTCTTATAGACAAATATAATTATTTTGATATACTTAATTATGTAGCGTAATATATTAACATGGCGGTGTTTATGGGCAAAAATTATCTCGGTGCTTTAGATCAAGGCACTACAAGTACAAGATTTATTATATTTGATACCGAATCTAATATAATTTCTGAAGACCATATAGAGCATAAACAAATATACCCAAAGCCTGGTTGGGTAGAGCATGACCCTATAGAAATAATAGAGAATAGTGTAAGGGTTATAAAAAATGCTGTTAATAAAGCAAATATAGATGTTAAAGATATTAAATCTATAGGTATCACAAATCAAAGAGAAACAACTTTGGCATGGGATAAACAAACAGGCAAGCCATTATATAATGCGATAGTATGGCAGGATATGCGTACAGAAACAGCGGTTAATAATATTATTTCAGAGCATGGTAAAGATTGTATCCGCTCTCGTTCTGGTTTACCTATTGCAACTTATTTTGCGGCATTAAGAATGTCTTGGATATTATCTAATGTTAAAGAAGCCGCTCTACAGGCTTCCAAGGGTAATTTATGCTTTGGTACAATTGATTCGTGGCTTATATATAATATAACAAATAACGATGGAAAAAAGTCATTTATTACAGATGTAACTAATGCATCTCGAACAATGCTGATGAATATAAAATCATTAGAATGGGATGAGCATCTTATTTCATTTTTCAAAATCCCCAAAGATACATTGGCAGATATAAAACCATCTGTACCAGAACAACCATTTGGTATGTTGAATAAAGAAATATTAGGAATTGAAATTCCTATATATGCGATATTAGGGGATCAACAGGCTGCCCTTTTTGGTCAGGCATGCTTTAAAAAAGGTGTCATAAAAAATACTTATGGAACGGGCTGTTTTATGCTCATGCATACAGGGCAAGATATTATAGAATCAAAACATGGACTACTTACCACTGTTGCCTATAAAATAAAAAAAGAGAAATGCTGTTATGCACTTGAAGGATCTGTAGCTGTTGCGGGTGCTTTATTACAATGGCTTAGAGATAGAATAGGTTTTGTAGAGACTGTCCCTGAAATAGACAGACTTGCAGAAACTGTTGAAGATAATGGCGGAGTATATATAGTCCCCGCATTTTCAGGTTTATTCACACCATATTGGAGTAATGAGGCAAGGGGAGTTATTACAGGACTCACAGGCTATGTATCTAAAGCCCATATAGCAAGGTCTTCCTTAGAGTCGACAGCTTTACAGGTATATGATGTACTCAATGCTATGCAAAAAGATTCTAATATCCCTATCAATGAAATAAAAGTAGATGGTGGAATGGTCTCATCGATACCTTTGATGCAATTTCAAGCGGATATACTTGGTATCCCAGTTGTAAAACCTACAATAATAGAAACAACAGCACTTGGGGCTGCTTATGCAAGTGGTATTGGTGTTGGTATATATAAAAATGAAAATGATGTAGTGAAAAATTGGAAAGAAGATATAAAATATAAACCTCAAATGATTGACAGTAAAAGAGATGATATATTAAGATATTGGAAAAAGGCTATAGAGCGTTCTATGGATTGGCTATCATAATATTGAGTTTATCTATTCAAAAAATATTTTCATATCTTTCAAAATATTTTTAATATCTGTTTTTATAACTTTTGCTTTTGGCAGGCTTTGTATAAAACTTATTCCATATCTTTTTGTAATAATTCGTTTGTCTAAAACAACGACTGCCCCTCTGTCTGTTTTGCTTCTGATTAGTCTACCAAATCCTTGCTTGAATTTTATAACAGCAAGTGGTAGGGCATAATCCATAAAAGCATTGCCCCCTTGTTGTTCAATATATTCATAACGCCCTTCGCTTATTGGGTCGGTGGGGACTGCAAATGGTAATTTTGGTATTATAACTAATTCAAGATTTTTGCCAACAACGTCTACTCCCTCCCAAAATGAATCCACACCCAAAAGTATATTATTATCACTTGCCTTAAATAAATCGAGTAGTGCATTTCGATGAATACCAGAGGCTTGAGTTAGCGTATTTATATTTTTTGATTTTAATGGTAGTTCTATATTATCATAGACTTTCATTAGCGTAGAAAATGATGTGAATAAAGCAAATGCCCGCCCACCTGTTATATCCATCGATTTCATTATAACTTTGGAAATAAAGTTTGTAAATTCAAAACTCGATGTTTCTGGAGCATCTGTAGATACATATAGCCTTGCATTATCCTCAAAATTGAAAGGTGACTGTAAATATAAAAATTCTTTTTTATTTTCATTTAATAATGAGAAGCCTAGTCTATCAGAAAAAAAATCAAATTTTTTATTTACTGTCAATGTTGCCGATGTTAATATTGAAGTTTCAAATCTTTTATATAAAAAATCATGAAGATATTTTGATACATTTACGGGCGTAAGATGCCATGAAAAAATAAGTGCACCATTTTTTGTAATGCGGCTTTCAACCCATCTAATATATTCATCTTCTTTATAATTAAAAGTAGCATTGAGAGATGTTAGATTCCCTTTCACTCTATCAATATATGCCTGTGCGAGTTTAGCAACATCCTCATATTCAAAACCATTTTTGACAGCCATATCGATAAATATTTTATATAAGCCGTTCATCGTATTTATAAGATTAATTAATGCATTGGCTAATTTTCTCATTTGAGGCAGAGCATAATCTTTCCAATGAGGATTTTCATTCAGGTTTTTTGTTATTCTAAATTTAAAAGATGAGCCTTCTTTCAAATCTATATTTTCGACACAGTAGCTATAAAACGATTTTGTACTCTCATCGACGATGCTACGTAAATCGCTTGCATTTGATATTACAGAATCGGCAAGAGTCATAGCTTTTTCAAAATCGGGAGGTGCGATATCATCAACATTTTCTCGTATAATAAAGCGTATCCTCTCAGATATACCTCGACCTTTTATGTTTTTTTTCTTGGAATTATATATATAAAATATCGCTTTTAATATTGAGGCTTTGCTACCATCATCACCAAAATAACTAGCAGCACAATCTTCAAAATTATGTGCTTCATCAATAATAACCTTTGAATACTTTGGGAGTAATGTAAATGTACCGCCTGTTTCTGAATGCAATAAAATATCTGCACAGAGTATATGATGATTTACAATGAGTAGTTGTGATGCATTAAGACGCTTTTTCATTTTATAAAAAAAACATTTATCAGCATGCTGACATTTTCTATGTAGGCATGTATCATTGTCGCTGCGTACAATTTCCCATAATTCATTTTTTGGTTTATAGCCCAAGTCTGTAATGCTGCCATCACTTGTTGTTTCAAGCCATAAGTTCATATTTGATAAAAAACTCTCTCTCTCATTGTCGAACCCAAAACTCATTTCTTCTTCGTTTTCTTTTAAGCCTTCTTTAACTTTATTTACACAAACATAATTGCCTCGCCCTTTAACCAAGGTATAAACTACATTTGGGGCAATGCTGCCTGCGATAAGTGGTAAATCTTTTTCTATGATTTGTTGTTGTAAATTAATTGTATTTGTTGATATTACAATGCGTGTTTTATTTTGCTTGAGCCATACAAGAGCGGGTATTAAATATGCAAAAGATTTTCCAATCCCCGTGCCAGCTTCTGCCATGAGATTTGTATTGTTATTAAATGCATTGATTATAGATTCTGCAAGTAAAGCCTGTTCATGACGATATTCATAGCCTTTAATTATTTCAGACATCTCGCCATTTTCTGTATATTTATAAAGTACTTCGGGGCAATCAAGTGGCTCTATTTTTTCAGCACGTATGGGTTTTATCACTTCATAATATTTTGTTACTTTATTATTTATAATGAGAAAACCAACACCAGCATCATTGCCAAGCTCACTAGCAATAGATATATCATTTCTTGATGGATTGAGATTTTCTGACGGATGATTATGTACGACAGCATCATATTCAAGCGATGTGTTTATAATTGCCGGGGCACTATTTTCATTGCCTCTTGATATTACATCGACATAGTCAAGTATATCATAGTTGTTTAAGTTTAATCCAAAATATACTTCATTATCATTTGATTCGTATATTTCTCTACGCATAAACTCTATAGCACTTTCTGAAAATTTATGTGTTATTATATTTTTTGACATAGGCATTGATTATATTTGATAAATCATAAAAAATAAAGTGCTATTGCTTAGGCTTAAGTTGCACACTATAAAGCTACTTAATAGTAGAACTGAAATCTGTTGCGACTGTATTGTATTTTCAATTTGCATGTATATACTAAAATATATCATGAGTTGGATTTTGATAGTGGGATAATTTTTTCATATTATGGGGGCTGTAATAATGGAACAGGCAGAAAATAAAAACGAAGGAAAAATGAAAGTGGTTTCTATAATGAGCATGGAACAGAGCAGAGTTAAAATAGCAAAGATTGAAGATGCATATAGAATTTTTACAACATTATTAAAGTACGAAGATGAGTTTCTCCACGACAAAGAACATCTTTGGGTAATGGCAATTGATGAAAAAGGTTATGCCTCTTGTGCCTATATTGCGGCTCTTGGACTAGAACGAATAAATATGGCAAATGCATTTGACCTATTTAAAGTTTCACTTAATTATGATGTGAAAAAAATAATTATCGCTCATAATCAAATCGAGGCGGGGCAGCCTAGACCACAAGAAATTGATTTGGATTATACAAATAGAATTTGGCATAAAGCACGAATTATTAATGTCGAGCTTGAAGACCATATTATAATTACGAAAGATAGCCTCTATAGTAAAGAGCCAATTTATTATTCGTACAAAGAGCATGGTCTTATAGAAATTATTGCAAAAGATATAACATATAAAAGTGTGGACGAGTCGGAAGAAGAGCTTCAACGACAAAGGGACGATTATGCTTATGACTTATTACAAGATAGAAATATTGAGATAGCTAAAAAGATGCTAAAAGAAAATTGTGATATAAACATTATTCTAAAGGTTACTGGGCTTAGTAAGGAAGAGATAGAAAAACTAAAATGATAAACAAATTTTATAATGGACTACTTAAGCCTACGCAGTAGTGAGAAAGAAATTAATGATATTAGACGGCATATTGAAGATGAGGGAAGGCATTATAAGAATAGATTAATATAAACAACTAAATAATTTCTATAAATTTATAATGTTTCTTCTTTATGGAACACGCCATGTACAATACTACATTTATAAATATTATGTTTGTTTGTCATCTCTTTTAGAGTTTTTTCTATATTGGAAAGGCCAATTGTTTGCAGTTTTATTTTTACAGTTTTTATTAAATTATTATTTTGATTGACAGTTTTTATTATAGTATGTTTCTTTATTTTTATATTATATGATTTAAATATTTCTTGTATATTAATATTATTATCGCACGTTATATAAATAGTAACTAATATTTCATGGTCGATAAATCTATTGACAAACATTCTTAGTATATATAAAACAAATACAATACTTATAACACTAGAAATACTCAAAAACCAGTATCCTGAACCTATTACAATACCAAGACATGCCATTACCCATAATGTAGCTGCTGTTGTTATACCTGATATTACATCGGAATTTCTATCACGCATAATAGCACCTGCACCAAGAAAGCCTATACCTGATACAATTTGGGCGACTATTCTACCATGATTATCTGCTCCACCTAGCATAATATTGCCTGCGGAAAATCCATAGATTTGTAAGCCTCCATAAATAACTTGCTGATATATAGAGAGCATAGTTGCCCCAACGCATACAAGTGTATTTGTAACAATACCCACAGGCTTTTTTCTACTTCGCCTTTCAAATCCTATAATAAACCCAGACATAATAGCAAAAGCAATTCGCCCTATAATTTCTAAATATGGGATGAGATTAGTATCTATATATTTGCTCATACAAACTCCTATTGAGATTATATATTAAACAAGCGAATTTTAAATGTTATTTTATATTGAATTTAAATATAGAACCTAAAAATAGTTTTAAATAAGATGCATATTTCATTATAGTTGTATAAAATATAAAATAGATGTATATTTATTTAGTCACTAAGATAGTGAATTATTTTTGGAAAAAGTGTTATTTGGTTTTCAATATGATTAATATAAAGATACAGAAAATGTTGAAAAAGTGTTATTCTATAGAGGATGGGTTTCCAAAATTAAATAGCAATTTATCAAGTGATTTATTCAAAAAAAATATAGACGATGGAGTTTTTTATCCAGCATATACATCAAGCCATAGTGCTTTAGTTTCTGCTTTAAAAACGACATATGCAAGTGTAAAAAAAAGGCGTGTTACAAATGCTTTTATTTATAGTATATCTCATAGGGCATTATATCTTAGGAGTATACTATTTTCTTATGGTATATCTAGGGTGTTCCCCGTGCATAAATTTGAAGCCAATAAGACAAAAAAAAATGAATGTAGAATATGTGGAGAGCCCCATAATATTATTAATTTTGATATTAATTTATTAAGTTATGAAAGATATAATTATGGCGGTATAAATTTTATAAATACTTTATATGTATGGTTTGACTTGCGTGAGTTTTGTTTTATCAAAGAAAATTTTAATATCACAACAGAGGATATACTTTTATTCAAAAATATAATCCTTAGTATAGAAAAACTTAAAGCGCCTATAAAATTTAATGATATAGTAAGAAATATTTCTAAATTGTTTGAATGCTCTAGGATGGAATGCCAAAGGCTTATATCTAATCTTGCGATGATAGGTATACTTAATGATAATACGGGTGTCAACTTTTTCTATGATTATGAAAGTAGGGGAGAGTTAAAATCGAAACAATATTTAAAACCATCATATGAAAATTTCAGATCAAAAACAATGGCTTCTGATTATGTAGAAAGAACGTATGAAGTCAATTATGAAGCATTAAAATATTATTTTGGTTCATATACAGAATTCAAAGACATTTTTTAGAATATATAGTTTTATTTTTTATTAGGGATGAATTATGAATAGAATACTTGTTATAAATCCAGGTTCAACGTCAACGAAGATTGCTGTATATGATGATGATAATCCAATACTTGAAGAAACTATTAGACATTTGAAGGATGAGTTATCTAAATTTAATAGTATATTGGATCAATTTCAATGGCGAAAAGATCTTATAAAAAAAGAGCTGGAAAAGTCTTGTATAGATATAAAAACAATTACTGCTGTAGCAAGTCGTGGTGGAATAATGAAGCCAATATCTAGCGGTACATATGTTATAAATGATGCTATGCTTGATGATATAAAATCTATAAATGTTAATGGGCATCCATCAAATTTAGCGCCTCTAATATCAAATGAAATTGCAAAGGAAAATAATATTGTTGCATATGTTATTGACCCTGTTGTAGTTGATGAAATGGAAGATATTGCCCGTGTGTCTGGCTTAAAAGAGATAGAACGTATTAGTCGCTTTCATGCCCTAAATCAAAAAGCTGTTGCTTATATGTTAAGTCGTGATTTGGGTAGGTCATATAATGATTTAAATATTATATTAGTACATCTAGGTGGTGGAATTTCAATAGGGGCTCATAAAAAAGGTCGTATTGTTGATGTAAATGATGCTCTTGATGGAGATGGTCCTTTTTCTCCAGAGCGTTGTGGGGGATTGCCAATTGGACAATTAATAAGGCTATGTTTTTCAGGTAAATATACTGAAGAAACTATGCTACAAAAGATTAGGCGTGGTAGTGGGATGCTTGACTATCTTGACACCAATGACTTTTTTGAAATCGAAAAAAAATGCCTAGATGGTGATGAAAAATATAATTTTTATTTGGATGCTATGTGTTATCAAATTGCAAAGTCTATAGGTTCGCTCTCTGTAGTTTTTGATTCTAAGATTGATGCAATTGTTTTTACAGGTGGCATCGCAAGAAGCAAATTTATAGTTGACAAAATTAAAAAAATGGTAGAATTTTTGGCTCCTATACATGTATATCCTGGAGAACAAGAGATGCTTGCACTAACAAATGGTGTGCTCCGTATACTAAAAGGCCAAGAAGAGGCAAAAATTTATTCATAATATCTCTAAGGTATTAATCGTGGAATTCTATTTTATATAGATTAAATGTAACCATAAATTTTTTTGGTTGCCACATTTCATCATATGAATGTTGATAAATCATATTGAGTTTTTTCATGACTTTCCCACTACTTGGATTATTAATATCATGTGTCGCTGTTATATATTTAAAGCCATTGTCCTTTAATTTTTTTAATATTTCTTTACATGCCTCTGTTATAATACCATTATTCCAAAAATCTTTGCTAAGTGCATAGCCTAAGTCGCCACTTTTAGTTTCTTCATTAATTTGAAATAAAGAAATGAATCCTATGACTTTATTTAATTGCTTATGTGCTATAGCATAACGATAGCCTATAGGTTTTTTGTATTCAGCAAATATATTATTGTGAAGATAGTTTCTAGTCTTTTCGATTGAGTCAAATGGAAACCAAGGTAAAAATGTATTTACTTCTTTGTCGCTATAGAGAGAAAACATATCTTCTATGTCAGTGTCTAAAAATTTTCTTAATATAAGTCTATCGGTTTCAATTAATGGAGTATTCTCTTTTTTTAGCATTGATTGTATTTTTATTTAATTTTATTTTTGTATACAACTTTTCCAGATACTATTGTATAGGCGGCTTTACCCCTCATTTTTTTGCCGATGTACGGGGAATTTTTGCTTTTACTTACTATCATTTCTTTTGTATAAATATATTCTATGTCTGTGTCAATTATAGTAATATCTGCGATAGAGCCTTTTGATAAATTAGCTCTATTTAATCCAAGTATATTATTTGGGTTTATACTCATAACATTTACAAGTGTTTTATAATTTTCTTTTTTATAATTGATAAGATTTTCAAGCACTATTGGTATTGCAGTTTCAAGTCCTATAATACCATTTGGTGCAATATTAAATTCAAATGATTTTTCAAATTCAGAATGTGGAGCATGGTCTGTCGCAATGGCGTCAATTGTTCCATCATATAAGCCTTTAATTAATGCTTTCAAATCACTATCTTCTCTAAGTGGTGGACGCATTTTCATATTTGTATCATAGTCGCCAATATCTGTACAAACCAAAGATATATGATGTGGTGTTGTGTCGGCTGTAATTTTGATTCCTTCTGATTTTGCTTTACGTATTAGTTCAACACTTCCCTTGCTTGATGTATGGGTAATATGAATACGCCCATTTGTAAGCCTTGCGAGCAATATATCTCTTGCAACAATTATTTCTTCTGCTTCTCGTGGTATTCCATGTAGCCCAAGGTTTCGAGATAAAGTGCTTTCATGCATAGAGCCTTTACCCACAAGGTTTTCATCTTCGGCATGCACGATAATTGGTTTGTCATACATACTAAGATATTCTAATGCACGCCTCATAGTATCAGCTCTATTTATATTACGCCCATCATCTGAAAATGCTATAGCACCAGAGGCAAGCATATCGCCCATTTCAGTAATAAGCTCACCACCAAGATTTTTGGTTACAGCACCATATGGGAATACATTTACTATTGCTTCATTTATGGCTGTGAGTATAACGTATTTTACTTGCCCCGCAGAATCAATTGGGGGATTGGTATTTGCCATGCAAGCTATTGAAGTAAAGCCGCCTGCTGCTGCTGCCATGCTACCACTTTTTATACTTTCTTTTCCTTCCTGCCCCGGTTCACGGAGATGTACATGCATATCTATCAAGCCCGGTACAACTAGTAAGTTAGTGGCATCTATAATATCATCAGCGAGGCTGTCATCTATATTTTTTGATATATCTTTAATTATATTATTTTCAATTAGTATATCTAATTTTTCATTATCTATATTATTTATAGGGTCATTAACAATAGCATTTTTTATGAGAAGTTTCATTTTTTATTTTACTCCGCTTAATGGTCTGTTTTATTCATTTATATCATTGTTTGCAATATTCACCGAACTTCCTGATACAAGATAAAGTATTGCCATCCTCACAGCAACACCATTTGTAACCTGTTCATTGATAACCGATAATGGACAATCTGCTACAGAATTACCTATCTCAATATTTCTATTCATAGGGCCTGGATGCATAATAAGTAAATCTTTTTTGGCATATTTTAATTTATCTTCTGTAAGACCAAAGAGATTTGTATATTCTCTAATCGAAGGGAAATAGCTATATTCCATTCTCTCTTTTTGAATGCGTAATATATTTATAACATCAGCGTCTTTTAATGCATTTTTTAGATTATATTCTACAGTAACATTCATGTCAGAAAAATTAGGCACAAGTGTAGGTGGCCCACATAGAGTAACATTTGCTCCAAGTTTTAATAGACCATATATATTTGACCTTGCGACACGAGAATGTAGTATATCTCCAAGTATTACAACATTTAAGCCTTCTATTTTTCCTTTTTTTTCGAGTATTGTGAACATATCTAATAATGCTTGTGTTGGATGTTCATGCATACCATCGCCTGCATTAATAACAGAGCTTTTCACATTTTTTGCGAGTAGAGAGGCTGCCCCCGATTGACTATGCCTCATAACAATGATATCGCTAGTCATGGCTTCAATTGTTTTGGCGGTATCAGATACTGTTTCGCCTTTGCTTACGCTGCTAGTAGAGGCAGAAAAATTTATAACATCTGCACCAAGTCTTTTTGCGGCAAGCTCAAATGATGTCCTTGTTCTAGTTGAGTT
The DNA here is from genome assembly GCA_947040495.1 of uncultured Spirochaetia bacterium. Classification (GTDB taxonomy): domain Bacteria; phylum Spirochaetota; class Brachyspiria; order Brachyspirales; family Brachyspiraceae; genus CAMRBQ01. The sequence continues at coordinate 13,095 of CAMRBQ010000037.1, forward strand.
TTCAAAAAATAAATTTACGACTGTTTTGCCAGTTAAGGCAGGTACTTTTTTTACAGAGCGGGTGAATATGTCTTTGAAGGGTTTTGCTGTATCTATTATAGTTTCTATTTCTTCTTTGCTAAGATTTTCGATGCCTAGTAAATGCTTAATTTGCATAGATGCCTCTATAAAACTTATATTTTTTATAATATATAACTATCATGCTTTTTGTCAATTGTATTTGAAATAAAACATGTATATATTCATAATCTATATAGTTATTTATATAAAATATAAATGTTAAATTAAAATAGCTTGAAAAATATTTGATTTTAATGTAATATACCCGATGTAAAACTACTATAAGTTTTTAAAAATAAAAAATTAATTAAAATAAAAGGAGAACAGCTATGGCTGCTAAACAGTTATTATTTGGTGAAGAAGCTAGAAGATCCCTTCTCAAAGGTATTGATGCTCTAGCAAATACAGTAAAAATTACGCTTGGTCCACGCGGACGTAATGTTGTTATCGACAAAAAATTTGGCCCACCTACAGTTATAAATGATGGTGTAACAATTGCAAAAGAAATCGAACTTGAAGATCCATTTGAAAATATGGGTGCTCAAATAGTAAAAGAAGTTTCTACAAAAACAAATGACGTTGCAGGCGATGGAACTACAACAGCTACAGTACTTGCACAGTCAATGGTTAGAGAAGGCTTGAAAAATGTAACAAGTGGTGCTAACCCGATGTTAATTAAACGTGGAATTATGGCATCTGTAGATGTTATCGTTGATTTTATTAAAAAAGAAGCTAAGCAAATAAAAAGTAAAGAAGAGATTTGCCAAGTTGCTACAATATCTGCAAATAATGATAGTAGCATCGGTGAGATTATAAGCGAGGCTATGGAAAAAGTTGGAAAAGATGGAGTTATCACTGTAGAAGAGGCAAAATCTCTTGATACATATCTTGATGTTGTAGAAGGTATGCAGTTTGACCGTGGTTATATCTCTCCGTATTTCACAACAAATCCAGATAATATGACAGCTGAGTTAGAAGATGCTTTTGTTCTTTTATATGACAAAAAAGTATCAAACATGAAGGAACTATTACCTGTTCTTGAAAAAATTGCTCAAACAGGCAAACCTTTTGTTATTATTGCTGAAGATGTAGAAAACGAAGCATTAGCTACACTTGTACTTAACAAAATGCGTGGCGTTTTACAAGTATGTGCTGTAAAAGCCCCTGGTTTTGGCGATAGAAGAAAGGCTATGCTTGAAGATATTGCTATACTTACAGGTGGTACTGTAATAAGTGAAGAACTTGGTATGAAACTTGAAAATACTGACCTTCCTATACTTGGTACTGCAAAAAAGATTACTATTGACAAAGAAAACACAACAATCGTTGAAGGTGGCGGTGTCAAAAAAGATGTAGAAGCTAGAATTGCTACTATCCGTAAACAAATTGATGAAACAGATAGCGATTATGATAAAGAAAAACTACAAGAACGTCTTGCAAAACTTAGTGGTGGTGTTGCTGTTATAAATATCGGTGCTGCTACAGAAGTAGAAATGAAAGAGAAAAAAGCTCGTGTTGAAGATGCTCTTTCTGCTACTCATGCTGCTGTAGAAGAGGGTATCATCCCTGGCGGTGGAATTACATATTTACATGCACAAGCAAAACTTGCTGAAATTAAATTAGAAGGTGATGAGCAGATTGGTGTAAATATTGTTTGCCGTGCTATTGAAGAGCCTATTAGAATGATAGCTACAAATGCTGGTCTTGACGGAGCAGTTATTGCTATGGAAGCTAAAAAACAAAGTGGTAATATCGGATTTAATGCCCTAACTAATGAGTGGGTAGATATGTTAAAAGCTGGTATTATTGACCCTGCTAAGGTTACTAGAAGTGCATTACAAAATGCAGCATCTATTGCTTCACAAGTGCTTACAGCAGAGGTTCTTATCACAGATTTACCTCAGCCTGAAGCCCCTGCTATGCCTGGTGGTGGTGGAATGCCTGGTGGAATGGGTGGAATGTACTAAGATATATTTAATTCTTAGTTATCATAAAAATAAAAGCCTTGATATGTGTTTACATGTCGGGGCTTTTTTATTCTTTTAATTCGATATTTTAAAAAAGTAAATTTATAAAAGTTGAAATAAAAACAATAATAATATGTATTATATAAATATTTATAATAAAGCAAGAAATATTTGATATGGTTAAATATATAGAAATAGAATGCAAATCGGCTTTAAATAAAGTAGATCATGGTTCATTTGTTTGTTATGATTTAAATATTTACAGGGGCTGTATTCATCAATGTAAATATTGTTATGCTTTATATTCTCATAAATATCTTGATTCTAGAAATTTTTTTGGTGAAATATTTGTAAAACAAAATGTTGTAGAAAAACTTGAAGAAAAACTTAGTTCAAAAAATTGGGATAATAATAATATAATAAATCTTGGTAGTGTATGCGATAGCTATCAGTGTATAGAAAAAAAATATAAAATAATGCCAGAAATATTAAGGTTGCTTATAAAATATAAAACACCAATGATGATATTTACAAAAAGTGATTTGATATTAAGGGATTTTGATTTAATAGATAAACTTTCTCATATTACATATGTAAATATATCTAGCACTATAACAACGCCTAATAAATCATTAGCTTCTATTCTTGAGCCCAATGCGGTAGAGCCAGAGAGACGCTTTAATATGTTGTCAGAAATGAAAAAGACCAAGGCTGATATTGGTATAAATATAATCCCAATTATGCCAATGCTTACAGAGGATACGATAGAGGCTCTTTTCAAAAAATCAAAAGAACTAAATTTAAATCACATAAATATAGGCAGTCTTATTATCAAAGATGAATGTAGAAAATTATATTTAAATTTTATAAGGACAAAGTTTCCAAATCTGTATGAAAAATATTTGGTTTTATATAAAACACCATATTTGAGTGTATCATATCAGCAAAAAATTGACAAAAAAATAAGTTATCTATCAAATAAGTACAATATAAATACTAAATTTAGTATTTATCATAAAATAAAGGCGTATAATAAAGAAAATATGGAGCAATTATTTTTATTTTAATCACTTTAATACCGATATATATAACTATATAGAGCTAATATAATTAATAAAGTGCTATTGACAATAAGCATTAGAAAATATATGCTATATGCTAGGGATAGGGGTTTTATTAAAAAATACATAGCTTATATTTTGTGAATAAGCTTTATTATAATTAAATTGTATATGAAAGAATATAAACATATAACAGAAAATAATTTATCATTATACCTTAATGATGCAAAAAAAGAGCGTCTCTTGACTAGGGAAGAAGAGATAGATATTGTACAAAAGGTAAAACAAGGTGATGAAGCAGCAAGAACTAAGCTGATAAAAAGTAATATTAGATTTGTTATATCTATTGCCAAAAAATATCAAAATAATGGTATCGCATTAGAAGACCTAATAAGCGAGGGCAATGTTGGTCTTGTGATAGCAGCTGATAGATTTGAACCTGATAAAGGATATCATTTTATTTCATATGCCGTATATTGGATAAAACAATCTATATTGAAGGCTATAAATGAAAAATCTCGTCTTATAAGATTGCCATTAAATAAAGCAAATGACCTTATTGCTGTAGAAAGAATTATACATAATATATATTATAAAGAAGGTAAAGAACCTGATGTCGAACAGATTGCTGATATCCTCAATAAGAGTAAAGAAGATATTGCACATTTAATAAATATTTCAGGAGTACATATATCTCTTAATGCTGAATCTATACATTCGGATAGTGATGAGAGCTTTGGCGATATAGTGGAAGATAAGAAGAATAAACAGCCCGAGCAAAAATTAATAGAGAGTGATTTATCGAGTATACTTTCTAAGGCAATAGCACATCTAACAGAGGCTGAGCTTAAAATAATAACATACAGATATGGTCTTGATGGTAATAAACCAAAAACCCTAAAAGAAATAGGGCAAGAGTTTAACCTGACAAAAGAAAGAATAAGGCAAATAGAAAAACGTGCATTAAAAAAAATGCGACATATATCAGTTGAAGATTCATTAATAGATTTTATGGAATAAATTATTGTATATACTATTTAAAAATGATTATGTTTTCAATGCTATATTTAATCCATAGAAATATTTTATATTATATTTAGCACAATTAACTAGGAGAATGTATATGTCTAAAATATACTCTACAGTAAAAAATATTAGTAACTGTTATAACTGTGGTATACAATAATAAAAAAATAAAAATATATTTAGCATTTTATTTATATTGATGGTGTACTTTTCTCAGGGCAGCATATCTTCAAAAACAGATATGATAGAAAGATTAAAGTTAATAAAACCTCTAGATGCACCATATAAAGAAGATGAAAAATATGCTGTTATTACACTTGTGTAGACAGAAACTTTGAACCATGTCTATGGGTAACCATATCTTAAATGATAGACAGTTCTTGTAGTAATACAAATTATTATATATACATTCTTGACGGTGGAATAATAGGTAAAAGTAATTTTTACAATTTAATATCTATTCATAAAAATATTAAAATACATTTTATCGATATGAAAGATGAATTTTTAGCAGCCTCTGAAACAAGGCATGTTAGTAGAGCTACATATTATAGGCTTGTTATATTTAATTTATTTATACACTTTAAGAGAGTTGTATATATAGATGCCGATTCTTATTTGATAGATTATATATATAATTTGTATAACTTAGATATAGAAAGTAATTCAATAGCCGCATGCAAAGACGCTATACTATGGCAAAATGGTTGTGCAAGCCATAAAGTTAATTTTAATAATTTTTCTGGAACATACAAAGAGTATGAATTAAATTTTTTAAAGCATACGAAAGAAAGATTTGAGAAATACTTTAATGCGGGTATTTTAATTTTTCATTTAGAAAATACAGATATAAAAGAAAAGCAAAAAAATTATATGAGCTACTTGCTATGATTGGATAGGCTATACTAACTAGGACAAAAAATATTCGACCATAATCTAATAAGAAG
>CAMRBQ010000038.1 GCA_947040495.1 uncultured Spirochaetia bacterium
ATCTATTGCAATCTTTACAAGTTTCTTATGTGCCGCTTTCGATATATTCCTACCTCAAAATTTGACAAATGTATATTTTTAGTTTAATATTGCAATGTTATTGAAGCATAAATAATTTTTGGAGGGTATTATGTCTAAAGTTATAGCAGGATTTTTTTCTTTTGCATTTGGCGTTGGAGTTGGCTTAGCTGTTGGTGTACTTGTCGCTCCTAAACCTGGTAGCGAAACAAGGGCGGATATAAAAGATAAGCTTGATGATATGTGTGAAACAGGAAAAGAAAAAGTAAGTGATATTATTGAAAAGAGCAAAACTTCAACTAGTAGTATGGTAGAAAAAGGTAAAGATGCTGTTGATAAAATCAAAACTAAAGTCAAAGAAGTTTAACATATAATTTTTTATGAACTCAGATATAATTTTTCAAATAAATATAATGACTATTTCTATAGCCATTGTCGCTTTCATACTTTTGATATTGATTATTACTTTGTTAATAATGTTAATTTCAGTTTATCGTAAACATTTTAAAAAAATTGAACATTTTATTGACAAGTTAGATGATATTTCAGAAGATATAAAAAAGGTTTCATCCTTTGCATCTAATGAAATCGACAGATTAGATAATTCTTTGGAAAATATACATAATGTCGTTGATAATGTTACAGATACAGCTTATGGATTTTCAAAATTTGTAAAAGATATTGGCTCTGCTAGGTATGGTTTTAGAAATCTCATAAATGCCTTAATGGATATTCTTTTTCAAAAAACAAGGAAAAAGGATGATACAGATTATGATGATGGGCAGAAATTCTAACAATAAACAAAAATATTATATAAAAAATATTATTATATTTTCACTATATATTCTAACAACAACAGCTTTATTTGCACAATCACCTTTTACCGAAAAAGATCAAAAAAAATTAGGTGTTGCTGTCGATGCTTTCTCTATATTCGTTGACAATAGTGACAGAGATACAGTACAGAGTATACCCTATGATTATGTTAGGGATGATTATAAAAGACCAAAAGATAGCCCATATAATGAAGAATTGTCCCCATTTGTAAATGTTCTAAATTCTATAGAAATGCATATGGAAGCGTATTTTTCATATGGTATACATAACAATACATTCAAAATGGACAATGTATTTTTTACATTAGGCGAAACATTTAATTCTAAATATTTTAGTATAAGCCCGTTTATTACAATAAATGGATATTTTGATACCCATGACCCTAATGAAGATTATGCTTTTATTAAAGGCAATATTGGTCTTTATGATGGAGGGGTTCAAGTGGTTGCGTTCAATCATTTACTAGTATCACTACGTGGTAGGGCAACATTTGATATAGATACAACTACATATATGCTTATGCCACATTATGTTGATAGAACAAATCCCACATCATATGATGCCCCACATTGGTATATCCCAACTGTATTAAATGGTGCTGGTATACGTGTTGGAGTTATAGGTAATTATTATGAGCTTGCTTATTCACAGGGCGATTATAGGCATAGTATCCCAAAAGCCGTTATGTTTAGATTAAATCTACCATATTTTTCGGCAAGACTACTATATCAACATGAAAATAGACAAGATCCAGCAAACTATAACATGAGCTTCTTTGAATCCCTTGTACAATCTACATTTGCAAGTACAATACCTCTACAAATACTTGATAATCAATTTTTTATTAATCTTGTATTAGAATATACATGGAAAGAAGGAGATGCCCACTATGTTAGATTAGAGCAGGGATTTGAATGGAATATACTTAATATTGCTTTTAGAGAATTATTTTATATTAGCAAAAATTCAGATGAACAACTATTTTTATTTGAATATACAGTATATTGTAAACTCCAAGCTGGAAAAGCTGATTTTAGCATAGGTTTCCAAGGAGCAACAGATGATAGGTATTATATATTAGCTAAAGTTGAATTTTAATTTTATAAACATTTTTTTACTTATCTGGCTGCTTAATCTGAATTAGATTTCTTGAATATATATAATAATGTAAAAATGTTTTATAACTACAGTATCTTCGCTTTTTTAAAAAATATTATTTATTTGTTTTCTTGTTTTTTAGATAAATTAAGAAAATATCATATTATAGTATACTTGATTTTATATATAAATGGGATATAATAAACTTCGTATAGATAAGTTACTTTGGAGCATTCATTGGAATTAGATTTAATGGGAATAGATGTTGTCGATAGCAATCAAAGCGAAAAGATGTCAATTTTATCTGATTTATGTAAAAAAACCTCTTTTTTGCCACATCCTCTCTTGGAAAATAAGTTATGGAAAGAATTGCCTTCTACAGCGAAAGAAATATATACAATATTAGCTTCAAACTATGATTATAAAGATGGGCTTTCTAAGGTTACTCATTCTACGATACAAAGCGCCTCTGGTATTGGCAGTAGGGCTACTATCGTTAAGTCTTTAAAGGTACTTAGAGAATTCCTCATAATACATGTTGTTGAAATAGGCACAAAAAATAAGATTGTTAGTCATAATTATCTCATGCCATATCAAGAAGAGTTTTATGCTCAAATGCTTGGTATTAAGCCGCGTGATTTTTCACATTATAATCCCGTTAGATATTATAAAAAGCCTATAAAAAAGAAAAAATCTGTCTCTGATGATATAAATCCACTGTTTTTTAAGGCATGCTATAAATTTATATGCTTGGATGTAGATACACCAAATAAGATACTAGAGAAATATTCTGAAGATTTAGAAGCATTACGTACAATTATATTTATGGCAGATTGTGCATATATTATAAAAAAACATTCTTTTATGCCTAATGGAGATGTCTCAAGTGTTTTGGTTGATTTTATAAAAAATGGAAATATTAGTAAAAATGCCTTTGGTATAGAAACAACTGAAAAAGTTAGAGAAATACTTATTAAAAATAAACAGAAAGCAAAATGAGGTGCTTTTTAGGATAAAATATTATGGCTACGAAAAAAACTTCAACTAAAAAAAAAATAGAGACAGTTAAAAAAAGTACAGGTAAGAGTCTAGCGGATAAAAGTACATTAACTAAATCAAAAGAAAAATCTTCACCAACATCGAAGAAAAAAGTTGAAAGTAAAAAGACTACCCCCTCTGTAAAAAAAACTAGCGAAAAAACGGCCAGTAAACCAGCGGCATCAAAAAATGAATCCACCATATTTAAGCCTTTAGATAAAGAAAATCTAACTAAAGTTAAAAGTGAAAATAAAAATGACAGTATTTTTTCACCAAAAGAAACTACAACTGAAGACTTATCATCAAAGAAAAGTGTATTTTCTACAGATAATAAAACAATCACAGACTCAGTATTTAACTCTACCAATACTGATAATCAAAGTACAGAAAAGAAGAGCCCTCAAATAAAAGAGACGAAAAATGATGAAAACATCGCCAAGGAAGATAATAGTAAAATTGAATCTATTGACGATTTATTAGAAGCTATAAGTATTGCAAAAGAAAAAAGAGAGACTCAAAACACTGATAAAGATAAAACATTATTAAATAAGCCTATTGAAAAAGATAATAATAAAGCAACATCTATAGATAATTTATTGAGTACAAACCTCTACAAAAAAAATACTATCGATGATAAAGATAGTATTAAACAAGAAGAAAAGAAAACAGAATCTATTGATAATCTACTTAAAACAATAAATACTGTAAAGGAAAGAAAAGAAGATAAAGATAAATCTTTTTATGATAAAAAATCATACAATGGGGCTCAATACAAATCTATTAACAAGAAAAATAATAAAATACTACCTTTATCTTTGATAGCCCTATTTTTAATAATTGCTATTGGAATAGTATTTTTTGTGATAAATCAGCAAAATAATAAAGATACTTCCATTGCATCTTCTGTACTTGAAAATGACATTAAAAATCAAAGTGAAGTAAAAAATATAGAGCCTGAAGATGTTATAGATAATCCAATTATAAACACCAATATTGCAGATGAAGAAAAAGTCATCAATGTAATAGATAAAAAAGAAAATACTACTACTAATAACTCTTTAATAAATAAAGTTGATGAAGAGCAAAGTACAAAAGAAAATATAGTAGATGAAGCACCTCCAATTAAAAAAGAAGAAACAAATATCAATAAAGAAATAAAAGTAGAAAACACTGATAACAAAATAATAGTAAATGATAATATTAAAACAGAAACTGCCATTCCACCAGTAGATGGAAATTATGAAATCTATACATTAAAATGGAAAGAAAGCGTCAGAACTGTTGCCATAAATAAACTTGGTGATGAGAGAAGATGGACTACCATATATAGATTAAATTCAGATACATTCAAATCACCAGACATATACTTTTTTGGAAATAAAATAAAACTACCAAAAAATAAAAAATCTATAGATAATATGACAAATGAAGAATTGCTCTCTTTAATAGAAGATTATAAGTTTACAATATCTGCCTATCAAAAAGAAACTGGTAAACAAACAGATATAAGTAGACTTAATGCTATAATTAAAATATTAAATGAAAAAATAAAATAGGTATAACCCTAACAAGTATAAAAATGAAAGAAAAATTTCCAGAAAAATATTATTCTTTTAGCTGTACAAAATGTGGATATTGTTGTTGTGAAGAGGGCTATGTTTTTTTTACAGAAGAAGAAATAGATAAAGCGTCTAATATTTTAAATATGGATAGACAAGATTTTATATTTTCATATTTAGAAAAAGATGAGTTTGGTGAATACTATCATATAGTCAAAAAAGATTCATGCTGTTCTTTTCTAATAGATAATCTTTGTATAATACAAGAAGACAAACCTAGCCAGTGCTCCACATTCCCATATTGGGATGAATATATGGACATTAATGGCAATATATTAAAAAGTAAATTTAAAAGAAAATGCCCCGGAATAAAATAGCGCAATTATTTTTTCTCTAAAATAAAAATAGCGCACATAAAAATAATGCTACAATTTATATACGCTTTATTTTATAATATTGCTCGAGACTGGATTTGAACCAGCACGGAATTACCCGACAGCACCTCAAGCTGTTGTGTCTACCAATTTCACCACCCGAGCTTTCTAAGACTACAACATAATACACTAAAAATATCTCTTTGTCAATATTTCAATCTTACTACTATATAATTTCTAAACAAATCTATCTATGACTAATAAAAAAACCTGCATCTATTATCAAAATTTTATTTTTTCATCTTGACAAAATATTTAATTTTGCTATAATACTTAATGTACCTAACGATAGGTAGAATTTACTGCATCATAGAGTGTTGTCTTTTATAGAAAAATATAATTTTTTGGCATTAAAAAAAATATTTTTCTATGCTATTAATAATAGTTAAAAAAAAGAAACTATTTATTAATATTTTATAGCTAGAGTATATATGCTTTTAATAATTTTTTGGCTTGAATGAATTTAACCTAAGTGCATTTAAGATTACTGAAATACTACTAAATGACATTGCTAAGGCTGCAAACATTGGGTTTAGTAAAAACTGATCGCCAAGTATTAAACTAAGACCACCACCAATTCTCGTGTATATAAGAACATCTCTAAATAAATAAAGGACGCCCGATGCGAGAGGAATGCCTAGTATATTATAGAAGAAAGCCCAAAATAAATTTTGCTTTATATTTCTTATAGTAGCTTTACTCAAGGATATTGCATTAAGTACATCTGATATATTTGATTTAATAAGCACAATATCAGCACTATCTATTGCAATATCAGTCCCACTACCAATGGCAATACCTACATTTGCTTGAGTAAGGGCAGGGGCATCATTTATACCATCACCAACCATAGCAACAATTTTACCATTTTGTTGTTGCTTTTTTATTTCATTAGATTTTTCTCTTGGTAGTACATCTGAAATAAATTCATTTACATTAACTTCTTTTGCAATACTAAATGCTGTTTTTTCATTATCACCTGTTATCATAACAGTTTTTATGTTCATTTTATTTAATTCTAGAACAGTTTCTTTACTGCCTTCTTTCAAGGTGTCAAGTACAGCTATGATACCAATTAGTTTATTGTCTTCACTAATATACATAGATGTTTTGCCTTCTTTCGATAGTATATTAGATTTTATTTCATATTCACCTATGCTAATATCTTCTTTGTCCATAAATTTTTTATTTCCAAGTAGAATTCTTTTATCATTAACATAAACTTCGATTCCATATCCAGGATAGTTTTTAAAATTTCTGATAGGAGGTAATGCCAAATGTTTACCTTTTGCAGCCCTTATGATAGCCTCTGCAAGTGGATGTTCGCTCCCTCTTTCAGCAGAAGATGCAAGTGAAAGTACATAGTCTTCATTTTTAGCAATGATATCTGTAACATAAGGTTTGCCATTTGTAAGTGTACCTGTTTTATCAAACATTATAGTATCTATTTTATGTGTTGTTTCGAGTGCCTCTGCATTTTTGAATAGGATGCCAAGTTCAGCTCCTTTCCCTGTTCCAACTATAATAGCCGTGGGTGTTGCAAGACCAAGTGCACATGGGCATGCGATAACAAGTATTGATACAAATGTTGTGAATGCAAAATTAAAATCTTTTGTAGTTATAAACCATGCAAATGATGCCGCTATAGCGATAAGTAATACTATTGGTACAAAATATCCAGATACTATATCAGCGAGTTTTGCTATTGGTGCTTTTGAGCCTTGCGATTCTTCTATCAATTTTATTATTTGCGAAAGGGCTGTATCATCTCCAATTTTTTCTGTTCTAAATTGAAAGAAGCCATTTTTATTTATTGATGCCCCTATAACCTTATCACCCATTTTTTTTTCAACAGGTATACTTTCGCCTGTAAGCATAGATTCGTCTACTGCTGAATATCCATCTATAACGGTGCCATCAATAGGTATCCTTTCGCCGGGGCGTACAACGACAATATCTCCAATTTTTATATCTTCAATGGGTATAGATATTTCTTTAGTAAATCTTATTATATTTGCTGTTTTTGGTTGTAGCTTTATGAGTTTTTTTATAGCCTCATTTGTTTTACTACGGCTTTTACTTTCGAGATATTTTCCAAGTGTCACTAATGTAATTATAACAGCGGCTGATTCAAAATAGAGCCCTTCATGTGGTTTTATATCAGCACCTATATTAATAAGGTACATAGAATATACACTATATATCACTGAAGCGCCGGTACCAAGAGCAATGAGTGTATCCATATTTGGACTTTTTTGCATGAATGACATAAAGCCATTGATATAAAATTTATATGCAAATGCGATAACAGGGATACAAAGAATAAAAGATATTATAGCAAATAGCAAAGGGTCTTGTGTATGAGATAATATATTTGGATATGGCAATTTTATAAAAGCTATCATAGGAGCCATAGATATATAGAAAAGTGGGATAGTAAATATTAAAGAAATTATAAGGCGTAGAAATAATAACTTATCTTCTTTTTCTTTTATTTTATCTATACTTTCATCTTTATCGACAACTTTAAAGCCGAGTTTTTCTATAGCTAGGTTTATTGCTTCAAGCCCGACTATTTTATTACTATATACTATATTAGCACTTTCTGTGGCATAGTTTACATCAGCTCTATTTACACCATCTATTTTATTCAAAGATTTTTCTATAGAAACAGCACAAGCAACACAATGCATTCCAGCTATTTTTAATTTTATATTTTTTTCCATAATAACAACCTAATTTTTAAGAGTAATTTTCTAATTCTATTATTATATAGTTAGCTATATTTAATATCAATTTAATCATCGGCTAGATTAGAATAAAACTATTTTTTAGTATTACATATATAAATAGTTTTTTGTATTTATTTATATTGGCATGAGTGTAATATATAAATATAAGCTGGAAGATTTTATTCTCCCAACTTGTTAATATTAATTTAGTATGAAAAATATTTTATTATTATTATTTGTCTGCAATTTTATTAACAATTACAGCGATAGCACCATCACCTGTAACATTACATGCTGTGCCAAAGCTATCTTGGGCGAGGTATAATGTTATCATTAGAGCTGTCATTGCTTCATTAAAACCAAGTGATGATTGCAGTATTCCAACAGCAGCCATTATAGCCCCACCGGGTAGACCGGGTGCTGCGACCATCATAACACCAAGTATTAATATAAATGGTATCATATTAGTTATAGAAAAAGTGTAGCCTGAAAGTATCATAACAGCGATAGAGCATGTTGTGATAGTAATCATTGAACCAGACAAATGTATGGTTGCACATAATGATGATACAAACTCTGCTATCTGTGGCTTTACAGCGTTATTTTTAATTGATTGTGCTGTAACAGGGATTGTCGCAGCAGATGATTGTGTTCCAACGGCTGTTATATAAGCGGGTATCATGTTTTTAAGTAGCATAAAAGGATTTTTCTTTGCAACAGTGCCTGCTATTGTATATTGAATGCACAGTGCAATTATATGCATAGAAATAGCTAATATAAAAACCATTAAGAAAGAGCTCATAACTGCCCCAACTTTACCCGCATATGACATCTTTGCAAATGTACCTGCAATAAAAATAGGTAGAAGTGGTATAATTACTTTTGATACAAATAATGAAACTATACTATGGAAGTCTTCAAATGCACTTTTTAATGTTGAAGGACTTCCTTTCGTGGCAAGCCCTATACCTATAATAAATGCTAGCACAAGGGCGGTCATAACATCCATTAGCGGTAGTATTTTTAATCCTGTTATATATGAACTCATATTTACATCTCTAGCTGTAATATCTGCAATTGATTTTCCAGCTAATAAATCTGGTAATAAATTAGATGCAACAAGGTAGGCAAATGTTCCCATTATAATTGTGGATGAGTATGATATACCAACCGTTGCTGCCAAAAGATTTTTTGATTTTGTTTGTAGGTTTGATATACCATATGTTATAAATGCTAAGATTATAAGGGGTATCGTAAAATTCAATAGTTGCCCAAATAGATCATTGAATGTTGCAAATATTCTAATGAGTATCTCATTATCGAGCATACCAATCAAAATACCAATTATAATACCAGCTATTAAACGTAGTAATAAACTATATTTTTTTAAAATTTCCATAACAATCTCCTTTTATTTGTTTTTGCAATAAAAAATAGTCTTACAATTAGTATATGAATAATAATAAATAATATCAAATAATTTACTTATTTAAATGTAAAAGTCTTGAAATTTTTATATAAAAATGATAGTATAAATTACTTACAGGTGCAATATCGTTGTGCCGTAAACTAAATTTTATCTAAGGAGAAAAAATGCCTTCAGGACGCAAAAGACTACGCCAGAAAATGGCAACTCATAAGAGAAAGAAGAGACTAAGAAAAAATAGACATAAAAATAAATAATTTTTAAATATATAATATTTAATTTGAATCTAATGGTATCTTAAGATGTTTTTAATTGGATAAAAATATGAGACCAAATTGGCAGACTTATTTTTTAGATATAGCTGTACTCGTAGCTACGAGAAGCACATGTTTGCGTAGACAGGTTGGTGCTATTTTGGTTAAAGATAATAGGATATTAGCAACAGGTTATAATGGGGCTCCAAAGGATACTGCTCATTGCGAGTATCTTGGTGGATGTCTTAGAGAAAAATTAAATATTCCAAGTGGGCAAAGGCATGAAATATGCCGTGCTGTACATGCAGAGCAAAGTGCGATTATACAGGCTGCAAAGTATGGTGTATCGGTTGATGGGGCATTTTTATATTGTACTCATCAACCTTGCTCTATATGTGCTAAGATGATTATAAATTGTGGGATAAAATCTGTTTTTTATTTAGAAGGCTATCCTGATGACTTTTCTATGTCATTTTTTGAGGAAGCTAATATCAATGTTGTTAAAATTGAAAAATAGACAACAATTAAATATTCTGATTAAATCTTGTAGATGTAACTATATATTTATGTAGCTTTACAACGAATATTAAGGTTATTGTAACAAAAAATATTCCAATGATTAACATTATATCTTTTTTGATGCCGCTGTTTTGTAGCCTTTGTAATTCTTTTTGTTTCTCTGATAATAGTTCAGTGTTTACATTGCTTCCATTATCATCTTCTCGACTGATGATTTTATTTATATCTTCTGAAATCAATTTTTCATTATATCTTTCTAATAGACTAACTGTTGTACCACCCGTAAATATAAGCAAGGCAATAATTGCAAAAACGAACACAAAAAATCGCCTTTTCTTTTTATAAATATTAGCTACGTTTAATGCATTTAGTTTTGTTTCATCCAATACTCTTTTTAATAATATTCTATCATTATCTTTTCTATTATTTAAAGCCAACATTGAGGTTTCTATTTCTGTTATAAGTATTTTCATATCGGCATATTTTTCTGTTTTTTGATAATGTAGATACTTTTCTTGTAGAGACTTTATTCTAGGGTCTTCTTTTTTTTCATCATTTGTATTTGAAAGCTTTCTTATGTTTTTTTCTATTTTTGTAGCGGGATTATTTTGTTTTATATTTTCTTTTGCATTATTATCATCATCAATTTCAGCATATTGTCCACTATTGTCGCTATCATCTAAGCCGTCAATTTTATTATTTAGACCAATAGAGGCTTCCATATTTTCATTTATAGTTGCAAGTATTGAATCCTTTGGAGCAATATATCCAAGCTTATTGCCTATTTGTATAGGGATTCCAAAACTATCCATAAACATTTTTTCTATACTTCGAACTCTAGTTGACTTGCTTATAGATATAGCAACATTTTTATCTTTTGCTTTTGAAATATCGAAAAGAACTGTAGACATTTTTTTATCTTTGCTACTTATACTAATCTTAGCATCAAATTCATTTTCAAATGTTTGAATGAGTTCTGCTATTGTCATTGATAATGTTATTCTCATAAATAATATAAACCCTATTATATATAAATACTATTATATCACTAATATTATAAAAAATAAAATATTTTACAACCTTACAGAAATACCCGCATCTCTCATTTGGCTTTTCGCATCTCTAATAGTTATCTCATTAAAATGAAATATAGAGGCAGCAAGTACAGCATCGGCATTTCCTATTGTTATTCCTTCTATTAAATGTTTGACATTACCAACACCTCCACTTGCTATAACAGGTATAGATACATTGCTAGATATTAAATTAGTGAGAGTAAGCTCATAACCATCTCTTGTGCCATCACGATCCATACTTGTAAGTAGTATTTCGCCTGCTCCTAATTTTTCTACTTCTTTCGCCCAAAGTAGTGCATCTTTGCCTGTGTTGATACGCCCGCCATTTATATATACATCATAGTTGCCACTGTCATTTTTTTTTGCATCAATAGCGACAACAACACATTGAGAGCCAAATTTTAATGAGGCATCAGTTATAAGAGAAGGGCTTTTTATAGCGGATGAATTTATCGACACCTTATCTGCACCTGCATTTAATATTTGTTTGAAATCATCTACACTTTTAATACCGCCACCAACTGTAAGTGGTATAAATACTTCATTAGCTGCCTTGCTTATTATATCGAGCATGATAGACCTATCTTCATAAGATGCTGTTATATCGAGAAATATAATTTCATCAGCCAATGCCTTGTTATACATTTTTGCTATTGCGACAGGGTCGCCCGCATCAATTAAATCAACAAAGTTTACACCCTTGACAACACGCCCATTATCTATATCTAAACATGGTATTACTCTTTTTGTAAGCATTTTTATTTAACCTATTATATTTTTTATTGCTTTTATTATTTTATCATTTTTTGAATTAAACTCAATTTTATATTAATAGTTATTTTGTTTTTTATATAGAAAAAAGAACAACAGAGTAGTGGTAGTAGACTTTATAATAAATAAATATCTACTATCGCTAATCTATTGTTCTTTGTATTTTTTTGTTATAATTAATATTTTATATTATATTAATTTTTATCTTCATAATATTCAAAGATAGCATTATCAATCATAACAAAAGCTATTCTAACTTTTGGGGCAATTTCAGTAGGCTCAAAAATAACCCAATCTGCTTGTTTTACATACTTATCAAGGTCATCTACTTTATAAGCAACATGAGGTAGTCTATGTAAAATTTCAGGAAAACATGTCCCTTCCTCAAATTTTAGATATTCGATTTTTTGGGGATAGTCATCAGGGTTGCTCATCCAAATTTTCATAGGCTCGGCATAAGTCATATTCGGTTTTTTGTTTGTTATAGGTATCCCTACATGCATAAATTCCATTGACATAATTTTACTCCTTATATTAAATTTTTATTTATTATTGATATATTTTTTTTCATACCATGTGCGGAATGTAATAGTCTTTAATCCAAAAAGTAGACCAACTATACAATATACTGCTTCTGTAATAAATATATTAGAGAATGTAGCACCAGGGACATATGTCATACAGCCAAAAAATACACCCGCTCCTACAAATAGAGCAGGGACAAAGTTGAACATTAGAGGTGCTTGGTCTAGATATAGTATAAGAGGAACTACCACTAAAAGTACTAATGGGAATGAAAAGAAACCTAAAGTAGGGCTAAATCTTCCACCAAAATATATAATTATTATGGAGCTAATCATCCCTAATATGTAACCAATCAAGGCACGTCCTCCATTTTTTGGTGTACAGCCTGCCATAAAATAAACTGCCCATGCCTGAAATGATATCCAACCAAATCCAAGATTTCCAACAGTAGGTAGAAATTGCATAAGAACTTGGTCGATTATTTGGATAAAAAAGGCTTGGATTCCTATAAATAATGCTATAGGAAAATATTTTTTTAATGTCATAAAAATCTCCTTATTAATTATTCTTTTATATTTTGTTCATAATATTGAAATGCTTCTTTGGCAGTGACTTTTGCATGAACTATCATAGATATGGCATTTGTTATAGCTATTGGATTTTTAGCTTGAAAAATGTTTCTTCCCATATCAACGCCCGCTGCCCCTTGAGATACAGCATTGTAGACTAGCTCTAATACTTCTTTTTTAGGCAATTTTTTACCACCAGCAATGACTATTGGTACAGGACATGCGGCAACAACTTTTTCGAAATCTTCACAATAATAAGTTTTTATAATCTGTGCCCCAAGCTCTGCTATAACACGTGTGGCTAGCAAGAAAAATTTAGTATTGCGTTCCATTTGCTTTCCAACAGCAACAACGCCTAATGTAGGTATGCCATATTTATTACCATTATCAATTACACGGACAAGATTATTTAATGATGACTTTTCATTCTCGCTACCGATGAAAGTTTGAACTGCCAAGCATGATGCATTTATTCTGATAGCATCTTCTATATCAACGCCGATAACTCCATTGCTCATATCATCTTTTAATACAGTAGAACCCGCAGTACATCTTAGTGCAATAGCTTTATTATATATAGGTGGAACACAGCTTCTTATAGCACCACGTGTTGCCATGAGTACATCAACAAGATCTGCTAATGGGGGGACTACAACATCGAGCCTTTTTAAGCCTGAAGTAGAACCCATTATATAGCCATGGTCAAAGGCAAGCATTAGAGTTTTGCCACTTTTTCTATTAAATATTTTTGAAAGTCTGTCTTTCATTCCCCAATCAACATTATCCATACCCTTTACATAAAAACTACTATTTTGAAATGGTATATCAAGTTTATAGTCTTTAGATACCGAGGATTCATCTTTTTCTGCCATAGTTATTTTATCCTTATTTTCTAATTATTTAATTTTTTTATGGTATGGTGTATTACATGGCTCATTCCAAAGGGTGGTAAGCTCATCATCCATCTTGGCTATAAACATTTGAAAGCCCGCTTGCTCTTGAACTGTAAGCACTTCACCAACCATATTGGCAACAATTTTAATATTTTTTGATTCCAATAATTTTACACATGCCCTATAAACTATAAGCATTTCCATAAGAGTGGTAGCACCTGTTCCATTTATAATAAGCATAATACTATCATGGCTTTGAATATTAACATCTTTTATTAGAGATTCAAGCATAAGTTTTGCTGTATTATCTGCTGTTTTCATCGGCATTCTTCCACCGCCACCTTCGCCATGTTGCCCCATTCCAACTTCCATATCATCATCACCTAAGTCAGCAAATTCAACACCAGATTGTGGATGTGTTGCAGTACGACAAGCCACAGCAAGGGTTGCCATATTATTTGCAAATTTAGAAGCTACTTCATATACTTGCTCAAGGCTTTTTCCCATCTTAGCAGCAGCAGCGGCAATTTTATATGTAGGAACACAACCAACAAGACCACGCCTATCATCTGCATTTTCACGAGTGGCATTTGAAACATCTTCTTGTGTAACTAATTTTTTTACATTGAGATTAAGTTCGGCAGCTTTCTTCATAACAAGATTGCCTGCAAGCATATCCCCCGCATGATTTAAGACAACAAGTAAAACACCCTTGCCTTTGTCCGCCATTTTTATTGCCTCTATTACTCTATCGGGACCAGGGGCTGCAAATACATCGCCAACTACAGATATATCTAGCATACCATCACCAACAAACCCAGATAAGCAGGTTCATGACCCGCACCACCTATTGTTACAATTGTTACCCTATTGGCATCTTTTAATGCCTTACTTACAACGATATTGCCTTCTTTGAGTTCTAGTATATCGCAATTAGATAGAACTAAACCTTCAAGTACCTCTTTTGTAATATCCTCACTCTTGTTCAAAAATTTCTTCATCTTCATAAAAAAATCCTCCTAGAAAATATAAAATATTATTTATCAGTTTTTGAATTGCCATACAAATTTTCTGAAATTTATATAGCATCATAAAATGATTTAAAAAATATAGACATACTTATAGCACCGCAATCTGGGGTTCCTATAGATTTTTCTTTACTATTTTTTGCACGACCAAATTTTGCGGCATAATTTTTTGTATTTTCAGCACCTTCAATTGCTGTTTTGTAAGATATTTCTAATAGATGTTTTATGTCACCATTGTCTAGTACAGATGTTTTTTCTACAACAGGTATTAGGCAATCCATCATAGTTTTATCACCAACTTTAGCATTTGATATAGAAAAAATTTCATCCAAAGAAGACATGAACATTTTTTTTATTATTTCAAAAGATATATCATCGCCTTCTATTGGTTTTGATAATCCTTCAAAAATCATTGCCCAAAGAGGGACAGCAGCCCCACCGCCTAACAGAGATATTTTTGAACTTATAGAAGAAAATATTTCTTTTGTAGATAAATTATCACTTTCTTTCAAAACATCATCTATAGTATTAGCTATTTTAGACATAGTAATACCATGATCGCCATCACCAAATTTAGCATCAAGCTCTGAAAGTATATTTGAATTTTCTTTGATATTTGAAGAAAAAAGCCTTAAAAATGAAATAATATTTATATATATAATTAACATAAGTTTTAACATACTTAACTATATAAGATTAAGTATATAAATAGAATAATGTTTGTCAATGTAATAATAAATATTATTTTTATTTTTTTATATTTTATAAAAATCTAGTCAATAAATGATGATTATCTTTTACATATTCATATCCAATTTTTATGATTTCAGATGCTTTATTGAAGCCTGTTGAGGTATAATCTTCTAATCCTTGTATATTAATTACTATATTATTTTTATCTATTTTAATTCTATTTAATTGGTTTTGATTTTCAATTGATAGTGTATTTGCAATTGAATCTGCTAATGTATATTTTTCTTTTTGTTTATCTTTATATTTAAAATCTATGATTTTTTTATAATATATTTTGCTATGTTGTTTATTCTTTTTTGAATATGTGAAATTTAATGGTATAAGTTTTTTGCGTTCTTTTTTTATTGATTTGACAAACATTTTTTTTTCTTTTTCTATGCATTCATTTTTATCTGATAGGGTAGGGATGACATTTATTCCTATGACATATTTAGAAAAATGCCTCGCTATATCCATAGGTATATTATTAGATAGACCACCATCAACTAGGTATCGCCCATTATAGTAATATGGTATAAATGTTGTTGGTACTGATATAGAAGAAATGATAGCATCAATTAATGGTGCATCATATATATCTACTTCTACGCCCGTGCGACTATCACGTGCTATAGCAACAAATGGGATGTTTAACTCATTGATATGTATATCGCCTATATACTTATAAAAAAATTCTTTTATTTTATAGGAATCTATAACGCCACCTTTGCTAATACCCGGGCGTAGAAGTAGTTCTATCATTTTAAAAATATCTATCTCTTTGGCCATTTTTTCAATCTCATTTATTTTCATACCAAATGCATATAATCCTCCAATCAATGCTCCTATGGAAGTACCACATATAGCAGAGGGATATATAGATAAACTTTCAAGATATTTTATAGCACCTATATGTGAAAAGCCATAAGCCCCACCGCCACCAAGAGCATAGGTTATTTGTTTTTGTCTAAACATAAATTTAATCCAAGATGATGTTTTATTATAGTAATTAGAGTTATTGATAATAATTATATCGGTTATTTGGATTATTTTGTACTCTTCAAAGAGTGTATTCTTAAGTATAATTAATGTATTAAATAAAACTTAATTTTTAATTTCAATAAATAATATGGCTTATTGCTAAAATGAAGAGCAAATATGGCTTAAATATAATAGATAATTATTTTGAAAAAATATTAATAGCTGTCAATATTATTGGTATTTGAAATATTTCTATTAAAAATGCCCCTGTTATAGAAACTATTATATAGGGGTGAAGTGTATAGCCATATTTAGAGCTAACCTCGCCCATATTACTCATAGCATTAGTCATTGAACCAAGCCCAAAACCACACATGCCTGAAACCATAAGAGCTGCATCATAGTTAGAACCCATTGCTTTAAATACTATATATTTGGTATAGAAGTACATGAACAGTACCTGACAAATTAATATTATAAGAATTGGAAAAATCAATTTATCTAGTTCCCAAAGTTTTAATGATGTCGATGCCATTGAAAGAAATATAGATATTGATGTGTTTTTTAATATGTCAATTAAATCGCTATATGCATTAAAAACTTTAACTTTTCCACCAATGTTGCTAAAAATGATAGCACAAAGCATAGCAGGGATATAAGAGGGTAGTATTATAAGTGTATGTTTTTTGAGTAGCATACTTATAATAAGACCTAGGCTCATTATAGCAAATAATAATGTAAGGCTAGTAAACAATGCTTGTGGTGTTATAGGGAATTTATCATTGCCTTTGATAATACTAATATCATTTTTATCTATTATATTTTCAGCCTTTAAGTTATTAGTTTTAATAATATTTACAGCCAAAGGGGAACCCAAAAGTGCCCCTGCGACAATGCCAAATGTTGCCGAAGATAAAGCAAGAGAATGAGCACCATTAACACCCATTTCTTCTACCATCAAACCAAAAACAGAAGATAAACCATAGCCACCACTTAGAGAAACTGAACCAGAAAGCACACCTAATAATGGATTAATCCCCGCAATAGAAGCTATAATTATCCCTATAACATTTTGAAATAATGCCATAAAAAGACTTAGTATTGCAAAGATAAATAGACGCTTACCCTCTCTTTTAAATTTATGTAGAGAAACAGAAAGACCAATGCATATAAATGATACCATCATAAATGGGTTTTGAAGTGAGGTATCATACACTATTGTTACAATGTTTAATGTTCTTAAAATAAAATTGATTAAAGCAAATATCAAACCACCAGTTACTGCAGCGGGAAATCCAATGCTATCAAAAATTTTACTTTTAGTTTTTATAAGACGACCAAGACATAAAGCTAGTAATGAAACTGTTATAGTATTTATAAAGTCGAGCTTTAGAATATAGCCAAATTCAGTTAATAAAATAGACATAAAGAATAATATAACATATCAAAACTGTATAATCAAGCCTCTTATTAAATATTAATAACAAATAATTTTATGTATAAAAAATCAGTGGTTTATTATAGAGTGATATAAGTTTCTTTATCTTTTAAGGATTATTTTATTAATTCCAAAAAATAAAAACATGGTGTGGATAGGCTATACTAACTAGGACAAAAAATATTCGACCATAATCTAATAAGAAG
>CAMRBQ010000039.1 GCA_947040495.1 uncultured Spirochaetia bacterium
CATAATGTTTGTTTTTTCATGTGAAAGTAATATTATTAATGAAAAAAAAAGTTATTTTGAAAATATAAAGAATGAATACTATAATTCTAATAATCATTCTTTTATAAAACGTTATATATTTTTATCAGATATTTTAAAAAAAGAAGCATCTCCTACCTTTAGAGATTTATATAAAGCAGAGACTAGATACCATGGTAAGATATTTTTTGTTAATGCTCCACGCTATTTGCCTGTTAGTATTAGAAATGGGTATAAAGATGTTGCCTATAAATTTTATCAGTTGCTTTTTTCTAGTAGGGAATATATGTATGAAATGGAAGATGTGTTCTTTAATTGCTTTGAAGCAGATGCAAAACTTATAAAAGAAGTTATGAAAATGAATGTTGGTGATATTTCATTTTTTGAGACATATGAAGGCTATATTGTATTTTTATTTGAAGGTGAAAATAAAAATGATTATAGTAAATATAAAAATAATCATTATCAAAGAATCTCATCACTTAAATATTTCCATAAAGAAAAACAGTATATGAATGATCTTTATTATGGAAAAGATGTTGTTAGAAATTATTATGATTTAGTAGATACAGATATGAAAGAAGATGTAATTTTGTCTTCTTATAAAGGCGAAAATATTTATTTATCAGATATTTATAATGGATTTGTTGATGCTAATATAAAAAATGAAATTTTAAATACCCAAAGATTTGAGGCTAGGGTAATTCTCTTTGAGGAACAAGTATTTAGGCCATTCATTGAACAAATACACTTTGCTTCAATGTATTTAGATTTGCACCCAATGTATAATATATGGTTATATAATTTAGAAAAAGAAAAAACAAATGGCTATCTGAAAGAATAAATACTTTCTATTATATCTTTATATCGTTTAGTTATTTCATTTCTTTTCATTTTTAATGACTGGGTTAATAGATTATTTTCTATAGTAAAGCCCTCACTAAGTATGGCTATTCTAGAAACCATTTCAAATTTTTTGAAGCCATTTTGTGAAGTTATCATTTTGGATATTTCTTTTTTTATAAATCTTTCCAATCCTTTTATATTCGATAGTTTTTTGATGTACAACTCTATATTATGCTTTTTACAATAGTTGTTTATATTTTCATTATTTAGTACAATTAAAGCACCAAGCAAAGGTTTATCTTGACCAACGATTATAATCTGTTCTATATAGGGCGATTCTAATATTTTATTTTCTATAGGTTGTGGCTCTACATTTTCACCTGTAAGCAATACTACAGTCTCTTTTTCTCGTCCTTTAATTATTATTTCTTTTTGATGCGAGAATACTCCAAGGTCTCCTGAATTAAACCAGCCATCAACTAATACTTCTTTTGTAAGTTCTTCGTTTTTATAGTATTCACTAAATACATTATCGCCTTTAACCCAACAAACTCCAAGACAACCATCTTCAAGTACATTGCCTTCCGTATCTCGAACTTCTACTTCGACTCGAGGAACAATTGGTCCTGATGTTCCCATATAATTTTTTTTATAACTGCTTAAACTTATAACTGGGCTAGTTTCTGTTATACCCCAACCAGAAGCAAATGTCATACCACATGCTTCAAGGAAATCTTCAAGATATGAAGGTAAAGTGCTGCCAGCAGATGTTGTTAGTCTAATATTGCCGCCTGTCAGAGCAAGGATATTTTTATATATAATTTTTTTTGCTAATTTATGCCATAAAGCATCCAATATTTTATTTGGATATTCTCTTTTATGGTCTTCTTTTTTTTCATCACCTATTATCGATATAAAACCATCTTCATATCTTCTTCTGCGTACATATCTTGTCGAACGTTTTAGTAAGAAACTGGCAATTGTTCTAGCTATAAAACTTTTTTTATCAATAGATTTTAATACCGCATTATATATATTTTCCCAAATCGCAGGTACAGATACAAATATATCTGGTTTCTCTTCCACAAGGTCTATTTTGAGATTTTTTTTATTACTTATAGTTGTTAGACATCCAAAAGTAATTGCTATATAAGATATAGTTCTTTCGTATATATGCCATATTGGTAGCATTGATACAAGTCTTTCACCTACTTTTAAATCTATAAGATCGGGAACAACATCTATATTATGTAGAATGTTTTTATGTTTAAGTACAACACCTTTTGGAATATTTGTTGTGCCTGATGTATAAATAATTGTAACAATATTTTCTTCATCTATCTTCGCTACCGTCTTTCTTATGAAATCATCATCACCATTGAGGCTTTCTTTACCTTCATCCATAAATCTATTGAATGAAATAATATTATTATCTTTATCATCAATAGAGCTATCTAATACAAGTATAAGTTCTGCCTTTGAAGCAAAGTTTTTGACTTTATTATACATATATGTATTTTCTACAATTATGGCACAACTATCGCTATGCTTATATATATATTCAAGTTCTTTTTCTGTAGAATCATTTCCGCGTGGTACATCTACACTTCCTATAGATAAAAGAGCCATGTCTGCAATAAACCACTGCAATCTATTCTCTGAAAAAATACATATATGCTTATCAGTCATACCGTATTTTTCAAATGCTTTTGCACAACAATTTACTTTATCATATAAATCTTTGTAATTTATAGATTCTTTTTTATCACTATTGTCATCTATTCTATAGCGTAGAGCATTTTGATCTTTATATAGGTCGGCAGTTTTAATAAATGCATCGGGGATCGATTTGTATTTAGACATATTTATCCTTATCTTTATCTTTATTACAAGTATATACAGAAAATATATTTTATCAAGTAATTATAGATACTTAATTACTTAATCTAATAAATCAAGCATGTTTTCTATGGCAATACCGACTATAGGTTCATCCCCATTTTTCAAAGACTTTGCTACAGCATCTCCTACAAATTTTACAGATTTGTCAACACATTCATTGAATGCATAACCATTGATATAATAAGCAAATAATGTACTGCTGAATGCATCCCCTGTTCCTGGTATATGTAGATTAATTTTGTCTCTCATCGATATAGTTATTTCGCCATTATCATATGCAATAGCACCAATTTTGTCATCAATCTCTACACTTGTTATGACCACTTTTTTTGGACCATATTCGCTTAATATTCTCGCCCAATTTTTAATTGTATCGAGGTCAACATTTTTATCATACTTTTCACCCAAAAGCAGGGCAGCTTCTGTGGTATTTGGTGTTATTATATTTGAAGCACTTATAAGATTTTTCATTCTTTGTATATGCGAATCATCAAAACCCGTATATAAATGTCCATTATCGCCAAGTATAGGGTCTATTATCACATTGTCAATATTAAATATTTTAATTATATCTCTTGCTATATCATTTTGCTTTTCACCCAAAAGATATCCGACATAAAGCCCATCAAAACTAATATTTAATTTTTCCCATTGCTCTATTATTTGGATAATTTGTTCGCTCAAATCATAGGCATAAAATGATGGGAACTGCGTATGTGATGAAAGTAGTACTGTTGGTAGGGGGCAAAGCTGTATGCCTAGTTTAGAAAATATCGGTATAGAAACTGTAAGCGATACTTTGCCATAAGAACATATATCATTTAATGAAATTATTTTTTTAATTGGCATAAATATATTATCTCCTACTCATTTACAATATATATATTTTCATATTCAAGTTTTTTCTCTTGTGCTTCCACCCATTTTTCTTCTTCACTATCAATAAGTTTTTTTAATTCGGCTACTCTTAAATGTTTTTTTTCATCATATTCTATTGTTATGGATTCAAATTCTTTTAATAGAGCTTGCCTTTCATTATCATATTCTGCCATTTTTACTTCGGCTCTTTTTATAATGCCTTTCATTTTTGTAATATTTGATTTTAATGCTTTTCTAGCATGATAATCATTTGGATTATTCTTGTTAGTAGAAGCCTTAGAATCACTGTTGTTATCGTTTGATTTCAAAAGGTAGCTTTCTTCGATATCTATATTATTTAATATCTGTTGTTTTATATGATAGACATAGGCATCATAATTTGAAGGGTATGTATTTATATCACCAGATTTCACTTCGATTATGGTATCTGATAGCATACTTACAAATGTTCTATCATGGGATGTAAATAATATTGTACCATTGTAGTTTGAAAGTGCATCACCCAATGCCTCTACAGTCTCAAAATCGAGGTGGTTTGTAGGCTCATCAAGTATTAAAAGGTCAGATTTTTGTATAATCGTAGCAAGCAGTAATAAACGAGATTTTTCACCACCACTTAATACAGATACAGGTTTATAGACATCATCCGAAGAAAATAAAAAGCTACCGAGCAAACCTAATATTTCTCTTTCAAGCATACCATTATTAGAATAGCGTTTTATAAAACCGAGTACATTATCATTTGATGTCATGTTTTTATAAATATGTTCGGCAAAATATCCAACCTTAGTGCCCTGCGAAAATTGATAAGTACCATCAATAGGGTTTATTTCGCCCGCTAATGTACGAAGTAGGGTAGTCTTGCCCTCTCCATTTTCACCAAGTATTGCAACTTTTGAGCCGCGAGCTATTTCTATTCTATTAGATTTTGCTACAGTTTTTTCAGGGTATCCTATGACAAGCGATTGCGAAATCATAGAAAAACCATTTTTTTCTTCCACATTTGGTATACGTATATTAATAGTTCTTGCGGAATGTCCTATTTCGATAGTTTTTAATTTATCTATCTGTTTCATTTTAGATTGTGCTTGAGTAGCTTTGCTTGCCTTTGATTTAAATCTATCGACAAATTTTTGAAGATGTGCTTTTTCTCTTTCTATATTTTTATTATACCTAGTTATTTGTAGGGTAACTTTTTCTTTATAGTCAAAATATTCTTCTATTCCGCCTTCATAATAAGTAACCTGATTTGGTTTTATTTCTATAGTTTTTTCGCATGTGCTTTTTAAAAATTCTCTATCATGTGATACTATTAAATATCCACCATTAAATTCGAGTAAAAAATTTTCAAGGCTTATAAGTGTATTAAGGTCAAGATAGTTTGAAGGCTCATCTAATAATAAAAAATTAGGCTCATGAAGTAGCATTTCCGATAGTTTCATCCTCATTCGAAAGCCACTAGATAATTCTTTTATAGGGCGATTTATTTTAGTATGATCAATACCAAATGTGTATGCTATTTTTGCACAAAACCATGATTCTTTTTCTGTATGATTTACAAGATAATCTATAACATTTTCTTCTTCATTAAAAACATTATTTTGTTTTAAATAACCTAAGATTAGCTCATCATGTAATACTATTTGCCCAGAATCAGGTTCATCTTCACCCGAAAGTATTTTTAATAGGGTTGTTTTACCAGAGCCGTTTCTGCCTATAAGACCTATTTTTGATTTTTCTTCTATTAAAAGCGAAATATTATCTAAAAGGACATTACTTGCATATTGTTTATGTATATTTATAAGATTTATATAAGTTTTCATTATTGTTGTATTCTATTCCATAAGAATTTTTTGTTTTGTTAAAGAAACAATTGTATATGCTATTTTTTTCCTGAATAAATATTGAGTATCAGATTTGGCAGCTCTTTTTCAATAACACTATACCATATAGATTTACGCCTTTTTAATGCTTTATGTGATTTGGCATAATTGTGAAGCTTTTTATAAGAGGCTGCAACTTTTTTGGCATTGATAAACATAGTTATTTGATCTAATGGAAATATTGCTTTTAAATTAGTATCTATCTCTTTAGAAATTAGAGTTTCATATTCAGATATTAAATCTTTATAAAAATCACAAATCCCTTCGGCATATTCTATGATAATTTTGTCAAACCCTTCTACTTTTTTTATTAATCTAATTATATTATCAAGTTGCATTATAGCATCTTCATATAATTCCTTATTGACATAAAGGTCTTCAGATTGCTTACAAAGTTCTACTATAGTTGTATTGTTATAACTTGAGATATACTCATTTACATTTTCATCTATTTGAAATGTTGGCATACTACCTGCGGCTTTTGACATGACAGATAATAGATGTACAAAAAGTTTTTGCTTCCAAAGATTGCCTTTGACACTCTTCATGAGTTCTGCCATTTCTTCAAAATATGAGACTTTATATTTTTCATTTTCATCAAGTATAGCTTCAACTATTGGTATATCTGTACCTTTGAAAAATATAATACCGCTATCATAAAAAGAAAGTATTTTTTTATCATACAGCTCACATTTTTTTGAAGCATTCTCTGTTTCAAAATTAAATTGCATAGTTTTTGTAAGTACAATTTTATTTGCTTTTGGATTTAAAATATTTGCCCTTACTTGCATTCTTGCTGCATTATTTAATAGATAGCCCGAAAGGTCTCCACTATTTGTAACAATAAGAGGGGTGTTGCTATTGCCGCCAGCAAGCCCCGCACTAATTTGAAAAACAGGCAAGCCTTTCATATCTAAAACAGGCGCTTCTTCTAAAAGCCTTTCCCCCGACAATGTTCCCATAATACCTACTGTTGCGGATAATACATCGCTTGCAGTAGTCCCTATCATTACTATTTCATCACCACGTTCACGACGAGAGAGGACATTGTAGAATTTCGCTATTTTTGCTACTTTTGAATGCATTAAATTGTCGAGTAAATGCATCTTTGAAAGATTATTTTTGTTTTCTTCACAAAATTTAGTATATCCATGTATATCTAACATGGCAATGTATACGGAAGCAAGTGCCATACTACGCTTCAAATCGCCTGCAAATGGGTATTTTTTATCGATATGAACCATTACATTCCAAAGTTTTGGATAGTCTTCAGGGGTGATGTTTTTTAAAAAGCCCCAATTTAATGTTTGTATGAGATGAAACAGGTTTTTTAATATTTTAATTCCACCCTCTATTTTTGTGAAATCTATATTTTGACAATATTCCAAAAGTTCTGAGAACGTTCCAATTTCTGAACTCATTATCTTTTGTTGTAAAAAGAAAAACAACCTATATTTAGATACGTTTGGGTTATAATCTGTGATTTTAGTCATAAAATAATATGGTAGTATACAATATTAAAAATAAAAAATCAAACATATTTTACAATATATATTTTCTTTAATTGTTTTTATTTAATATCTTTTTGGCATAATTTATAGCGTGATTAATGCTAAATACGAGAATAAAAATTAATATTTTGGCTATAAGTAAATACACAATTCTTGGTATATGAAAAATGTTTGATACTGATTTTGAAAATAAATATTCTATATGATAGTTTTCTAAAAACACATCTGTTATATTGGGGTGTGTTTTTAATAGTAATGATATAAGCATGATTGTAATGCTTGATATAATTAGAACCCTATTTCGTTCTTTATTATCTATAAATGAAAATATAAATAAAAATATAAATGTAACAATGGCTTCTATTACAGCAAATGACATTTGTGTTTCTATCATTTCTAGCATAAGTCTTTGTACAGGTATAGTTTTTGTGATGCCTATAAATAATGCTGTTGATAATCCTATGATATGTACTGAAAAAAAAGCCGCGAGTGAAACCATCAAAAAACCAAAAAACACTCGACTATCCAATTCCTTGTTTTTTATATTATTTAAATCAAAATATTTTTTTTTCATGAATAATGTTATAATAGAGCCCATAA
The DNA here is from genome assembly GCA_947040495.1 of uncultured Spirochaetia bacterium. Lineage (GTDB taxonomy): Bacteria > Spirochaetota > Brachyspiria > Brachyspirales > Brachyspiraceae > CAMRBQ01. The sequence continues at coordinate 7,640 of CAMRBQ010000039.1, forward strand.
ATGCAATAATAATAATATTAATACCAAGTGTATGTATACTGCCATTGCCTAAAAAAAGAGCCTCTTTCAATAGGACTATAGACATAGATATTATAGCATATGGAGTGCCAACTAATACAACAAGTATTATAGTGGCGGTTATATTTGTATAAAAACTATAGAAAGTAGTGTATCCTATTAGATGAATGGCAAAAATAAATACCGTAGATATGCCTATTGTGACAGCACTTCTATCTTTATTTGGGTATTTATATATATCTTTTATTATAAAGATGATAGCCAGCATAATTATGATGAAAGCGATGATAAATGATAAAATAGTATAAGATTTTGGTATAAATATAAATGGTAAGTTCATAATCCCTCATATTTTAAGCATTAAATAATACAAATGTTTATTAATAGTTTGTAATACCAGCAGCTATTTGAACACAATAATCCGCTACTATAGAAGATGCTCCAACAGATTGTATATATATTTTACCATAATATATCTCTCCACCTTGTAGTATTTTCATGAGGTATAACCTTCCTGCTTGTGCTTTAATAGGAGTGTTTACATAGCCATCTACAGGTGGGACATTTATATCATTAACAGATGTAGCCGTACGCATCTGTATTCCCCCATCAAGTGCAATAGGGGCTATCTGTAAAGTACCACCGTTATTTTGAAGTGTCCCTAAATTTAATGGTCCTGTATTGCCTGTTGAGATACCCGCGAATGCTTCACCAGTAGTGATATTCTGATTAAGTATTTCAGGGCGAGGGCAGCCCATATAAACAAAATTACTATAACTATAACTACTTTCATAATTATTAAATAGATTGTATGCTGTAATTACAATATATCTCGGCAGTCCATTTGCTATATCTGCACCATCCAAAGTCCCATTGCCATTTTCGTTGGAATAATTTTGGCCTGCTTCAATTGTAAATTCATATTTGTTGACTACATCGCTGCCAATCGTTGTAATTGTCGGGAAAATATTTTTATCGTTTAATAGTATAAATTGTTTTTGATTGACATTATCTCCATAATAAACATTGTATCCGCTAAATCCTTCTTCGTTATTTTGCGCCTCGAAATGTACTGTGAGTTTTTGATTGCCTGGGACTATACGTGTAATATAGGGTTGATTCAGATCTATATATATACTTGAGCTGTCGGGGGAGCCACATGAACATATAATAAGAAATATGATGAATAATAAAGAATATTTTATAGCCATAGTTTATTGTGTTTTAATTTTATTTTTGTTAATTAATCCTACTATAATAAGTACAATCAAAAATAATATCAAGTATATCGGGGCAGCATAAAATGCCTTTTTAAGCCCATATTTATCACCGAGTATACCCATAACTAGGGTGCCAGTGCTAGTGCCTGGTATGCCGAAACATGATAAAAATACCATTATTAATGTGGCATCATTTTTAAGTACTGTTACAGCAAATGTTTGTAGGCTAGGCCATTGACAAGCCATAAATAGACCAGTGAAAAATATCATGATGTAGATGTAGGCAATATTATTAAAAACAGAAAAGAGTATACTAGATATTAAAGATAAAGTAACAGATATTATTATAATTTTAAATAAGCCGACATGTTTTGCCATATGGCTTACAGATATTCGACCAATAGCTAGACCTAATGAAAATAATGATGCTGCTATTCCACCAAATAAGGCACTCTTATCAAAATTTGTTCGTATAAATGTCGGTAGCCAAAAACTAAATGAATACTCTGCACCACCTACACAGAAAATACCCAGCCCAAAAAGCCAAAATATAGGATTAGATATAATTTCTTTTATATGAGAGAGGTTTGTTGATGAGAGAGGTAAGGATATTTTTTTTGATGAAGGATATAGAAACATGACAAGGGCAGTTAATATAGCAAACCCAAAAAAGATATATCTCCATGATACGCCTTTGGATAGCAAAAAACCTGTTAGCAAAAAACTTGTAATAGAGCCTAATGGCCAAAATGAATGGAGTAGATTTTGTTTCTCACCTTTATCATTTGGATATAAGTCTTGTACAAAAGGAGTAAGTAATGCTTCTAACATACCATGGCCTATGCCTACAAATACATAAACAACAAGGGCTAACATATAATTATTAATAAAACTAAATACTATAAGAGATAGCGATAAAACAAGTAAGCCAAATCTTAAAGTTTTGATTTTGCCAAAATGTGCTGATATAAAACAGCTTGAAATCATGACAAAAAATTGTACTATGGCAGATGCAGAACCAAATAATCCACCTTGTGTTAGGCTTAAAGATAGTTCTTCACGAATATTTTCTAATGATACAGGGAGTATGAAAGCTGATGCTGAATATATAAACGTAGTAAATAGACCCGCTACAAAAGCTTTAGTTATGATTTTATTATCATTCATCAAAACAGTACCCCCTAGTTATACCATTCTTTTATTTAAATTGAAATTATTTAATATTTATTTAAATACTCATTAATTTCCCATTCATGTACATGTGTTCTATAATTTTCCCATTCTAGTTTCTTTGCTGTTATATATGCTTTGTAGGCATGTTCTCCCAATGCTTCTTTTATCAGTGGGTCATCTTCCATATATTGGATAGCTTCTCTTAATGTTGCTGGCAGGCTATCTATATTTTTTTCATTTCTAACATCTTCAGACATTTCATATATATTGCCATCGACAGGGGCAGGCGGTGTTAGATTATTTTTTATTCCGTCAAGCCCTGCTTTTAATATAACAGCTAAGGCAAGATATGGGTTAGAGGCTGGGTCTGGCGAGCGTAATTCCATTCTTGTACCAGAACCTCTACTTGAAGGGATACGTATTAGAGGGCTTCTGTTTTCAGCACTCCAAGCTATATAAACAGGTGCTTCATAGCCGGGGAGTAGCCTTTTATATGAGTTTACAAGCGGGTTTGTTATGGCTGTGATAGCCTTTACATGCTTCATAACACCTGCTATAAATTGCATTGCTATATTAGATAGTCCTATTTCATTACCTTCATCATAAAATGCATTTTTACCAGTATCAATATTAAATAATGATACGTTAACATGCATACCAGAGCCATTGACGGCAAATATAGGTTTTGGCATAAATGTGGCATGTAAATTATGTTTTTTTGCTATAAGTTTAACGACTAATTTGAATGTTAGAATATTGTCAGCAGCCTTTACAGCATCAGCATATTTGAAATCAATTTCATGTTGTGCGGGGGCTGTTTCATGATGAGAGGCTTCTATTTCAAATCCCATTTCTTCTAATGCAAGCGAAATATCGCTTCTTGTTTCTTCGCCATTGTCTATAGTGCCAATATCAAAATATCCTGCATCATCATGCATTCTTGTAGTGGGGCTGCCATCGCTATTTCTTTCAAAAAATTCACATTCTGGACCAACATTAAATATATAGCCCATTTCTTTTGCTTCGTTAACAGCCTTCAAAAGTATTTGCCTAGGGTCTCCACTGAATGGCGTTTTATTAGGCATATGAATATTACATATAAACCTAGCTGTCTTAGAAGTTCCTGTGCTCCAAGGTAATATTTCAAATGTATCTAAATCTGGATAGAGGTACATGTCAGATTCATCTATCCTTACAAAGCCTTCTATCGAAGAGCCGTCAAACATACATTCATTAGCAAGGGCTTTATCGAGTTGCTTTGCTGTTATAGCCACATTTTTTAATGACCCAAATATATCTGTAAATTGTAAACGGATAAATTTAACATTGCTTTCTTTAACCATGCGTTTGATATCATCTTTTGTATATTTAGCCTGCATTATTTTTTATTACTCCTAAATAATTATAAAAATCAATGGACATTACAATACACCATTATCCTATATTTGTCAAAGTACTGCGTATGCCTAATTTGCATATATTAAATGCACTACTGCGTAGGCTTAAGTTCTATATATTTAATGCATTCTAATATATTTAAATGTTAGAATGCATTAAAATGTGCAACTAGGAGAAAAATGTGCAACTAGGAAAAAAGTTATTTACTTTAAATATTTAAATGTTTATAATATTTAAATATAATTTATACGTTGAATTGAAAGGGGAAAAATTTTATGCATGAAAATACTAAAACAAAAATTGACGCATGGCTTAATGGTAGCTATGATGAAAACTCAAAAAATACTATAAAAAAACTTATAGAAGATGGCAATGAAAAAGAACTAGAAGATGCTTTCTATAAAGATTTAGATTTTGGGACAGCAGGGCTACGTGGTGTACTTGGCGTTGGTACAAATAGAATGAATATCTATACAGTTGGTAATGCAACTCAAGGGCTTGCTAATTATATAATAAAACAAGGCGAAGATGCTTGCAAAAAGGGTATTGCTATAGCCTATGATTCTAGGAATTTTTCAAGAGAGTTTGCCGAGTTTTCTGCCGAGATATTTTCTTCAAATGGTATAAATGTATATCTATTTGATGATATAAAACCTATTGCTATTTTATCATTTGCTGTAAGGCATTTAAATGCTGCTGCTGGCATTGTAATAACAGCAAGTCATAATCCAAAAGAATATAATGGTTATAAAGTATATTGGAGTGATGGGGCACAAGTAATTGCTCCTCATGATGAAAATATAATGAATGAAGTTAAAGCCTCATCTATCGATAACATAAAAAAAGGCGATAAAAGTAGAATTAGTATTATTGGTAGTGATATTGATGATCTATATTTGAAAGAGGCATTATCTTTTAGAATAAACTCAAAGGCTATAGAAAATCAAAAATCTTTGAATATCGTATATACTCCAATACATGGCTCGGGATATAAAATAGTATTAGATTGTCTTGATAGATTTGGTTTTAAGAATATATGTTCTTTGTCTGATGTACAAAAACCCGATGGCGATTTTCCAACAGTATTATCCCCTAATCCAGAAGAGGCTAGTGCATTAAAAATGGCTATTGATAAGGCGAAGCAAATAAGTTCGCCACTAGTGCTTGGGACTGACCCAGACTGCGACAGAGTGGGTATTGCTATACAAAATGATAGTGGAGAATATGATGTGCTCAATGGTAATCAAATAGCTACTATATTATTATATTATATTTTGTCATCCAAGAAAGAAAACAGCAGCCTTGCCAAAAATATGTATGTTGTCAAAACTATTGTTACAAGCAATTTGCTTAAAGTTATAGCAGATGATTTTGATATAAAAATATATGATGTACTTACAGGCTTTAAATGGATTGCTGATATTATAAATACAAAAAAAGATGATGTGTTTTTATTTGGTTGCGAAGAGAGCCATGGCTATTTATTCAGTGATTTTGCTCGTGATAAAGATGGAATACTTGCTTGTGCTATGCTTTGTGAAGTGCTTGCATATTGTAAAGATAATGGTATATCATTAGATAAATATCTTCAAAATATATATACAAAATATGGATATTATAAAACATTAAGCATACCTATTACAAAAAAAGGTATTGATGGTGCAAAAGAAATTGCTGATATGATGGAACGTTATAGAACAAATATTCAAAAAGAAATAGGCGGTATAAAAGTATCTACATTTACAGATTATAAATCTAAAAAGAACTATGATTGTGATGGTAAGTTATTAAATAATGTTGACTTGCCTGCTTCTGATGTAGTACAATATAGATTAGAAGATGGTAGTACTATAACAGTAAGACCTTCTGGCACAGAGCCGAAGATAAAATTTTATTTTGAAATAGCTGAAAATTATACAAACATAGAAGAAACTGAGAAACTAGTTGGTAAAAAACTGGAATTAATGAAAAGTATTATTATATAGTTTTTTATAATCACGGAGGATTTTTTATGAAAAAACTAGGTCGTATTATTTTTATTTTATCATTATTTTTGTCATTTGTAGCATCATTATATCCACAAAATATAAAGCCTTATGCTACCATAATGGACGCTTGGATCGTTGATGATGTTGTGTTAGATGGCAAAAAAGGTATAGAAATACATGTCACAGTAGATACATATAACCATGGGACTTTTGAAGCATATGCCTCATTTCTTTTTTTCTTAGAAGATGGAAGTACGCTTAAAGACTTTAATGGCGAATATGTTGCAGGCAATGGACAAGTTGCTGCTAGTGCCGCATTTACACCAAGTTCATCTGAGGCAAGCGATGAGATTGTCGTATTTATACCATATGAAGAGATGCATGTTAAAGGGGCTAAGGCGAATTTAAAATGCTTATCTATAATATATGATTATAAATGGAGGCGTATTGCTATATCTGATTATCTATATTTTTCTGTAAATGATGAATGATTTTTGTTTTGGGTATATGCTTTATAGTAAAGTAGAGTATGTTTTTAATTTTTTCGTTATTTAGACTTATGTGCTTTGACAAATAGAAAGTTATATTGTATATTTTGAGTATACAATAATTATTGGATGTATTTATATGGCTATAAAAAAAACTGAAATTGAAAATAAAACTAAAAATATTAAAGAAAAAAATATTTCTATAATAGATGATAAGTCTATAAAAGAATATGCTGATATATTTTCAAGTCATAATTTGAAATTGCTTGAAGTTAACAGCAATGGTACAAAGATAACATTAAAAAAATCAGACGATAAGGTTGTTCAAAATATAGTGCAGCCAATTGCTAATATACCTATACAAACAGCGATTGGATCTCAAAATATAGTATTTACTGAAAAAGAAGAAGTATCAAATAACAAAGAAACAACAAATACTAATTACTTAGATATTGTTTCTCCTATAGTCGGTACTTTTTATGATTCATCTTCTCCCGATACTCCGCCATATGTTAAAGAAGGGGATATAGTTACAGCAGATACTGTTGTATGTATTGTTGAGGCCATGAAAATGATGAATGAAATAAAATCAGGAATAAATGGTAAAATAGTTAAAAAACTTGTCGATAATAATACAGCTATAGAAGCTGGTGTTGTATTATTTTTGATTGAACCTTAAGATAATATTAATAATCAACTCTATAGTAATACTATTCCTTTGAGGGAGTGCTGTAGATGATTTTTAAATATATACGTAATTGTTCAGTTGTTTTTATATTATTTTGTTTTTTTTCATTTGTTTATGCGAATAATCATGTGGATATAATTAATATAGACGATAATTCTATACTCGGCAAAATCGACTATAGTACATTAACACTTTATACCGATTCTACAAGTTCTTGGAATAATGTAGACACATATACTAGAGATGTGCAAGTTGTGCTTCAAAATAGAGCAGAAATATATGCACAAAATAAGCTTTATTATATGTTTACATCTTTGGTTTTTGATGCAGACAATAAAGTATTAGATATTGTAAATGAATATCCAGATTTAAACGAAGAAATGTTAAATATAATTAAAAAACCATCATTGCTAGGTGTATCATATCCAAAAAGAGACAGTGTTAAAGTTGATATGTCATTACCACTTTATAAAAACGATAGTATTAGTATTTTCAAAATATTTTATAAGTATACATTTAGATATAATCCAAAACCTATACTTACATATTTTGGTGCCTCAAAAGATTTTGATGCCCTTATAATTGATGCTAGAAGTGTTGATATAAATCCTGCTATATTTCCTTCTGTTTATGATGAAGATGGCAATCTTATATATAATGTTTCTTTTGTAACAGAAGAGGCTATTAATGAACGTGGTTTTTTAAAATATGTGTATTCTCCAAATGATATAAATGATAAATTTAAAGCACCATATTCTTTGGTTGCTTGGGATATTCGTGGGCATAATAAATGTGATATTGTTATCTCAAATGATGATGCAAGGCTTATTGCGGCAAATGAGGGGCTTCAAAATGCTATAAAAAGCTCCAAAGTTTATGTTATTATAGGTGAAAGACCGCCTATAAATGTATTAAATAGATAGCCTATATTCCGTTTACATAATAAAAGCTTGCAAAAACACTTGCTATATGATATTTTAACCTTGATTGTTTATTTTGTATAAAGGTTATTTATGAATCAGGACCAAGAAAAAAAAGAAGTTGATGTCGATGTTGAGAACACAAACAATACAGAAAGTATAGTAGAAAATGACATAGAACCCCCTATAGGCGAGCCTAGTATATCTAATGATTTATTAGAAAATAAAGAAGATTTTGAAAAGGTACTTGAATCTGTTATATATGTAGAGGGAACTATATCTATAAATAGGCTTTCAAAGATATTTATGGTAGAATGTGATTTTTTGCGAGATACTGTTTCGCTTATAAATGCTAAATATAAAAGTATAGATAGTATAATTGAAATACTTGAAGTTGGTGATAATTTTATGATGACAGTCGCACCGAGTGTATTTGGTGTATTGTCTCGTATATATGATAGGAAGAGAAAGAAAAAGATATCAAAGCCGCTTTTACAAACATTATCAATTATAGCTTATAAACAGCCAATAACAAAGGCTGAAATAGATGATATTAGGCAAAGTGATAGTGCTTATCATGTTAAATCTCTATTAGATGAGGGATTTATTGAATGGAAGGGTAGAAAGGATATGCTTAATAAACCGCAAACATATGGCACTACAGATAAATTTCTTATGCATTTTTGTATAAGTTCAATAAATGATTTACCAAAGCTTAGAGAACTAAAAGAGTTAGAGTTTGATAAAAATGTCTGATAATAATAATAACGATAATAATAATAACGATGATAATAATAGAGAAAGCAATAATAAGCTTATAAAAATACTTGCAGAATCTGGCGTTGCTGGTAGGCGAAGATGCGAAGAGATGATTCTAGGCTCTCGAGTTAGAGTTAATAGCATCATTGTAAAAGATTTGACTTATGAAGTTTCTGATGATGATGAAATATCTGTTGATAGGCAGATTATAAAAATAGAGGATAAACGTTATTTTGCTCTCTATAAACCTCGAGGTGTTGTAAGTACGACAAAGCCTACCATGGGCAAGCGTATTGTCAGTGAGTTTTTCAAAAAATATAAAGAACGACTTTTTTATGCTGGTCGACTTGATGCCGATTCGCAGGGGCTAATGATAATTACAAATGATGGTACATTTGCAAATATTATAACACATCCTTCTTTTCAAGTTGAAAAAACCTATGAGGTTATAGTTGCTGGTAAAATAAATCCATTAAAGGTATTGGAAGCTAGTAAAGGTATTACTATAGATAAGATCAAATATGCCCCATTCAAGTTTCGTGTATTAGGTAAAGGCGGCAGAGAAAGTAAACTTAGACTTACTATTAATGAAGGTAAAAATAGAGAGATAAGAAATATTTTTGAACATCTTGGTAATCCTGTAGTATATCTTGAGCGTACTGCTATTGGCATAGTCAAAATACATGATGAAGAGCATGGTACAATTGAAAATGGTACATTTAGAGAGCTTAGTAGTAGCGAGATTGAATATTTCTATGAGCAAAGGCGTAAATATATGCCAAAAACTAAATTAAAAAATGCTGAAACTCTATTTTTTCAAAAGCCCAAAAGAGACAAAAAAAAGCGAATTCGCAAACCAAAACGAACTTAGATATCAAAAATATATTTAGTTTTAATTATTTAAAATTTTAACCTGCTTGCAATAAAATACTATATAGAGTAATATAAATAGATTTTATTTTAATAACTAAAAAGGAGCATGATATATTATGAGTTTAAATTACGTATCTTCAGTAATAGAAACTGTTAAAAAACGTAATAGGGGAGAGGATGAGTTTTTACAGGCTGTAGAAGAAGTGCTACATTCTTTAGTCCCTGTACTAAAGAAGTATCCAGAATTTGTTGAGGCAAATATACTTGAAAGAATTGTCGAACCAGAAAGACAAATTATGTTTAGAGTTCCTTGGGTAGACGATAGTGGTAAGGTACAGGTCAATAGAGGTATACGTATTCAATTTAATTCGGCTATTGGCCCATATAAGGGGGGGCTAAGATTTCATCCGAGTGTAAATCCAAGTATTTTGAAATTTTTGGGATTTGAACAAACTTTCAAAAATTCGCTAACAGGTCTTTCTATGGGTGGCGGCAAAGGTGGCAGCGATTTTGACCCTAAAGGGAAAAGTGTAAATGAAGTAATGCGATTTTGTCAAAGTTTCATGACTGAATTATATAGACATATCGGTGCAGATATGGATGTCCCTGCGGGTGATATTGGTGTTGGTGGTCGTGAAGTTGCTTTGATGTATGGGCAATGGAAGAGAATTACGAAGCAATTTAATGGTGTTATTACTGGAAAGGGAATAGGTTGGGGTGGTTCACTTGTTAGAACTGAGGCTACTGGTTATGGTGCTGTATATTTTGCTAAGTCTATGATGTATGATAAGGCTTCTAAATTGGAAGGCAAAAAAGTTATCATATCTGGTAGTGGTAATGTTGCTATATATGCACATGAGAAATGTACTCAAGAAGGTGCTATTGTTATTGCAATGAGCGATTCGTCAGGATTTATATTAGATGAAAGAGGAATTGATTTAAGTATTATAAAAGAGATA
>CAMRBQ010000040.1 GCA_947040495.1 uncultured Spirochaetia bacterium
CCCAAACAGTACTAGAGTTATCTGATTTTTTATCATCGGACTTATCAAATGGAATTTCAATTGTCTTCCCATCATATGATAAATAAGCATTTTTAAAAAAATCCAATCATCTCCATAATAGCTCATCTTTAACCTTAACCATACTCTATCAACATCTTCTCCCATATAGAGAGATACAAAATTTCTATCATTATAATGTGTAAAATAAGGATTATAATACCATGTGAGAGCAGAAATATCATCGACTTCTTTTTTTTAGTTTTTTCAAAGCAGCTAAACGGACTTTTCTTCTTTTTCTGCTAAGATTCTTAGTCTTTCTATTTCTACTTTTTCAAATTTAATTATTTTCTCATAAATCACCTTTGCATTTTTAAGCTCTCCTGAAGCAGGGTGTCTATTTTCTAGATTTGTAAAAATATTTTTAACTTCCATATAATTAGTAGACTCATATGCTAATTCAATTTGAGCAAACAAACGTGGTGCTCCATTGTTTAATTCTTCATTTTCAGCTAATATTTCTTCATATTTATTTTTACTAACACAACCAGACAAAAGAAGTAGTAATAAAAATATTGATAGTGTAATTATTTTTCTCATTATAAAACACCCATTATATAGTCTTTTTCTTACGTAGAAATTAAACATAGTAACAAAAATTTAATTAATATATTAATTAAATTACTCTTTCAAACCACCTTCAGCAAAGCCTTTTATTAATCTTTCATGGAATATAGCATAAAAAACTATCATAGGTATTATAGATATCACCAATGCTGCAAATTGCATTCCATAATCTACATTTAATCGTCCCGCAAATAAAGTTAAAGCAACAGGTAAACTTCTCATATCATTACCCGTAGTTAAAATAAATGCGAACATAAATTCATTCCAATGCTTCAAAAATGAGAGTATAACCATAGTTGCTATAACAGGCACAGAAAATGGAAATATAACCTTAAAAAATATCTGAGGATAAGAAGCACCATCAATAACGGCTGCCTCAATAAGTGCATCAGGAATAGCATTTACAAATGAATATGCTATAAGTATACTCATTGGTAAATCGAATGCTATATATGGGAGTATAACACCTATTCTTGTATCTATTATACCAATTTTAGCTTCCATAAGATATAGTGGAACAATAACAGCCTGTACACTAATTAATAGCCCCCCAACAAAAGCCCCATATATAAAATTTTTACTTTTATATGGGAATTTAGAAAGACCAAACGCAGCTGCCATTGCTAAAAATAATGTACCCCCAGTTGCAAAACCTGTATAAATAAAACTATTTAGCAATGCAACACCCATATGTCCAATATCCCATGCCCTAAGGTAATTTGATATTGTAAAATCTTTTGGTAATGCTAATGGAAATTTTAATATTTCAGCATTAATCTTAAATGATGAATATAAAAGCCATATAAGTGGAGCTAATGTCATTATTGTAAATGATAAAACTATTACATAAGCACATGTTTTCCATGTTACAGGTATATGTTTTTCGTTATTCATAGTCTATATATCCTTATTTTTTATTTATACCTTTTGATATCTTTTACTGATAAATTTTGCTATCACTATAATAGATACACTGAATAAAATTATAACTATAGAAACTGCCGCGCCAAACCCATAATTTTGATATACAAAAGTATTATTATACATATATATACCAATAACATCGGTGAAATGTGAAGGACCGCCAGCTGTCATAGCCCATATAAGATCAAAGGATTTAAAACTACCTGATATAGCAAAAAGGCTATTTATAAATATAACATCGGTTAGCTGTGGTGTTATAACTTTTGTAAATATTGTCATCTCACTAGCACCGTCAATAAAACTAGCCTCGATGAGAGAATCCGGTATTCGCTGTAAGTTTGCCAAAAATATAACCATGTATAGACTAACATTTTGCCAAAGTAAAACAAACAATACTGGTACTATAGCAAAGTTCTTGCTATCAAATATTGTCATAACATAATTTGGATTGCCTGTAACTTTTTGAATAACAGAAGGCACAACACCAACAGGAGAAAATATTCTAAGCCATAAAAGAGCGACAACAATAGCAGAAATGGTGATAGGTATAAATATCATAAACTCAAAAAACTTTCTAGCCTTTACCATTCTTCTATGTAGCATATATGCAATAAGTAGCCCGAGAGGGATTTGAATAAAAATGGAACTGAGCATTATTATAATATTATTTCTAAGACCAAATAAAAATACATCATCTTTAAACATTTCTATATAATTTTGCAGCCCTATAAACTCTATAGGACCATAACCCTTCCAATCAGTAAACCCAAGTACAAAACTCATACCAACTGGGAAGAGAATAACCACAATATAAATTATAAATGCAGGTAAAACAAAATAATAATACGCCCTTCTCTTTGATCTATCAGAAGGGCTCATAGTACCAACCTTAATATTTGACATAAACACTCCCAATTGAAGTATACAATTCTAAAGACAGTAAAGGTACTTCAAACTTTTTCTAGACTAAAGCACCTTTACAAAATATTTGAAATATTATTAAAAAACTTATTTTTTTCTATTAGAATCTTTTTTTGCAACCCAAGCCTCATAATCATCAGCTACTTCTTGCGAAGTCTTTTCACCAAGCATCATAGATTGCACCGCTGGATTAAGTACCCCCATACCTTCAGGATTCATAATAGCATCTATTACATAACTCTTAGATGTACTATTTACGACATCTATATATTTTTGTGTAAGTGGATGCATCTCATAATCATTAGGATCTAGATTATAAGTAGTGAGTAAGCCATCTTTCATTTTCATATCAGAACCTTCTTTACCAACATGAAACATTATAAACTTAAATGCCGCAGCAGCTTTTTCTTCTGAAAGTTTTGAATTTATAGCCAAATGATCGCCATACACAGTCGAAGTTGAATTAGGGTATGTTTCACCAGGTACCGCTGGATATATACCAACCTCTGTATTTTTGGACAATTCTGGTGCATCTTGTATCATTGCATTTAATTTCCAACTAGCATCTATTAGATATACAGCTTTCTCTTGTATATAAATCTCAAAGCCCTGTGTATAAGAAAGCTGTGTAACACCTGGAGCAAACATTTGATTGTAAATAAGGTCTTGAATTACATCTAATGCCATTACAAAATTTTTGTCAGCAAATGAAGCCTCTCCAATGCTTGCTTTATCAAACCATTCCTTACCACCATAACGACCAACTAGAGCACTTAGAAGTACTGAGTTTATTACCCAATCATCTTTACCACTTAATGCAACAGGTATAAGACCAGCCTCTCTAATTATTTTACCTTGTTCAATAAGCTCTTCATGTGTTTTTGGGAATGTTAGCCCTAACTCATCCATTAGTTTTTTATTTCCAAACATAAGATGGCTTGTTGTAGCAGTAGGTGAAATAATATAAATCTCACCATTATCACCCTGTGCTTCCCAAACATTTGGGTCAAAGTTGGACTTCATTTCTGCTGTTATAAAAGGACTTAAATCCATAGCAGCACCTCTGTCTGTTACATAATCACCCCTAGCACCAAGCCACATTGTAAATATATCTGGTACAGTATTTGCAGCAACCATAGATTGTAGTTTTTGATGATAAGGTTCGCCCATTACATATTCCCATTCAATTTTAATATTAGGATTTTGTATTTCAAATGCCTCTATAATTCTCTCATCAACTTTAAATTGTGCATCACTTGGGTCCCCATATCGATACCCTTTTAAAGTAATAATTCCATCATCTTTTTTTCCACCACAAGCTATAGAAAAAAGCATTAATATAGCCATAGTCAAAATTGTCAATTTTTTCATAAATATGAACTCCATTATAAATTTATCTTATACAACTCAATATACTAAATATATTTTAAGATTGCAAGTTTTTTTGATTGATTTTAGTACTTAGATGAAAATAAAAGTGTTTTATCTATATTTTCTACTTAATTATGAAATAATATCATAATATTTTATAGCATCTAAATCTGTAAGGTATGCTATAAAATCCTTTACTCTCTCTATATCGTTAGTATAATCACTGGCTTGATAAAAATGCACATTATCTATTTTATCTATATTATCTAAAAAATAGTCAAATAACCTCGTAATAATTTTTTTAACTTTTTCTGTATCATCTTGTATCATGTCACAAAAGTATACATTTTTAAACATAAACATTCGTAATGCTTCAGTTGCCTCCAATATATCGCTACTCATATCAATATAATCTTTATGCATACTCTCACTTATTACAGATAAAGCCATTGTGTTTATTCTTTCGCTATGCCTAAGCCCAAGTATATCGACTATATCTTTTGGTAAATCTTCTTCTTTCAATATGTTATACTTTATTGCATCATCTATATCATGATTTATATATGCAATGCAATCACATACCCTAACAACCTGTGCCTCTAATGTTATGTTAGAATTTTTATCAACTATTTTTCCATTTTTGCCTTTTGTATGTCTTAGAATACCCTCTCTTGTTTCAAAACTTAGATTAAGACCAGTACCTTTCTCAAGTCTCTCAACAACCCTAACCGAATGTGTCGCATGATGAAAGCTAGGATAATATTGCCTTATAGCACTTTCACCCGCATGTCCAAATGGAGTATGACCCAAATCATGGGCTAATGCTATCGCCTCAATTAAATCTTCATTGAGCCTCAAAGCACGGGCTATTGTCTTTGATATTTGCATAACCTCGAGTGTATGTGTAAGGCGAGTACGAAAATCGCCTATAGAAAGCATTATAACCTGTGCCTTATCTTTGAGCCTGCGAAAATATTGACTATGGATAACCCTATCTCTATCTTGCATATATATTGTTCTTATACTATCTTTTTCACGTGGATGTTCACAGCCTTTTGAATTGACCGATAAAGCAGCATATTGGCTCATATAACTTTTTTCACGTTCCTCTATATCTAAACGAAACTCTCTCAATTTTATTTCCTGCCTTTCTATGTTCTCAAAGTCTATCTATAGTATAGTCTAATTTTAATTAAAATACTATTACATACCCCTATATTGCAATGCTTCATATACATGACCGACCTCTATATTTTCAGTCCCATCTAAGTCTGCTATTGTACGGCTTACCTTTTTTATCTTATCATAAACCCTAGCCGAAAACAAAAACTTTTTTGCTGCCATATTAAGTACATTTTTGGCATCATCATCAAGCTTACAAAGTTTATCTATTTCTCTTAATCCCATCATTGAATTATTAAATATATTTATATTATTATCCAAAAATCTTTGTCTTTGTATATTTCTAGCCTTACAAACCCTCTCTCTTATACTCATAGAACTTTCACAATCATGCTTTTCTGTAAGTTTTTCATATTCCACACGGGCGACCTCAACAGTAATATCTATTCTATCTAGTATTGGACCAGAGAGTTTTTGTATATACCTTCTTCGAACTTCATTACTACATGTACATTTTTTTTCTTTATCACCATAATAACCACAAGGGCATGGATTCATAGCAGCTATCAAAGTAAAGTTTGCAGGATATTCAAATGTCCCATAAACTCGGCTTATTATAATAGAACGCTCTTCCATAGGCTCTCTTAATGTTTGTAATACAGCAGATTGAAACTCTGAAAATTCATCGAGAAAAAGTACGCCATTATGTGCTAATGATACTTCGCCCGCCCTTATACTATGACCGCCCCCAACCATACTAGCATATGAAGCCGTATGATGAGGGCTACGAAATGGTCGTTTTGTTATTAGTGGCATAGATTGGGATAATAACCCTTGAGTTGAATATATTTTGGTTGTTTCAAGTGCCTCTTCAAATGTTAGCGGTGGCAAAATAGAGGCAATACTTTTTGCAATGAGCGTTTTTCCCGACCCCGGAGTACCTACCATTAAAAAGTTATGCCCACCAGCGGCAGCGATAGTAGCAGCACGCTTGACATACTCTTGCCCTTTTATATCTGAAAAGTCTGATGTATGATTTTCTACATTTTCTATATCTATATTTGCATTTGCTATTATGCATTTTTGCCTACCCTCAACAGCCTCGATAGCATCAAACAAATTATCGCATGCATAAATATTTAATCCCTTAACTAAATCAGCCTCTTTCAAATTTTTCTTTGGGATAATAGCATTTCTTATACCATTTTTATATGCATTCATTAACATAGGAAATATTCCACTGATTGGTCTAATACTTCCGTCAAGGGCGAGCTCCCCAAATATTGCACAGTTCTCCATATCTTCACTAAAATGTAGCTGCTCGCTTGATGATAAAATACCCAAAGCAAATGCTAAATCATAATAGCTGCCAGTCTTTTTTAAATTAGCAGGGGCAAGGTTAATTATTATTTTATGCGAAGGAAAATGTTTATCTGTATTTCTTATCGCAGCAATAACACGCTCTCTCGCCTCATTGACAGATTGGTCTGGCAAGCCCACAACTTCAAAGCGTGGAAGCCCTGTTGTTATATTTATTTCTATATCTATTGCTATTCCATCAACACCATACAATGCACCCGAATGTAGTTTTGTATACATAAAAATCTCCAATTTTTCTCTTGCTTATTGTTTAACAAATATTTTTATATAATATGCCACTAGATTTAATATTTTTAATCCAAATTTATTTTTATAGTGACCCTAATAATCTAGTTAATTTTCAAAATTACGGTTATAGTATATATAAAGAAACAACTACCAAATATGAAAATCTTGTAGATGGAATATGGAACAAAGATACTCGAACTAGATATAATACCTATTCTTTAATCAAAATAGCCGACAATAAACTTTATATTATTGACTTGTATTATAAGACTGATGCTGCTGGTTATCGGGTTCTTAATGAATATTATATTCCTCGTGATATCACTGATATAAATAATACTAGTGATATTTATACTAAAAACTAAAAAAATATTATTCTTGAATAAAAAAAAATTTAATTTATAGTATTAATTAAAAAAAATTTAGGGGTTAAAAAATGAAGATCATAAAAAATAAAAATCTTTCTACTTTAGTTCAAGAAAACAAAATAGGATCTTATCAGAAAGATATATTTGAACGTCTTGTATCTACAATAAATTTATCAGATAAAACTGTTCTTGAAGTTGGAGGAAGTAATTTCCCAAAGGATCTTACGCATGATTTCCTAAATGTTAAAAAATGGGTTTGTGTAGATTTAATTGAGGGCTATCAAATAGCACAAAATAAAGAACATTATAATAGTACTATACTTACATCTTTTGATGATCCTAATTTAGAAAAAAAAATAAAAGAAAATGATTATATAATAATTCAAGGAAATATATGCGATATTAACAAAAAACTATATAATTTTTTTGATTGTTGTATTTCTTCTTGTTCATTTGAACATATAGATCCACTTGATAAAGCAATAGATAAAATCTATTCTGCTCTAAAGAATAATGCTATACTGTATTCAAATTTTGGACCTATATTTTCATGCAAGTATGGGGCACATTATTGGTATAATACTGAATCAAACTTTAATAAACAAGAAGAATGCCTTGACTATATCCATCTACTTTTAGACAATGATGAATTATATAAATATTTACATGATCACTTTGATGCTGTTAAAGCAAATGTCTTATTTGATCATTTTGTAGTATCTCCACGTATAAACAGATTATTCTATGATGATTATGTAACAATAATGAATAACTCATTATTTAAACATATAAGTATTGAAGCCTTATATAGAATTGAAGTTGAACCTGCTATTTTAGAAAAAATTTACAAACGCTATCCTGGCAATAGTAATTTTGATGTTTATTCTATTGAATTAATAGCAAAAAAATTGCAATAGTAAACTATTTAGGTGGGGTTTTTTATAATCAATTTATACTACTAATTTGACTTAAGTTCACTATTCAATGCATTCAAAATTATGAAATCAATATAATTGAATTTTGTAATCTTATTGTATATAATAAATATTCATGGGTAATATTTCTAAATTTTTAAATAAAATCATTTGTGGCGATTGTATAAAAATATTAAAAGATATTCCTGATAAATCTATTAATTTAATATTTGCAGACCCACCATACTTCATGCAAACAGAAGGGCAACTTCTCAGAACAAATGGCGATAAATTTTATGGTGTCGAAGATGAATGGGATAAGTTTTCTAGCTTCAAAGAATATGATGATTTTCTTTATTCTTGGCTGTTAGAATGTAGACGCATAATGAGAGATGATGCTAGTATTTGGGTCATCGGCAGCTTTCAAAATATTTATAGGCTTGGTAATATTATGCAAAATATTGGCTTTTGGATATTGAATGATGTTATATGGTCAAAGCCAAATGCTGTCCCAAACTTTGCGGGCACAAGATATCAAAATTCGCATGAAACTTTGATATGGTGCTCTAAGGATAAAAAATCAAAGTATACATTTAATTATAAAACAATGAAGCATTTGAATGAAGATAAGCAAGATAAAAGTATTTGGAATATTCCTATATGTATAGGCAATGAAAGATTAAAAGATAGCAGTGGTAAAAAAGTGCATTCTACTCAAAAGCCAGAAAAGCTTTTATATAAAGTAATACTCTCATCTACAAAACCAAATGATATTATATTAGACCCATTTTTTGGAACGGGGACTACTGGTACGATTGCCAAAAAACTTGGAAGAAATTTTATAGGCATAGAGCAAAATGAAGTTTATATTAAAGAAGCCCAAAAGCGTATTGATAATATTAATATAGAAACATCTGATTTATATAATTTATCTCTCGAAGTAAAGCCGCCACGTATAAGCTTAAAAGATATTATATCAAAAGGTTATATAAAAAATGATGAACCATTTTATAATAAAAATGAAGTGTATTTATGCAATGTAGTTAGTAATGGATATGTTATAGATAGGATAAGTAAAGAAGAGCTATCGATCCATAAAATGGCTGCAAAATATCTCAATAAATCAAATCATAATGGTTGGGATTATTTCTATTATAAAAAAAATGATGCGCTAATTTCTATTAATGAGCTCCGCTATGAATATAGTAAATAATATAAATATTTAAATATTATTAATAATAAAAATTTGAATAAAAATAGAAATTCTAATATACTCATTGCCTTATGACAAAATTAAATGATGAACAATATGAAGCTGTAAACCATAAAGATGGCCCACTATTAATATTAGCGGGGGCTGGCAGTGGCAAGACCAAAGTTATTACAGAGCGTATAGCCAAGTTAATTCGATTAGGTATAGAGCCATATAATATATTAGCTGTAACATTCACAAATAAAGCAGCAGCTGAGATGCGTAGCCGTACTATAGAAGCGATAGGTAAAAGACCAAGAAATCTTACTGTTAGTACATTTCATTCATTTTGTATGCGAGTATTAAAAACAGATATAGAAAAACTTGGATATAAAAAAAACTTCACACTCTACACAACAAATGATGTGCATGTATTATTAAGAAATATTTTACGTGAACTTAGAGTTAAATCATTAAACTATGATGAAAAGCTTTTCGCATGGTATATAGACAGATGGAAGAATAAATTTATAGAACCTAATGAAATAATCCCTACAGATGATACTATGGCTATAGCACAGAAAGTTTATTCCTCATATCAAGAATATCTCAAAAGTTATAACTCTGTTGATTTTAATGATTTAATAAACCTTACAGTAAAAATTTATATAGAACATCCAGATGTACTTGAGCGATACCAAAATCGTTTCAAATATATTATGATTGACGAATATCAAGATACAAATCATGCACAGTATAAACTTACAAGCCTACTTGCATCAAAGTATAAAAATATAGTTGTTGTAGGCGATGATGACCAGAGTATATATGCATTTAGAGGGGCTGATGTTTCTAATATACTATCATTTGAAAGCGATTATCATGATGCCAAAATTATAACATTAAATAAAAACTATAGAAGCACAAAATATATATTAGATACCGCAAATGCTGTAATAAAAAACAATACCGGTCGAAGGGATAAAACTCTTACATCTGTCATCGGCGAAGGGACACCACCAATTATTGTTCCAAATGAAAGTGATACAGAAGAGGCAACTTTTGTTACAGAAGATATAATGCAAAAATCTATTATGAAAAATATAGAGTATGGTGAATTTGCGATACTATTTCGTACAAATGCACAGTCTAGAATATTTGAGCAAACATTAAGGCGAAATAATATACCATATGCTGTAGTAGATGTTTTTCAATTTTATGAGAGAAAAGAGATTAAAGATATACTTGCATATCTAAATTTATTTATAAATAGTGAAGATGAGGTTTCTATACTTAGAGTATTAAATGTACCAAGGCGTGGTGTTGGTGCTAGTAGTATTAATAAAATTAATGAGTATAGCAGAGAAAATGGTTTATCATTATATGAAACACTTTATAATACTAATACTATAGGCAATATTCCAGAGCTTGCAAAAAAGGGTATATCTGAATTTGTAGAAATTATTGAAAAATATAAATTTATATTTCAAAGTGATAAAGATGATATAATTTTACCAAAGATATATGAAAATATTAATAATTTTATAGATGAAATAATGTATTTGAATGAAATAATGAATACATCAGATAGTAAAGAAAAATATTCTTTTAAAATTGATAACGTGAACTCTCTACTTGATGATATAGCAAGTTATGAAAAATCTACAAAACGTGCAACATTAAAAGGCTATCTCGATAAAATAATGCTTATGTCTATACAAGAGCAAAAAGAAGAAAAAGATAATAAAAATAAAGTTACATTACTTAGTGTTCATTCATCAAAAGGATTAGAGTTTTCTTATGTATATTTGGTTGGCATGGATGATGATACATTCCCTCATTATAGAAGTAGGGAAGATTCTGAAATAGAAGAAGAAAGACGGCTCTGTTATGTGGCAATTACTCGGGCAAAAAGAGAGATTACTATAACATATCCATTAAAAAAAATGCGACTTGGAAAAATTATAGAATGCACCCCCTCAAGATTCTTGGAAGAGATGAGTGACGTTTTGCCTGAGATTGCAAAAGAAGTCGATGAAGAGGCAGGGCTTGATTATTATAAAATGATAAAAAGTAAAATTCAAGAAGATGATTCTTTATAGCAATATAATTGTATAAAATGCTGCAATTTAAAGGACTATAACTAAAAGGGGATATTGAATAATGATTTTTGGCGACCCATTTAAATTTGCTTTTTTTATTGATGAGGTACCCGCATGGAGTTCATCTGATTTTGATAATGGCTTTTTTGCTATTTCAGTAGATGGTATTCTTTATCCTCCTGATATAAGATGTTTTACACTCAATGTAATATTACATCAAATTTTTTTAGATATATCTCCACTTATAACTCTTCCTGAAAGTGAAGCACTCTTTAATGATTGTTCTGAAATTGCTTTTGAAAAACTACAAAATATAACTTTCCCAGAAAATTTAGATGTTGATAATAATTATACATATCGAATTCAAATCACTGAATTTGAAGATGCCGGATATATTTTATTTATAGTTAGATTTATGGATAAAATAAAATTTATCTTGGGAGAATATAATAATGAAAATCTTAGATTTAATTATATTCATGAGGTTATTATTGAGCAAAAAATAATTAATGAAATGCTTATAGAAATCGGCAAAACATACAAACATATATTATTAAAATAAGCAAAATTATTTTTTATAATCTCTACTGCCTTCATAGCTTGTAACATAAGAATGATCCATATTATTATATCTATGCATCATTCTATAGCCAATCTTAAGATAAAAAATTAATATACTATTTATTCTACCAATTTATAAAAATAAATACTGTCATCTGTCATATTAACACTAAAATTAGTGATAAGTTCAAAGTTTTTACCTCCAAAATTTTTGATCTCATAACCAACAAATATAGCCTCTTTATCATAATTGTTATGAATACTATTAGGACTAATATGCCAACTTTGTTGCCACTCTGTAAATGAGATATACTCTTTTGTATCTGCATTATAAAATATCTTTTCATCAAAATACGGTGCTATAGATCCTGTTATACTATAATGAACTGGTATGATAAGATATTTATCTTTATTATTAAAACCACTTTCTTTTATGAAATTTGCTGCTTTATATGAACCACTATAATCATATTTAATATCACTATAAAGGTTATTCATAAAACGAATCCCATAAACACTAACTATATGTATTAGTATTATTAAAGATACTATAGTAATTAATTTTTTATTATCCTTATATACTTCATAAATCATATAAATGAAAATAAAAAATAAAAATATACCAATATGTCTATTTGTTATCTTCCCATAGAACATGGATATACATATTATACCAAAATACATTAGACTTACAATAAAACTAGAAAATTTATTTTTATATAATAAAATAAGAATAATAATAGGTACTGGTATTCTTAAAACGCTTGCTTGGTTTGAAAAAGAGAATAAACAATAACCAAGTAACAATAATGTAAATATTTTAATAATATTATTCATTTTTGGAATTTGAAGTTTATCATTATATTTTAATAGACATAAGTAAATCATAGATAAAATAAAAGATGGAATAAAAGATATTATCGGACAAATATATAGAGGAGCATCCTTTAATATTGGTATTTTACCAGAACCTCTAGCTATAAACATAAATAATATTTGAGTTAAAATTAAAAATAGAAAAAATAGTCCGATCATAAGTATTGAATATAATTTATTTTTACTATACCTATCATCATTTTTTTTATTTAATACTAGTTCATATTGGAAATATAAAAGAAAAACAGCTCCTAGAATAGCAGCAATAACTGTTGTATTTATAAAAAAACCCAATAAAACTGTATACAAAATTGGTTTATCAAAACGTTTTTCATAAAAATATAATATTAAAGCACAAAGTAAAAGTGATATTCCATAATTGCGGGCAATAACTGGATATTCATAAAATATAGGAGTTAAAAATACCCAAATCAAAATATAGTAAAAAGGTATTTTAATTTTAAATATTATAATATAAACAGCCAAAATAACAAATATGACATTAACAATATTAATAAAATAATATGGTAATAGTGTCAATGGCTTTAATATAAAATACCACAGAAAAGGATGCCCTTCAGAACCTGTCTGTATAAATATTTCAAATAAATTTAAATCTCTCGCAACAAGCCAAGGATTACCCTCATCACGCCAAGGCTCATGATGTATCACGCCTATACATGCACATATAGCATATATAGTAAAAAATATTATTGAAAATAAAGTTCTATTTTTAGATAGAAAGTCTAGTATATTAGTAAATAAATTATTAGATTTTTGTTCAACCACTTTATAAAAATCCCCCAATATTAAAATACAGTACAAATATATAATTACATCGTATCTGCATATATTATATAATAAAATAATTAATAAATATAGTACTTTTATTTTCAAAATATTATTAAACTATATATATCCAAAATAGAGATAATTCCAAAATATCTATAATATAATTATAGACTTTACAAAAGTTTAATATAAATATAATATGAACAACTAAACAACCAATATTCTAGAAAATATAATAAACAATTAAAAGAGAATCACTATGCAAAAATTTTATATTAGCACACCGATATACTACCCTTCAGACTATCTACATATAGGACATTGCTACTGTACAATAGCTGCTGATACAATGAGCAGATATAAAAGACTAAGAGGCTATGACGTTTTTTTTCTTACTGGTACAGATGAACATGGTGAAAAAATTGCAACAAAAGCACTTGAAGTTGGTAAATCTCCAAAAGAATATGTTGATAATATCGTAGAGGCAACAAAAAAATTATGGAAGCGACTTAATATAAGTTATAACCATTATATAAGAACAACAGATGAATATCATGAAAGGCGTACAGCCAAAATATTCCAAGATCTTTATGATACAGGTGATATATATAAAGGAACATATGAAGGGTTATACTGTGTAAGTGATGAGGCTTTTTTTACGAAGACCCAAGCAAATGAAAAAGATGGAAAATACTATTGCCCAGATTGTGAAAAAGAGCTTACAACAAAGCAAGAAGAATGCTACTATTTACGTATATCAAAGCATGCTAATTGGCTAATTAACTACTATAAAGAAAACCCAAATTTCCTTTTACCAGCTATTAGAGTAAATGAGATGACTAATAATTTTCTAGCAGATGGACTTGAAGATTTAGCAGTATCAAGAAAGGGTATGAGCTGGGGCATACCTGTACCATTTGATAAAGAACATACTATATATGTTTGGGTAGATGCTTTATTTAATTATATTACAGCCTTGGGTTATCCTGAAGAGAAAGATGATTTATATAAAAAGTTTTGGCCTTGTGACATCCATTTTGTTGGAAAAGAGATAGTACGATTCCATGCTATCATATGGCCTATAATGCTAAAAATGCTAAATATAGAATTGCCAAAAAAAGTATTTGGTCATGGTTGGATATTATTTGATGATGGCAAAAAGATGAGTAAATCTCGAGGCAATGTAGTTGAGCCTAATGCTTTAATTGATAGATATGGCAGTGATGCTCTAAGATATTTTTTGATGAGAGAGGTTACATTTGGGCTCGATGGACATTATTCACAAGAAGCATTTGTGAAAAGAATAAACTTTGACCTTGCAAATGATTATGGCAATCTATGGTATCGTATTACTAGCATGCTTGAAAAATATTTTGAAAATGTATTGCCAGAATTGCATGAAGATATATTTACAGAAAGAGAAAGTGCATTAAAAAATGAAATGCTTGCAATGGCAGACAAATTTTATAATGAATTAGATAATCTAAGTTTTGGTGAGGGCTTAAAGCATGTATGGAATGTCATAAGTCTTACAAATAAATATGTCGAAGAAAGTGCACCATGGAATCTTGCAAAAGATGAATCTAAAATAAAAGAACTTGCAAATGTAATGTATATAGCATTTCAATCTTTCTATAATGTAACGATATTACTTCAGCCTTTTTTGGTAGAAACATCTAATATTGTATTTGAAAGGCTTGGTATTGATGAAAAAAATATAGACCTAGATGAAGCAAAAAAATGGAATACATTAAAATCAAAGACAAAAATTATAAAAGGCAGTCCATTATTTACTCGCTTTGATATTGAAGAAGAGCTTAAAACAAATGATAATAATGCCTCTACATCTAAGCCTAGCGATAAAAAAGAAAATATTAAATCTGATAATGATAATAATTCTGAAATAACTATTGACGACTTTTTAAAAGTACGCATTGTTACAGCCAAAGTTATTACAGCAGAGAAAGTCCCTGAAACTGATAAACTACTAAAAATGACAATTGATATTGGTAGCGAAATTAGAACTGTAGTTGCGGGTATTGCAAAGTCTTATGAACCCGATGATATGATAGGCAAAAGTATTATATATTTGTCAAATCTAAAGCCTCGCAAACTCAGAGGTATTTTATCAACTGGTATGGTTTTATGTGCCTGCTCTGATGATGAGAATGATACCCTATCATGCTTGACAACATTAAGCGATATGCCCACAGGAACAATTGTCCGCTAGTATTTAAAAAATATTGCCAAAATATATGTAGTTATGGTTATAGACTAAATGAATATAAATAAAAAAAATATGGGGAAGACTAGACGCAAGCCTAAAAAAACAATTAAATCTATCCCCAATATAAAATTTATATCTAGAACTATTATTATACTAATTATTATATTTATAACGATTATTATAATATCATTTTATATGGATATATTTGCTCTTCGGCGTGTAGAAGTAAATGGGATAAATCGTTCTACTGGTGTTGATGTTATATCTATTGCTGCCATACCAAAAAATAAAAATATATTCTTTATTTCTAAAGAAAGTGTGAAAAATAATATTGAAAAAAATCCACTTTTTATAGTTAAAGATATATTATTAAAACCACCGGATATGCTAAGTATAACAATTGAAGAGCGTGAAGCTATTGCATTACTCGAATATCAGGGTGGCTTAGTTGAGATAACTGCCGATAAATATATTCTAAAAGAAAGCAGTATCTATAATTATAATCTACCATATCTAACCGGATTTAATATTGACTTAAAAATAGATACAGTAGAAGACCATCATACTAAATACATAGCACAAATATTGGGCGATTTATATAAAAACAATATCAATGTATTTAATATTATTTCAGAAATTGATGGCAGTGGTATTGATTTAATTATATATACTAGAGGTTATAATATTAAAGTCATTACAGAAAAATATGTGGCAAAAAATAAGTTTATAAAACTTGCATCTATACTCACTCTATTAAAAAATAGCGATGGAGATGTTATGGAAATAGATATGAGATTTGATGAGGCTATTATAAAATATAAATGACAATAGCCTGTCGCCACTTGTCAATAGTTTTTTAATCAAAAGTTGAATTTTTTTTCTAAATTGACTAAATCATTGAGCATTAGCCTTTTGATTTTATCTTCAAATGTTTCTGAACTGGTTTCTCTAAAATAAATATTTACGAATAGGTGGTCTTGCCAATTTTCCGTGTAAATGTTGGTGGGGTAGTAGGTGCTAGTTCTTTATTTTCCAATATGTAATTCTCCTTAAAATGCAAAAAAGACCCCCACTAATTTTAGTGAAAGTCGGTTAGATTTAATTTATTATTTCAATACATTTCCATATATCCACGATAAGGGATTAGAGTTTACAGCAGAACGTAATTGATTTTCATTAACGTGGGTATAAATCTCCGTTGTTGCAATGCTTTCATGCCCTAATATCTGTTGCAATGCTATTATATCAACTTTGCCATACTGATACATCAAGGTATCTGCTGTCTGGAGAAGTTTATGCACCGATATGTTTTTATGCTGCCCTTGTTCAAACACTTGCACTTTTTTCTGTTTGGCAGTTAGAAATAAAGTTATATATTTCGACTAAAGTTATCTCCTTTAAAAAATCGCCATCAATCATGCTTAAATCATATCTATCTCGTTTGTTATCATTCTTGTTACAAAGATATTCTAAAAACATCAATATATCAGTGAGATACTCTATAACGGCATTGTGTGAGCGACCTTTGATAACTGTAAGATAGGTCAAATAGTCATCTAGCAAGTCAAAACTTTTGTAGTTTTTTAGCATAATTTATTCCCTCTTTTCTAATTTTAGCAACAAAAAAAGACGGAAATCAATCCGTCTTAATTGGTGTTATTAAATTGTTTTGTTACCCCGATTTTATTGGTGCTTATGGCTTTTGCTGTTGGATAAGATTATTGATATAATCTCTATTTTGTAAAGACTCCTCCATGATAGCAAATAATACACTCCGCATCAAGAGAAAGTAATTTTTCTAAAGCTGATATTGCGGCTTCTTTATCAAATGCAAACTGTGGTAATGCAATAACTGGTTTTCCATCCTCTAAAATTATTGCATCTC
>CAMRBQ010000041.1 GCA_947040495.1 uncultured Spirochaetia bacterium
ATAAAAAATATATGGTAGTACATGGTGGATTTAGTCAAATCACCAATACTCTTTTTATGCTTAGAGAAGCTTTCAAAAATAATTATGATAGGTATTTATTTATTAGTGGGCAAGATATGCCTTTAAAATCAAATGAATACATAATAAATTTTTTTAAAAAAAATAAAGATAAAGAATTTCTTTTATGCCATGAAGTTAAAAAAACTGATGGTATATATGATAGTTTATTAAAACGTATGAATAATTATAATTTTGGTTTTTGGTATAGAAAGATTTTACATGTATCTTTGCGTACATTTATATCAAATATTGGTCCATGGAAGCGTTTATTTCCAACAAATCTATACTTTGGATCTACTTGGTTTAATATTACTCATGATGCTTTAGAGTATATGTTCAAATATATAGATAAAAATCCAAGATATATTGAGCGTTTTAAATATACATGGGGCGCTGATGAGGTGGTTTTCAATACAATTTTAATGAATAGTAATTTTAAAGATAAAACCATAAATGATGATGTTCTTCGATATATGGTTTGGAATGGGGGAGTGCCTAATTTACTTTTAATGAAGGACTATGATTATTTGAAAAATTCGAATGCCTTATTTGCAAGAAAGTTTGACGAAAATATTGATAATGATATAATAGAAAGACTATATAATGATTTAGGTTAATATAAAAAATATGGCAAAATTAAAAGAGATAAAATCACGTATAAAAGCTGTAAAAAACACCACGCAAATTACACGTACAATGGATATGATATCTCGTTCTCGAATGGCGAAGCTACTTGCCAAAGAACAGGGAATGAGACTTTATATGCAAAAACTGAATCGTATGGTGGATAATTTATCTCAAAATACTAATGAGATGAATAAAGAAAAACTTCATCCATTGCAAATAACAAAGCCTGCTACAAATGATGTTTTGATGTTTGTTATAACAGCCTCAAGGGGATTATGCGGAACATATAATGCACATATATTGGAATCTATAAAAGAGAGATTAGATCATCATAATTCATATGGGCGTACAATACATTTACATGTTGTTGGTAAAAAGGGTATTAGTTATTTTGAAAATCACAAAATCCCTATAGAGCGGGCATATCCTCGAATAGATGATAGTTCTACTTATGAAGATTGTGAGCCTATTATTCAAAGACTTATGCATGAGTACATATCAGGCAAAGTAGATAGGATTGAAGTTTTATATACAAGGTATTATACCCGTGTTGCTCAGCTGTCTAAAATTAAAGGGCTTATCCCTATAGTTACAGATGATGAAGATGTCGAGGGTGCAAGAAAAAGAAAATCCCTTGATTATCTTATAGAACCCGATAGAGATGAGGTATTAAATTATATAGTTCCTCTATCGATAAAAACATCATTTTATAATATGATAAATAGTTCGTTTTTATCTGAAAATGCACAAAGGGCTATAGCTATGCGTTCTGCCACAGACAATGCTGAAAGGCTAGTTAATGACCTTACAATGAAAGCGAATCATGTTAGGCAAGCGAATATTTCTAATGAGCTACTCGATATTATAGGTGGTAGTGAAGCTATGAGATAAATTGTTTACGATTATATTTTGAAATAATATTTTATTACACTTTACATTTTCTTGTTATATTATAATATCAACAAATATTAAATATAATTTTGAATGGTTTTTTATGAAAATATGTATAATCGGGACTGGCTATGTTGGACTTGTTACAGGCACATGTTTGGCTGAGATGGGAAATGAAGTCATATGTGTAGATAATGATAAAAATAAACTTGATAATTTAGCCAAAGGTATTATCCCAATATATGAACCGGGGCTCGAAGAGATTATTTCTGTAAATGTTGCCGAATCTAGATTATTATTTACAGATGACTTGGAATATGCTGTCAAGGCTTCTCTTGTATGTTTTATCGCAGTGGGTACACCAGAGGATGAAGAAGGCAGGGCTAATCTTAGTTATGTTTTTGATGTTGCTAAACATATTGCCAAAAATATGAATGAATATAAGGTTATTGTAAATAAATCTACAGTACCTGTTGGAACGGCTGATAAAGTTTATGATATAATAAAGAACAATACAAAGCATGATTTTGATATAGTTTCTAATCCCGAGTTTTTAAAACAAGGCGATGCTGTTAATGATTTTTTAAAACCAGATAGAATTATTATAGGTACTGATAGCGATAAAGCAAAAAATATTATGCAAGATATTTATAGCCCATTTTTGAGAACAGGCAATCCAATTATAGTTATGGATATAAAAAGTGCTGAGATGACAAAATATGCAGCAAATGCTTTTTTGGCTACTAAGATATCATTTGCGAATGAAATAGCTAATATATGCGAAAGGGTAGGTGCTGATTGTGATTTGGTTAGAGTGGGTATGTCTTCAGATAAAAGAATTGGCAATCAATTTTTGTTTGCAGGTATAGGCTATGGTGGTAGTTGTTTTCCAAAAGATGTTAAGGCTTTGGTAAATATAGCCCAAGATGTTTCCTATGATGCTTCTATTTTGAAGGCAACAGATGATGTTAATAAAAAACAAAGATTAATATTTGTTAATAAAATATTAAATTATTATAAAAATGAAATAAATGGTAAAAAATTTTCTGTATGGGGGCTTGCTTTTAAGCCAAATACAAATGACATGCGTGAATCTCCTGCTATTACTATTATAGAAAAATTGCTAGAATATGGTGCTACTATAGAAGCATTTGACCCTAAGGCTACAGAAACTGCTAAGCATATTTTTGAGGATAAAATTAAATATAGAAAAAATATATATGAAACACTTGATAATGCGGATGCTATTTTATTGCTTACAGAATGGCATGAATTTAGGCGTCCAAATTTTGATAAAATAAAATCGATGATGAAAAGCAATGTTATATTTGATGGTCGTAATCAATATGAACAATCAAAAATAAAAGAGCGTGGTTTTGAATATATATGTATAGGCAGATAGATATTATTTTTTCTAATTCTATTAGAGATTAACAGTAGTTGCCAATCTAGCTCAGTTGGTAGAGCAGCTCATTCGTAATGAGCAGGTCGTGGGTTCGATCCCCATGGTTGGCTAATATTAGTAAATATCAGATTTAATATTGATTGCTTTTCTTTTTTTATCTATAATTCTTTGAAATTCATCAAGATTATTTACAACTATTGATTTAGCACCCATACTCACTTTATTGAGGCGGATAAGTTTTGATATAACATGATTTGTTTGCATAACAGATAAGGCACACCAACTTGCTATATCTTCAGGGGTTGTATCAAATATTTGTGGTTTAAGATATAATTCTCTTTTAATATGTTTTATCTCTGCTAATAATAAAAAACAAGAATATACTCTAATTTCTGGATCTTTAAACTGTAAAATTAAAAGGCGTTTTTTGGCATCAAATATACGTGTTGCAAATCCTCTTAATATTTTTAAGGTAAGCATAGGGTTACTTGTTAGCAATGATTCAAAATTGTCTCTTTTAAATTCTATTATTACGGAATGCTCATTTGCAATGGCACCAGCACTTCTTGGAGCTTCTTCAAGTATAGCCATTTCTCCAAAAAAATCGCCCACTGTTATAATATCAATTGTTTTTTCTATGTCTGAGACCATCTTTATTATTCTTACACTTCCTGATTGTATTAGATAAAATTTATCACCTGGCTCAAATTCTAAAAAAATTATATCGCCTTCTTTGTATTCTTTGGCATCACTTTCCATATTATTTGTAGCCATATGATATTCTCCTTGTTTTATAACATAGTAGTCCAAGCATTAGTTGTCATCCAATTTCTTTTAAGGCTGACTTACATTCTGATACTTTTTCACTAGCATTACTATAAAATTTTCCATCATTACCTGCAATATCCATATATTTTTGATAGGCATAGAGAGCATATTTATATTTCTTGTTTTTGAAATAGTTATCACCCATTTTATAAAGTTCAAGCAATGGGTCATTTGGTATATTCTCTGCATCTATTGTTTCTCGAACTTTTTTGCCTATGCGACGTAGCTGATTTGAAAATACTTTCATCATTTTTACAATAATTTTAATATTTTGACATGCTAATACTTCAAACTCTTTTGGTGTAATTAATATTATAGAACAATCTGTAAGGCATTGAACTGTTTCTTCTTGTGGGACACCTGCCAAAAGACTTTTCATACCAAAAAATTCACCTAAGGTTATCGGTTTGCGTTCTTCATAACCTGTATCTATTGATGTGTATATAGTTTGAGCCATACCTTGTTTTAATATATATATATACTCAGGATTATCACCTGAAAAATATATAATAGAGCCTGTGTTATATATACGAGATTGCATATTTACTGCCTCCTTTATATTCTAATCAATAGGTAAAAAAGGAAATTCTTTAATATAGCCTAAGATATTTCTTATTTTCCCCATAAGTCCTTTTATATCATATGCACAATATCTTTTTTCTCCCTTAACATTAAAAACATACACATTTTCATTAGATTGGTAAACCATCTCAGAGTATTTTTCATTAGAATAAACAAACAGACCATTTTGTATTATAGCCTCAATATCATTTAATGTTAGCGTTGATATAGTTTTATAGGGATCTTTGTTTTTGTCTTTTAATATTAGTAAATCGGCTATGTTTTTATCCTTTATTTTTCCTAGCGTATAAAGCCTTAAACATTTAGCTGGATTTTCGGTAACCATATTATATAATGTTCTTTCAGGTAAATACTCATTATATAATCTTTTATAATAATCTTGGGTGAAATACATCTCATCAATAAATGTTTGAGAGCCTGTTGCGGGGGAATCTGTACCCAAAGATACATTTATCCCATTCTCCATCCATTTTTTTATATTAGAAGTGCGTTCAAACATAAAGTAATTAGAGTTTGGGCACCACACAAGATTTGCTTTAGCCTTTGCTATATTTTCTAAATCTTGGTCGCTCAAAGCAATGCCATGTATAAGCACAGTATTGTCGGATAGAGCCTTAGCTTCGATAAGGTTATTTAAAGATTGAAGGCTCTCCTCATCATAACCCTCTGCAATATGTGTTATAAATGGAATATTATTTTCCAAAGCCCTTTGATGTTCAATATCTAATCCATCACCCCAATTCAAATCATAGCTTACTGCCTCATGTGCTAAGGAGTAGTCTTTTAGTACCCTTATAGGCATTATATCTATAATATCATCATTTACCTTATGTGGTATATGGTCTGAAACTGTAAGAACGCCAGAAATAAAGTTTCTATATGCCCCAAGTAAATAAACTGTCTCTTTGTCTAGTTTACTTCTTTCTTTATAGACATCATCTTTTTTTAAATCATTGTCCCATTCAAGCCATCTTTCATATGGTCCATGTCCTATCTTAGGAAAGTATGTTCCAAATAAATGGTCATGGGCATTGATAAAGGCTGGGATAACCAAGGCATTTTCTAATTTATAATCATGTTTTGAAATGTTAAAATTTTCAATAAAGTTGCCTTTTATAGATATGCTACCACTTTCTATTTTGTCCGAAGCAATATATCTAATATTTGATATTGAATAATTTTTTAACATTTTAATACAAAACTCACTATTATACTTTAAATAATAACATATTTAATACGTTATTATACTATTGATAGGATACTTTTTTATGTCTTCACGCCCATTTAAAAACGCCAATTCTACTACAAAACCCAAACCTACGATATTAGCACCAAGAGTTTCTGACATTTCAACCATAGCACAGGCCGTTCCACCTGTAGCGATAAGGTCATCAACAATATATACATTATCCGCTTTGCTTATAGCATCCTCATGCATATATAATGTATCTGTACCATATTCGAGTTCATAAGTTGCACTAATTGTTTTGTATGGTAATTTACCGGGCTTTCTTACTGGTATAAAGCCAGTATTTGTATATAGAGCCAAAGCAGTACCAACCATGAATCCACGGCTTTCTGCACCAATTATTAAATCAACATTTTTATCTTTTATAAAGCTCGCCATAGTTTCTATTGTATACTTTAGAGCATCTTTATCTTTCCAAAGCGGGGTAAGGTCTTTAAATATAATACCTTCTTTAGGATAATCTTCTATATCTCTAATATAATTTTTTAAGTCCATTTTTTTTAGCCTTTATGATAGTTTATTTATCGGTATAGACATACTATAATATTTACATGTATTCTATTTCTTATTTATTTTTTCTATTATGTTTGTACTGGAATGCCCTTCAAAAAGCGATAGAGTTTTGACCTCGCCACCATAAGAGCGTACCGTTGGTGTTTCAGGGATGTCATCTACTTTTAAATCGCCACCCTTTACATATATATCGGGTTTATAAAGTAGAATAGTATCTATTGCCTTATCTTCGCCAAAGCCGACAACATAATCAGCACATTCTAAAAATGACAATAAACCCATTCTATCACCATGTGTATTAATAGGGCGGCTTTCACCCTTAAGTCTTTTTATCGAAGCATCATTATTTACCGCGATTATTAATATATCTCCCAAGGCTTTTGCCTCAGACAAATATGAAGCATGACCTATATGAAGTATATCAAAACATCCGTTTGTGAATACAACTTTCTTTCCATTTTTTTTATGCTCTTCTATTATAGGTATTAAATCTTCTCTTTTATAGATTTTATTCATTCCCACTATTTTATCTCCTTATCAAGTAAGCATATATCATATATAGCTTAGAGTATTGAATATACACTCATTAGGCATTAATTTCAAATAAAAAATCATTTACACTCATTAGGCATTAATTTCAAATAAAAAATCATTTACATTTATTAAGCATTATTATATAATTAATTTATAATTATGAAAAAATACTATATTAATTTATTCTTGTTGTTGTTTATCATACTAATAAGTACAGATTATATCTATTCAAAAGATAGTCGTAAAAAAGATACTATATTACTGGGCTATATTCAAGATACAGAAGATACTGATTGGAAGAAATCGCAGGCTATTAGTGTTAAAAAATATGCTAGAGATTATGATATTTCTCTTTTATTTGTTAATAGTAAAGGTCATGTAAATTCACAAAGAAAAGCTATTAGCGAATTTATTAGGAGAGGGGTGGATTATATTGCTATAGTGCCTGTTGCTATTGAACAAGTACAAGATTTATTAAATGAGGCAAATGATAAAGGCATACAGATAATTATATGCAACGGTAATAATGATATAACAACTGAAAAATATAGCTTTATAAAATCTCATATCAATAATAACTTTTATAAACAAGGCGTAATATCTGCCCAGTGGTTTATGGCAAATAATAATATTACAAATATTAATATGCTTAATATAGTTGAATTAAAAGATACAGATAATATTAATAATAGTGATATTAGAAGCGATGGCTTTTTTGATACATTAATAGCAAATAATATCAATATAGAAAAAATAACACTAGAAACAAAGCATGGTGGAAATAGTATATCTGGTATAACAAATATAATTAATGAAAAAATTGAAAACAATAAAAATATTGATATAATATTTTTTCATAATGAACAGACTGCTATAGATTCAATTGGCTTTTTGATGGACTATAATGATACCATAAACATTAGAAATATAGATATAATTTCGGTTGGCACGAGCAAAGCATTTTTTAATTTTATCAAGTATGGATTTATAGATTTAAGCGTTGAAAACTCACCCATGATTGGACGAAGCCTTATTAAAACTATCTTAGACTTAGATAACAAAAAAGATATACCAAAATTGATATACGTAGATGATGGTCTATTTGATATCGATGTCATAAAAAACGAATATTCAAATAGACCTTACTAATTATTATTATGCCTGCTTTTTCATTCTTGTATATACTATCGTGTATAATGTAATAGAAAAAAATGTTGCCACAAGGTCTGCTATCGGTTGAGCCCAAACAATACCATTTATACCAAAGAAATGATTACCTATTATTAATGTAGGGAAGAACACAAGCCCTTGCCTTGATACCATGATGAAGAAGGCTGGTTTTGGTTTACCCATAGCTTGAAATGTCCCGCCTATAATAAATTGTATAGCAATTAATATAGATACTGTTGCCGAAGCATTTAAGAATAATACACCATATTGAATAACTTCTGGATTGTCTTTCATAAACAAAGATATTAATTGTGTTGAAAATATCCTTCCTAAAAAAGTCATAATTAAAGCTATCATTATACCTACAAAAAGGGCAAATTTAATAGCTGCGTTCATTCTTTTATAGTTTTTGGAGGCAAAATTATATGCTACAAAAGGCTGAAGCCCTTGAGATATACCAATAAAAAGCATTACAACTATACTAAATACTCTGCCCGATATACCAGCACCCGCTATTACATCATCGCCATATAAAGAAGCATAATTATTTAATACAATAAAAGATATACCTATAAGAATATTATTTAAGCTAACAGGTGTACCAATAAGAAATACATTTCTTAATATTTCTTTTTTTGTAGAATAGTATGCATATGCAATAGTTAGAAATGATGTTTTTTTTATTAAATAATATATATAATATAGTACAGACAACATATTGCCTATAACAGTAGCAATAGCAGCACCAGTAACCCCCATGCCCATATATAATATCATAATAGGGTCTAAGATAATATTTGTTACAGTACCTATAATAATGCCTATCATAGAATGTTTTGATGCACCCTCAGAGCGTATAATGCTACTTAGTGCTAGGGATAAACATATTGCTGGTGCCCCCAATGCTATGAAAAATAAATATGAACGGGCATATTGATAGGTGTCTTTACTTGTTCCTATTAAACCTAATATAGGGTCTAAGAATGCGATTAAAATAATACCCGCAAAAGCACTGAAAGCTATACATGTATAAAAAGAGAAAGATGATGTTCTAAGTGCTTCATCATAATCACGTTTACCAAGCATCCTCGCTATATATGAGCCGCCACCAAGCCCAAAAATATTACCTACCGACATAAGTAACAAAAATACAGGGGCTGTTAAACCAATAGCTGCCACTTGAAATGGGTCTTTTGTTTGTCCGACAAAAAAAGTGTCCACCATATTATAAACAACTGTTGCAAGCATACTTAATACTGTTGGAGTACATAGCTTAGTTATAGCACGGGGGATAGTATATTTTTCAAACAGCTCTATTTTTTTTTCTTTTTCTTTGTTCATATTTTTTAAAAAAATCCTTCTATATATTTGTAAACTAATTTTGAAAATATTAAATTAGGAGATTTATTGTATAGTTTTTTTGCATTTTATGAAAGGCGAATATATGCTATTTTTCTTAATTTGGTGTTGTTATATACTAAATTTGGATTGTTGTTCTGGTCAAGCAAATTTATAATCCCCACTGCGAAAAAATCATGTACCATACCTAATCTGAAATGTGAATATTTTTTGTTGTAGCTGATACAAATTTATTTGACCAGAACAATCTTACTTAAAGTAATAATATAAGTTTCCAGCAAAGTTTTCATTAATATTTTTAACTATATCAAAATATAAAATATAAAATATTTTCTGATTTTTTTATTAAATTAAATTTATCTTTTGTTTTTATCACTTCAAAAACAATATTTCCTATTTCATTTTTTAATTTTTTGTTTTTTATAGAATGCTCATCATCAAAAAATACAAGATAATATCCAAGACCACTGTTTACCACATTATCTATATTAGAGTTTTCAAAATGCTTTTTTAATTGAGGACATAGCTCCTTGCCAATTTCATCAATAAAAGCATTGCTTCTTTTGCAATTTTATTTTTATGTTTAGATTCTCTCCAAATTTCAACTTTCTTATTTGTATATATTGTTGTATCATAGAAATTATCTTGTGTTTTTTCTACAACTATATTAAAAGTTTAATATTATATTGCTTATAAAACTCCATCATTTTTAATAGCCACTGTGGTATAATCTCAGTATTATTAATATAACTTAGAGTTTCTTTATACTTATCTTCTGAAATAAGAAATGTCACAATTTTATCCTCTAGTTATTTCAAATGCATAAGTACGCTGGGGTCTTTTATTTTATCATCTTCAGCAAGCATTAATGCTTTTGAAATGATTTCACTTGTCTTTGGGTCACTATCTATAAATGGCAAAAATATATGCCCTCTATGTTGTGAATGCACAGGGAATATAGGTAGCATGCCTTTGTTTTTTGTATGTATTATTGCACTACCCAAATGTAAACTATATGAGTTGAGTTTACCTTCAATCATGATATGATTATTTTCAAATTTATAATTTTTAATATTAAATAACTCTAAATTATGTGTTAGTATACGCTTACGCATTTCAATAGTAGAATGATTAAGCATAGGGTCGACTCCACCAACATAGGCAACACTTACAACCAAATCTAAATCACGCATAGTTTCACTATATAAGACTTTGCTCATTTTGGTAATGTCAATTTTCTCATTAGTTTTATTGTCTATAAACTCAACCTTCTCTATAGAAGGGCTTTCAATTTCACTTGGTGTAAACCAGTCGGCATAAGAATATAACTCTATTCTAATATTTTCTTTGTGATTGACTTTTTCAAATCCTTGATATTCACTTACAAGCCAGCCACGAGTTTTTAATATTCCAAATGCCCTAGTCTTGTCAATTTGATAGCCCCCAAAGCGATATGTTATACCTTTTTCTTTTGTCTCATCTTTTGTGAGAGTATATATTTCTCTGAAGATTTGCTTGAACGGTTGGATAATACTTTCTTTCATTAAATACTCTTGCCACTGTGCCCAACAGTTATTTTCTAGCAAAACTATAGGATGTGCAATTTTTAGCATGCTGTTTGATTTTAATTTTTTGCTTTTGTTATTATAATTTATAAGTTCACTACCATTTAATAAACCAATATTTTCATCAGATACAAAAAGTATATTTTTTAATATTGAAGAAATGATAGGATGTTTTTGTAACCCAATAAGTTCATCAATAGAAAGTTCATCTTCATAAACCATAGTATTTTCAAGGCTTGCTCTAGCACGTTTAAATTGTGCTCTTAAATCTTTTTGAGCCTCTTTTAATTCTAACACATATACATTTTTGTTATATTTACTTGGCAGCGATTTTAATTCTTTTCCTTCTTTGACAACTACAATTCTAGGCTTCTCTATATTTTCTAGCGATATATAAACTTTTATATCTTCTACTTTTTTTGCTGTGAAATAATTTGCCATACCTTTGTATAATTCTGTTTCCATATTCCAAGAAAATCTTTGAGCATCTTTGAAGCCATAATTTCTTGCCAAGTTGTTCATAGCAATAGAAACTTTGAGTGCCTCGCTAGCCCGCCTTTGAGCTCCAAACTGCTTTGATTCTTTTAGAAATTCCTGAAGTTTTTTATATCTTGCTAAGGCATCTTTTAATTTATCTTTAGCAAAAGGTATTAGCCCATAAGCAAGTATCATCTCTTGATTACGCTTATCACTAATGCGTGTCTCTACTTCTTGAATATCTAGTTTACCTAACACTGCATCTGCAAAGTATTGGGCACGTTTATGTTTACCACCATCTGTAATATATTTTGCAGCATCATAAAGTTTGTAAAAATTTTCTTCTCCAAGTTCAGCATAACTTTCTCTAAACCAATCCAAATCCATCTGTCCATTAGTAAAATCAGTTTTATCAATATCACTATAACGGCGTACTATTTTTGTAACATCATCATCAAAGCCTTCATTCATATGTGCCCTAAAATAATATGAACATTTTGTAAGCCCATGCATGCCAAGATATTTTTCTGTATATGGCATAAACTTTAAATTATACATACTAGCTTCTAAAAGTTTTTGTTCGCCTATTTTATATTTATCTACAAGTGTTTTATATTTTTTTGCTGAAAAATCTTTTTGAGGCAAAGTATTAGTTACGATGGTAGAAAATACATCTTTTATAGGATTGCCCGAAGTATAGCTATAGCCACGAACAAATGGCATTTTACCCATTTTATATATTGTCTTTAAAAATACTTCCGAGTTATCAACGATACAATATGAGATCATAGGAGAATATGGAGTTTCACTTTCAGTACGTTCAAGTTCTATCTCAATTATTTTATTTGCTGCTGTGTTATATATCCTTGCCGCTAAGTCTTTTAATTTGCCAGACAATTTTTCATTGCTAGAGCCATAG
This sequence comes from uncultured Spirochaetia bacterium, assembly GCA_947040495.1. Taxonomy (GTDB): domain Bacteria; phylum Spirochaetota; class Brachyspiria; order Brachyspirales; family Brachyspiraceae; genus CAMRBQ01. Next base: position 12,180 of record CAMRBQ010000041.1, read on the forward strand.
AATTTTGTTTTTCCAATTGAATTTGTAATAGCTCTAAGTAGCTCCTCATTATATTTTATAAGTATTTCATTATGAATATAATCTTCTTTTATTTTTCCATTCTCTATCCTTTCTAAAATACCAATAAATAACCATATAGGATAATTATTATTTTCATCTTTACTTTTCATCTCAAGCATATTGAGAAATATATCTTCAGACTTTTTTTCATCTTTTATTTTTATATCTTCAGCAAATATTTTATTTGTTAAATATGAAATATAGTAAAAAGACAAAACATCCCTCAACTCCACCTCGTCATTAGTTTTCCATAAAAGGCGTTTGCTACCCATTTTTTTTGCTCTTGAAATAATGTTATCAAAATATTTTTTGCCCTCAGTTTCTGAGCAAAGAAGTCTAGCGTTTAATATATATATAGTTAAGAAATCTAAAATAAAGTTATGCACTTTCTCATCATGCCAGATTTTATTTTTAAATTCCTGTTCTCTATATTTCAGCAACATTTCCATATATCTATTAAAATGTATTACTTTTTTACTATCTTTAATATTTTTAATATCAAGTAAATCAAAACTAAAATATTCTTTATATGTGTCTGATAAAAAAACAAATGAAGAATTTTCATCTAAATAATTTTTATCTGTAATCTTTTCTATAAATTCTGAAAAAATCCATAAACATACAAACTCTTCATCAGTGAGGCTTTTTGTAATCTCAATATATTCATTATAATATGGATATGTGTCATATTTGTTATAAGCATCACTAGAAAAGTAAAAAACTAAACCATACTCATAACCTGTTTTTGCTGTTTTCTCACCATCATAATTATAGATTTTGACATCTTCACCAATATGGCTTTCAAAAATATCTACGAATTTTTGTATAATGGCTTCAAAGTCTTTTATGGATATTTTGCTTAATTTCTTCCCTATGATTTTTTCAAACAGAGCAGATAATATGCTTGAACAATGTTTACCACGATCTTTTCCTATTTTTATATTTTGAGGTATTTCAATTTTATATTCTGTATTAAAAAACCACTCTTGTTTTTTATCTATACCAGCATGTAAAATACTATCTCTAACTTGGGCTACTTCTGTTGGGAGTTTTGCATTTTCTAATATTTCTTTTAATTCTATAAAGCCATCACTATTTTTTATTCTATCATAAACTTCTTTTAGTATGCTAATTGCCCCCATTCTTTTTTCGACAATTTTATCTTCTAAAAGCATTTTAGCACACGCTAATATAATATCATCACTAGCACTAGCTAATAATGTATTAATATTTTGACGAACTTCAGAGCGTTTGCTTTTAAATTCATTTGCTATTTTCAAATAGTCTTCTTTTGTTAAAATATTTTGAATTTTTTTGAGCATACCAAAAGCAAAGTCTCTTTGGTTTTTTGAAAGGTTAGATATTATAGTGTTTTTTACTATAGGATTATTTATTTTTTCTTCAATATAATTATACTCATCATTATAGCTATAATAATAAAAATACTTTTCAAAAAGTGGATATACTTTTTCATACAAGTCATCAATTTTATGTGCAAATTCAAAAGCAAGTTTATAGTAGCTATGCGAGTATATACTACTAGTACCTTTTCCATCTAATGAAGTTTTCTTGAAATCTTTGACTTTTAGTGGGCTCATTATATCTGTTACTAAATTTATAAACTTTCTTTTTTGTTCGTTAGATACGTTTTCTGATTCTGCAATATTCACACTAGACAAATGCATAAATACTTGATTGTCATTTGAGTTTTCAAGGATGCTATTTATCATTTCTATAGACAGAGATTTGCGTGACTTTGATAAAAATGTCATGAAAGCATTTTTTTTATAGTCAGCAACTTTAGTTATGTTTTCAATTACATAATTAAAAGCATCATTATATTCATGGCAAGATTTCGCATATAAAGCAATATAGATTTTTAATGCATTATCTGATTGAAGATATTCTTCTACCTTATCATCAAGTAAGCATTCAAAAACATATTCCCCCATTTGATCTATAGTCTTAGCTTCTGTAATATAATATTCAAACCCTGTATAACATAAAAATGCACGTTTGACAGATGAGAAGCGAGCGAGTTTTTCGGCTCTTATATATTCAAGAAAATATTTATATGTTTCTATTGTGCCTATATCTATACGCTCTACTACTGACTGCCTAAGTCCTTCAGAGAGTTTTGCTGCTTTGAGTAAATCCATAACTAAAGTATTAGAATCTTCTCTATCACTTTTTATTAACCCACCTATTATACCATTATTTAATGCAACAAGATTTTCAGAATTATAAATCATATTTTTTATATAGTCATATACTTGGCTACCTTCATCTGTAGAAATTAGTGAGGCAATATAGTCACAGTTTGGATAGTAATCATATTCAAATTCACCTTTTAAATATGTCATAAAATCAAAACTTTCAATCTGGTCATCATATAAATCATACAAAAAAACCACAATATCTTTCAATTTACCATATTCACTTTTTGTTCTATACCCACGGAAATCATGATAATCAATTCTACTCCAGCTAGGCAAAAGGCTTAAATATTTATCAAATATTTTTTTATTCACATCTGAAAGATTTTCATAAATTATATTTATAATGAACGACTTGTATATTTCTTTCTTGCTTTTAATTTCTACATCATTTCCATTAATAATCGTTTTTATAAGATCTAAAGAATTTTCACTTTTGCTATCTATCTTAAGGCTCTTTTCAAGCATTTTTATAGCATTCGAAGTATCATCTATAACAAAATAAGCATAGCCCCATCTATAATAGAGAGCTTCATCATTTTTACTTAGCTCATGTTTTTCCAAGTCTTCAAAAATATTAATTGCTTTATCAATAATTTCTTCTGACTCTTTATCATAATCGACATTATTGGCTAAATTATTATAAGCCCGACCTAGTTCACTCAATACATTATAACTTTTATTTTTTTCATCGAGTAACTCTATATAATTAATAATTTCTTGATATTCATCATTATCACCGAGTTCATCAATATGCTCAATAATTTCATAAGGAATAAAGTATGTTGTGTATCTTTCATGTAATTTTTTTGCTTCTTCATATTCACTGTCAATAGCTAAACTTTTTTCTAACTTCTCTACAGATAAACGAATTTTATTATCTACCTTAAGTGCCTGTGCCCATTTAAAATATAGCACTTTGTCATCGTCATGATTATTTTGAAGATTCTCAAAAATGCCAAATGCTATACCAATATTTTTTTTACATCCATTGTAATCTAATTCTCTAGCATAATCTGTATAGACATTTGCTAACTCTAACATAATGAAGTAAGTTTTATCATCATTAGATAAGTTATTAATAAACTCTATTGTCTTTTGATAATTTTTTTTGTATTGAAGTCTTTTGATATGATGCAATATCTCATTTTCTGTCATAAGTAATCCCCTTTGAAAATTTAAAAATATCTACCTGATAACATTGTAAGTCTTATTAATGTTAACTCGTTGCTTTCTGTTATATTTATATTATCTGATAAGTTTTTAATTTTTATTTTGTTTATAAATACTACATATAATCCGTCAGTGAAAGCAAGAAGGGCTATTTCTTTTGCATGATCTCTATCTATTTTTTTGTTTTGCTGTCCCTGTTCTAAATTAAATATTTCTCTATATTTAAAACCAAAAGATATTTTTCCACTTTCAAGCATTTCATTAATATCTTGTTGGTTTAATGCCTTAAATTCGCTGTTTTCATATTTGTCAATTTCAATGTCAACTAGGTTTGTAATAAGATTTTCTAATGTTCTTATATCACTTTTTATTTCATAGATTTGTGGTTCTATCCCACGAGTTTTTGACACGCTTTTTATATTAATTTTTATTTTCATTTTAGTTCTTATTTTCAAATCCTTGTTTTATCTCAAATGGAGTATTTTGCATTTAAATTATTTGTCTATTTTTGTAGAACTATCTTTTACTTTATCATCAAGTCACAAAAACAAATATGTAAAATCAAGATTCATATTTTACCTACTTGTAATATTAAATTTGTCCTACTAAATATGAGTATATAATAGAAAAAACCTATTTACAATCTTATTGTTGTGATAAATTTATAATAAATAAAATATTTGTCTATAAAAACTCACTATGCTCTAATTCATCATATATATATGGAATGGCAAGTCTTTTTAGTACAAAAAATATTCGTCCACAACTAGCCACTTCCTCTAGCGTCAATCTTTTCTAACATGTCACCTAATACTCTAAAGGAGCAACATATCCCAAATTACTATGAAGCTTCTTCTTGTTATACCAATTAATATACTCAGTAAGTTTTCTCTCTAATTGCCACTTTGATGAAAATATAATATTTTTTATACACTTAGTTTTTAATATTTTATATAAAGATTCTGCCAGAGCATTATCCCAAGGATTGCCTTTTCTACTTAACGAAGGTTTAATCTTGAAAGCATCTAAGAGTTCATCAATTTGAGTATTGAATAGGCTATACTAATTAGGACAAAAAATATTCGACTATAATTTAATATTAAAGTATATAATAAAATATTAGGAGAAAAGATTATGGGAAGAAAAGTAAAGAATTACACAGATGAGTTTAAAAAACAAATAGTGGCACTAAACAAG
>CAMRBQ010000042.1 GCA_947040495.1 uncultured Spirochaetia bacterium
CTTCTCTTAACAAAATAAAACTAAAAGGTTTTTTAAATTCAGGGAAAGAAACAAATATTGTTAATAAATTTGTTGATATTTTAAAGATAAAAACTAAAAATATTGATAATCCAGTCAAATTTCTATCGGGAGGAAATCAACAAAAAGTAGTTTTTGCAAAGTGGCTATGTGCAGGTTCTGATGTTTATATTTTTGATGAACCAACACGTGGTATCGATATTGGGGCTAAAAGCGAAATTTATAAGTTGATTAATAGTTTGGTAGATGAAGGTAATTCTGTAATAATTATTTCTTCAGAACTTCCAGAAGTTATTGGAGTATCTGATAGAATTGCAGTTTTTAGAGAAGGAGAAATTGTTAAAATGTTAAATAAAGAAGACGCGACACAAGAAAAAATTATGTATTATGCAATGGGAGGGAAATAATGAGCTCATTAACAGTAAACAAAATATTCAAAGAAAATTACCGTAAATTCACAAAAACACAAGGAATAAGTGCTTTATTGCCTTTAATAATAGTTGTGCTATTCTTTTCACTAATGTCAGATAATTTTTTAAGTTCATATAATGTTATGAACATCCTTAGACAAGCATCAATTTATGCAATAATGGCAGTTGGAATGACTTTTGTAATTTTAACTGGCGGCATTGATCTTGGCCAAGGTTCTGTTTTAGCTTTATCTGCTGTTATTTGTGCAATGGTTATAAATATAACAGGTAATATGTGGATGGGCATATTAGCGGCTATTAGTGTCGGTGCTATAATTGGTTTAATAAATGGTGTTATGATTGCTTATGTAGGGCTGCCGGCCTTTATCATGACATTAGGCTCTTTATATATGGTAAGAGGATTAACACTATATATTACAAATTCAACACAGGTAAACGTAAAATCAGTAGAATCATTTAAATTCCTTGGACAAGGATTTTCATGGGGTATACCTTTCCCAGTATATATATTTTTGTTTATAGGAATAATTGCGGTATTGATGTTAAAGTACACATCTACTGGACGACATATTTATGCTGTTGGTTCAAATGTCCTTTCGGCAAGACTTTCAGGGGTTAAAGTCGAAAAAACATTAGTGATATCATATATCGTATCATCATTATGTGTAGCTCTCGCAGGCATAGTTTATCTTTCTAGATTAACATCGGCACAACCAACCGCTGGTGAAGGATATGAATTAGAATCTATTGCTGCTGTTGTTGTTGGTGGTACTAGCCAAGCAGGTGGTGAGGGTAGCGTCTTAGGAACGTTAATTGGTGCTGTGATTATAGCTGTTATACGTAATGGTTTAGTATTGATTGGTGTTGGTAGTTATTTTACCAAAATAGTTGTTGGTTTAATAATTGTTCTTGCTGTTACTTTAGATGTTGTAAGAAGAAAAATTGCTGCATCTAAGTAAAGATATAGGGTATTATTGCCCAATATAAAAAAATTATAGGAGAGTGCTTTGTATGAAAAAAAAGATGTTTATAGTAGTGCTTATTGTATTGGCAAGTATTTTTCAATCTTGTTCAAAAGAGAGCGATAAAAAATCTAGTGGTTCTGGGGCTTTAGTTGGCAATGACAAAACTATTGCTTTTGTTCCAAAACAATTAGGCAATCCTTACTTTGTTGCAGTCAAAGATGCTATTGAAGAAGCTGCTACTGCAAATGGTTTTAAATTTAAATCTAATGCACCAGATTCATCAATTGAAGTTGATAAACAAATAGGCATTATTGAAGCCTTTATTGCTCAAGGCGTTGATTATCTAGTTTTAATTCCAAATGATGCAACTGCAGTTGTAAATGTTATTAATGAAGCTGCCGCTCAAGGTATTTCTGTATTCTTAGTTGATTCAGGTGCTGAAAAATCTGATTATGTTGCTTACATTGGAACTGATAACTATGCTGGTGGTATGCTAGCGGGCGACTGGTTTGGTGAAAATATAAAAGGTCAAGTTGCAATTATTGATGGTGCAGCAGGAAATGCCGCAACAACAGCAAGATATAAGGGTTTTATGGAATCAGTTAAAAAATATCCAGACATTGAAGTTGTAACTGTTGATTATGGCAATGGCGATATGGGAACATCAATGAGTGTAGCTGAAAACTTCTTAACTGCTTATCCTAATTTAGCTGCAATATTCAGTTGCGATGATCAAATGGCACAAGGGGCAGGACAAGCCGTTCAAGCTGTTAATAAAGGTGATTCTATAGTTGTTTGTGGCTTTGATGGCTCACCTAATGGGGCACAGGCTATATTAGATGGCATTATGGATGTCTCTATTGCTCAACAGCCAAGATTAATGGGTAAAACTTCAATAGATTATATTATTAAATTAATAGATGGTGAAGAGATTGAGCCTATAATTTATACAGATTGTGAAGTAGTTACTATTGATAATGCTGCTGACTTTCTAGAATGGCATTAATATTAATTTATAGTTAGTGTTTAAAACTATTATTTTTTTGTTTAGCAAAAATGGTTGCGACACTTGTTAAAAAATCATTTTGGGCATTAGTGAATTTATATTAACTCGCTAGTGCCCAAAATATTTAACAACAGCTCAAGATGTTATACTCGAAGACAATAGTAAATATATTACTATTATTCTATTTTTATGTTATATTATTAAAGTAACATTTTAGGATAAAATACTATGAAAAGAAATATATTTTTACTAGCTATGCTCAATATAATATTTATATATGGCTGTGGGACTGAAAAGGCAGTCGCTTCATCATCTTCTATAGAATGGCAAAAAAACTTTAATGATGCCTTAAAAATAGCAAAGAAAGAAAAAAAACCTATCATGCTAGACCTCTACACAGACTGGTGTGGATGGTGCAAGGAACTAGATAAAAGAACATTTGTAGATAAACATGTAGTACAAAAATCGAAATCATTTATACCATTAAAAATAAATGCAGAAGTAGATGCTGAAGGACCAAGCCTAGTCGAAAAATATAATGTACAAGGATATCCTGCTATACTTTTTATAGATAGCGATGGTACTCTTCTAACTAGGGTAAATGGTTTTATTGAAGGACCAGGGTTTGTTCCTTATATGGACAAAGCATTGGCTATGCCTGCTATTATATCAGAAATAAAAAAAGGCAATGATAATAATATAGAATCTATAGATTATTATACAGATCAAAATGAAATCGACAAAGCATATATTATACTTGATAATATGGTAAATAAAGGAATTATAAATTATATTGATGGTAGAAATGAAAATATTTCAGATATAAATAAAAATGTCTTGGCTGAAAAATACTTTAATTTAGCATCTAAATATATGTATGACCTTGGTGATTTAGAAAGTGCCAAAATTATATATGAAAAAATCATTGCAGATTATGATGATTCTATTTATATTTATGATGCCGATTTGAATATACTAAATTTCTTTAATATAAATGGTGATTTAGAGGGTTTAAAAAACTATATAAATAATATAGCATTAAAAAGAAAAAATCTACCACAAGAATATAAAGATCTTTATGAAAAATTATTAGTAGATTTATAATAAAACGAGAAATGTAGAGGTATATTTGATTATGAGGAAATTTATATTTATTATAATGTTTAGCTGTGTATCATTGGTCTCTTATGCTGCAACTAATGAAACAATAGCAGAATCTACCCCATTTATTGAATGGACTTTTTCAATTGATGAAGCTATCAATAAATCGGAAGAAACAGATATGCCTATCATGATAAGTATATATGCCGACTTAAGTAAAGATTGTATGGATATGGACAAAAAAGTTTTTTCCAATCCAAAAATTATAAAAAAATCAAAATCATTTATCCCTCTAAAATTAAATGCTTTATCATCTGACGATGCCAAATATATAATGGATAAATACAGCATCACTGGGTATCCATATATTATTTTTATAGATAAAGATACTGAAGTTTTAAATAAAACTACTGGCGATGAAATCTCATCATCTCCATCTAAATTTTTATCATCAATGGATAAAGCCTTAAATATAAAAGAAATATTACCAAGTATAAAAACTAATGAAAAACCAACAATTGAAGCCCTTAATTACTATATTGAACAATATGATGCTAATAAATCTTATGAAATATTCAACAAAGCATTAGAAAACAATGAAATATACTCAATTAATGAGAACACTATAATCTATACACTTAATGATAAATCTAAGGCTTTCTATTTTTATAAAATAGCGGGTATTTATTTCTATCAAAAAAAAGATCTAGAAAATGCTAAAAATGCATATATTGCTCTAATAAATAATTGTAAAACACAAAAAGATTATATTAATCAGGCAGATATGAATATTATTAGAATATTTAATATACAAGGAAATGATAAGGCAATAAAAAATTATATAAATGAAATATTATTAAGAGATAATCTATCTAAAAAATATAAAAAATTTTATATGAATTTTCTAAAATCTATTGAATAAAACATTCAAAAATACATAAAAAATCTCCATTAAATCAATATATTAGATTAAGATATCTAAAAAATACTTTTTTTTACAAAAAAAATAAAATAAAGTAATTTATAAGATGTGTTCTTTTAATATAAAACAGTTATTTTAAATACACGGTACAATAAGAGTACAGTATAGGATAATATATTATTAGGGGCAAATAAAATGTACACTGATCGGAGGATTATTTTATGGATAACGGTTCTATACTATCAAATGTTGGTGCTAATATTAGAATGTTGAGAAAACGTAAGAAATTGACTATCGATGAATTAGCAGAAATGGCGACTTTATCAGGGAAATATCTACAAGGTGTTGAGGTTGGGACTAGAAATATATCTATAAAAAACCTTAACAAAATAGTCATTGCCTTAGAAAGTAATTTGCAGTATTTAGTGTCAAGAAGCTGTGGAAACATTGAAAACAAAGAGGCTAAAATATTTGTTATATCAGAAAAACTTAAGCATTTCGATATGCCAAAGCTAGATATAATAGGTAATATGCTCGAAAATATTGATATGGTTCTTCAGGAAAAAAAGGGCGTAACTTCCAAATCTCCTTATGAAAAAATTAAATAAGAGTTAGACTAAGTTAAAAAACTAATAGAAAATATTTTATATTCCGTTTTATTTTTTATTATGTTCAATAGCTTTTCTAATATCAACACCTGTTATAAGCATAGCTAATAAACCAAGCAATGTTATTGTTACAATAGAAATAACATGTGAAAGTATGGCATAAGATGCTGCAACATTATAACTTACTGAAAGCACCGATAAAGCAAATATAGCGGCAGCTTCTATGGGACCTATACCTGTAGGGGCTGACGGTATTGCAAAACCAAATCCTGTTATGACGACTACAAATAAAGCACCCGCATATGATACATCAAGAGAAAATGCTCTAAGTAATATCCAAGCAGAAAACACTTGCAAACTCCAATATACTATTGTATAAGATATTATTTTTATAATGCTTTTCATATCAGCCTTTACACCAATACCACTTACAAAGCTAATAATAAAATGCTCGATTTTTTCGGCAATTTTTTCTGGGAATACCCTTAAAAAAAATCTAATTATCTTTAATGCTCTCTCTCTTTTAAATGATAAAAACACAAGAAAACAAACACCTATTATTGATATTATAAATAAAACAATAGCTGTATAATAAACTTCCTTTGGAAGATTTGGAATAAAAAGTATAGAAATGAACAACATGATAACAGCAGTTATAAGGTCAAAAAGCCTCTCTGTTACAACACTAGCAAGTATAACTGTCTTTTTTACACCTTCTTTTTCACCAAGAATATATACCCTAACAACCTCCCCTAATTTTGCAGGCAATACATTATTTGCCATATAACCGATATATGTAGCCGCTATTATGGAAGATTTACGTATATTCTTTTTTATTGGGATAAACATCTCCCAACGTAATGCCCTAATAGAAAGGATGCTACTTGTAATAATTATATAAATAACAACATAAGTAACATTTAAATTTCTTATGCTTTCAAATACAACAGCAAAGTCTACAGAACGAAATACAAAATAAATAGATAATACACTTACCAATATCCCTACAATAATCTGAATCTTTTTTTTATGTTTTCCCATGATGTACCCCTAAGCTTTTGTGCATAACTTTTTTACAATATAGATTTTGCATCCTCATGTCTAACCCATCCATAATTACCAAATGGAAGTCTAACATAATACCAATTTTCATGTTTTTCTTCAATGAGTAATTTTTCTCCAAATTTTAATACATAAATATTTTTAGCATTTTCGATTTTGCCATCTCGAACATAGGCATTATTATTTTGTACTATTATATAATTTTTAAACACAACTGATTTTGAATAGAAATGCATTGTACATGATAAGCCAAATATTAAAAGCGATAAAATTAAAATATTTTTTTTGCAAAATAAAATTTTAAATATACGAAATACAATTCCAACAAAAAACAACATACTAGAAATTAAAATTAAAAACATACTGATTATATAAACAGTATTAAATATATGAAAATACTTTATATTAGATTTTGTATAAGCCTCGTCATTACCAACGCTTTGATATGCAAGGCTAATGTTATTAAGTAAATCCTTATCATATCCTAATAGCCTAAGTGATTTTTCATAATATAAAATAGACTTCGCATATTCATGTCTATCCATATAGATATTTCCAATATTATAATAAATAATACCTGAGTTTATACCAGAATGTATAAATTTTTCATATATATCTAAGCTTCGTTCTATATCCCCATTATTATAATAGTCAATCGATTTTTCAAATAGAGGTTGTATTAAATCCACATTGGAATATAAACTTACGAGTGGTAAGATAAAAATTAATATTGCTGTAAATAAATTTTTCATAACATAATAATATATAACGAATAATAACATAAAAAACGGATAGAGCATATAAACATACCCTATCCTGTTAATTTTATATAATATTTTTATTTATTTTTTTGACTTCCCATCACCACCACCAGATATATTATTTCTCATATCTGTATCAGCTATAACATTTTGCATATTATAATAATCAAGGACACCGATATTTCCTTTAGCCAATGCTGCTGCTATAGCAAGAGGGACTTTCGCCTCTGCCTCAACAACAAGTGCTCTCATCTCTTCTACTCTCGCTTTCATTTCTTGCTCTTGTGCAATAGCCATAACTCGACGCTCTTCAGCCTTAGCTTGAGCAATCTTCTTATCAGCCTCTGCTTGGTCTATCTGTAAGAAAGCACCAATGTTAGTACCAACATCAACATCAGCAATATCAATTGAAAGTATCTCAAAAGCAGTACCAGAATCAAGCCCTTTACTTAATACCATTTGTGATATTCTGTCAGGGTTTTCAAGTACATCTTTATGAGAAGAAGAACTACCAATAGTTGTTACAATACCTTCACCAACTCGTGCAATAATAGTTTCTTCGCCAGCACCACCAACGAGTCTATTAATATTTGTTCTAACAGTAACACGTGCTGTAGCTTTGACCTGAATGCCATCTTTAGCAACAGCTGCTATAAGTGGAGTCCCAATCACACGTGGAGAAATAGAAGTTCTCACCGCATCAAGTAAATCTCTACCCGCAAGGTCAATTGCAGCAGCCTTTTCAAAATCCAGCTCCAAAGAAGCCTTATCTGCCGCTATCAATGCATCAGAGACAGTTGTCGGATTGCCACCTGCAAGATAATGGGCTTCAAGTTTATTTGTTTCCACTTTAAGACCCGCTTTCCATAATTTAATTTGATTTAATACAATGAGAGCTGGCGGAACACGTCTTAGCCTCATAGTAAAAAGTGATATTATACCTATATGTACTCCAGAAAAAAGTGCTGTAATCCAAAGACCTATAGGAAAAAATCTTAGGAAAATAAAGAATGCAATAATAATAATAACAAACACAGTACCCATCATATATAAATTCATCTATTTAATCCTCCGTACGAAATACTTGTATCCATTATAACCATTTTTAAATATAAAGTCAAAATTTTCAAATATTAAATCACTATTCTCTAAATTAATTCTGTTTTATAAATATTTTTTCAATTTGCATAAAAACATATAGATTGTTATAATATCACTATTGTGAACTGAATAATTAGGAGCTTTAAATTATGAAAATATTCTCTAAAATTTTGGTATTAATTACAACATTTCTAATATGCATACCAACTGTATTTTCGCAAGATACAGATTTAACGATAGATAGAACTAGCCCCACAGGACAAACCAGATATACTAGTGATTATGATGCTATTACTGTGAAATTTTCAGAAGATATGATAGCAATAGAATCTGTAAAGGATGTCAATACAGAATATTTTGATTTTAATATACCTATCAAAGGGCAGTATCGATGGCTAGATACAAAAACACTAGGCTTTTTTCTCGAAGAAAAACTGCCACCGATGACTTCTATGGAAGTTACAATAAAAAAAGGAATAAAATCTCTTTCAGGCAATGAATTAGATGAAGATTATATATGGCAATTTAAAACAATTTTGCCAAGGATAAATAGATATACTCCGTACAATGGTTCTGATAATGTTTCAATAAAACCTGATATTGTATTAGAATTTAATGTAGCATTTGATATACAAACAGTTAGAAATATGGTTTCAATTACTGAAAGTGAGAGAAACGTTAAATATACAATAGAAAAATTAACCAAAGACAAAAAAAAAGAAATTGATATATATGTATCTCGTGCTATTTTTAATGAACAGTCAAATGAATATGATAATGTATTTGTGCTAACACCGACTAAATCTTTTCAAAAAGATACAGAAATTGAAGTAGCTATAATAGATTTTTCAAATAATAATAATGTGATTTCAAGATTTTCTTTTGAAACACATAAAGAAATACGCTATACAGGAAAAATAAATCAAAGTGTAACGGCTGATTTCTACCCAGAATCACCGAATATTGAGTTTACTACAGCAATAAGAGCGACAGATTTTTATAAAAGTATAGATATACAACCACCCGTACAAATGCCAACCGAAGATGAGCTTAGTAGCTATCCTAGAAAATCTTTTTCTTTGAGAGAATTAAAACTTAATGCAGATACCGACTATATCATCACAATAAAAAAAGGCTTAAAAGATGTATTTGAGCAAGAATTAGACAAAGATGTAATAGTAAATTTATCTATTGGGGCATATAATGCTAATGTATATATACCAAGTGGCAATGGGATTGTCGAGGCATATGAAGGTAAAAAACTACCTATTACAGCAATAAATCCAAATCCTATAACTGTAAAATCAAAACATCTAACAGAAGAGCAGATTGTACCATTTATAATGCTCAGTCGATATAAATATTCAGTAGATGACAATTATAAAAATACATATAAAAGTCTACTAGAATATAATCAAACATCTACATTAGAAATTACTACTACAACAAATCAATATGAAATAGTCCCTTTATACTTAGAAAACTATTTAGAACATGATGAAAAGTATGGGCTTTTGGCATTGGCATTTGAAACAGAAACAGGCTATGAAGGCAACTATGACAAAGAGTATAATACTTATGTTCAAGTAACAGACTTAGGTATAACGGGCAAATTTTCGGCAGAATCAAATACTATATTTGTAACAGAATTAAAAACAGGCAAGCCGATACAAAATGCTATAGTCGAAATAAGAGATGATAATAACATAATATTAGATAGAACAACAACTGATAAAAATGGTATAGCCATAACAAAAGGTTGGTATACATTAGGTATAAAACGTGGTGGAAGATGGGAGACCCCAAGGCAATGGGCTATAGTAAAAAGTAATGATGATATAGCATTTATAAATAGCGATTGGGGTATTGGAATCGACCCTTGGCGAATGGATATATCATATGATTATTATCAGAATTACCCAAAATATAGTGGTACAATGTTTACAGAAAGAGGACTATATAAACCAAGTGAAAAAGTACATATAAAAGGTATTGTAAGAGAAAACATAAATGGCAGCTGGCAAGTAGCAAAACTTTTTTCACAAAATGTAGCTTATGAAATATATGATTCTAGAAATAAAAAAATAGATTCTGGTAGAGCCTCTGTCAATGAATATGGTTCATTTTTGATAGACACTACTATCCCTAGTGATAGTCCAACTGGTTATTATTCAGTTAGAGTAGAAGCAGAATCATTATCTATGTCCCAAAGTTTTAGAGTAGAAGAGTTCAAACCTGTTGAATTTGAAAGTAGAATTTGGGTTGAAGATAAAGGCTATGTTTTAAATGATGATATGCCTATCAGGATGAGCGGCTGGTATCTCTTTGGCGAGCCTATGACAGAAAAACCTGTACAATACAATATCACTATGAGAGAAAATTTTTATAACCCACCAAATAATCCAGGATTTAGATTTACTCCTTTGATGTGGTATGGAGATGACTATTATAATCAATATTCTAGAGCCATAGCAAAAGGTAGTGCCACTCTGGATGATAAAGGGGAGTATTTTATAAGCCCTCGAATATCTAGCGATAGAGATATACATTCGGCTTTTATTAATGTAGAAGCTACTGTAGAAGGAGAAGATTCTCAGCGAGTCAGTTCAAGAAAAACTATATTAGTACATGGCAGTGATTTCTATTTTGGAATAAAAAGAGGCGGCTATTTTATTGAAAAAGATGAACCTACAACGATAGAAATTATAGCAGCCGATAGTGAGGGAAATAGACTCGCAGGCAAAGAAGGAAAACTAAAAATAGTTAGAACATATTGGGAATCTGTAAAAAAATCGCTTAGCGGTGGTCGTGTCAAATGGTATTCAGAAGAAATCAAAGAAACTGTTGCTGAAATTGACATCACTACAAAAGGTACAGATGAAAATTTTGAATATATGTTCACCCCCGAGCATACAGGTCAATATACAATGAGTATTAGCGGCGTTGATAGTCAAAAAAGAGGTGTCTTAGCCGAAGAATATATGTATGTCATAGGTGGAGGATATAGTCCTTGGGCTATGTTCGATGATGATTTACTAGAGCTTATTGTTGAAAAAGATAACTATGAGCCTGGTGAAACAGCTAAGATATTAGCAAAATCGCCATATGAAGAAGCAACAGCATTTATAACTGTCGAACGAGAGTATGTATTAGAAACATATGTAACAAATGTTCGCGGCTCTTCTGTAATAATACATGTTCCTATAAAAAATGAATATTTGCCAAATGTATATGTAGGTGTTACTCTAATTAAAGGTCGTGTAGAGAATCAAAATTACACAAATGAAACAGAAGACTTAGGCAAGCCTTCATTCAAAATTGGCTATGCACCTATAAGTGTTAGCCCAAAAGAAAAATTATTAAATGTAGAGATAACCAAAAGCCATGAACAAAGAGAACCTGGTGAGGCTATGAGTGTCGACTTCAAAGTTACCAAGCAAGATGGCAGCCCTGTTGAAAGTGAGATTATGGTAGCTGTTGCTGATATTGGGGTGCTAAACCTTATCGGATATTCCACACCAAATTGGTTCTCATATTTCTATGGCAATAGACCTCTTAGTGTAGAAACATCGGATACTAGACTACATATTATTGGACAGCGTAATTATGGTGAAAAAGGACAAAATGCAGGTGGCGATGGCGAACTAGCTATGGATTCTAGTATGTCTGCTAATAAAGAAGCTATAAATATGGATATATTTTCATTTAGAAAAAACTTCCTTTCCACTGCATTCTATAAAGGACAATTAAAAACAGATTCTAATGGAATGGCTAGTGTATCATTTAATCTACCTGATAATCTAACAAGCTTCCGCATCATGGCTACAGCTGTAGATAAAGGTGAATATTTTGGTGCAAACGATGATATAATCGTTGTCAAGAAAAATCTAATGGTAAGCGAAACTATCCCAGAATTTGCTATGATAGATGATGAGTTTTATGCTGGTGCTACTGTTTATAACTATTCTGGTAAAGATTTAAAAGTAACTATAGCAGCTGAGGGAAAAAATATAGATATAGAAAATCCAGAAAAGGTAGTTACTATCAAAGGCGGAAGTTTTGAGGATGTAAGATTTAAATTTAAAGCAAATAATAAAGGAGTTGCGAATATAAAAATTGCCGCAAAGGGTGGCGAGTTTACAGATGGTATTGAAAAAAATATTATCGTAAAAACCCCACGCACAACCGAGGCTGTTGCATTGTTTGGAAGCACAACAGAAGATGAAATAAATCAAAAAATAATAATACCTAATACTAATGAAGTATATCAGGATACAGGTGATATTATGGGATACCTTTCTCCATCTGCTTTCAGTGAACTGACAGGCGGTCTTGATTATCTTATACAATATCCATATGGTTGTCTTGAACAGAAAATGTCAAAGATATACCCTATTGTTACAAGCAAAAAATTAATCATCGATATGAAGCTAACTGAATATACTGAAGAATATCTTGATAGTCTTGTGAAGACTGTATTGGTTGACGCTAAAAATTACCAAAATAGCAATGGTGGTTTTTCATACTGGACAAGCAAAACATGGGTATCGCCTTGGCTTACAACATATGCAACATTTGTCTTGCTTAAAGCAAAAGAAAATGGATATGATGTAGAGCAAAGTGTTATAGATAAGGCACTTAAATATTTATCCGAACAGGCAAAAGGAAAATATAGCACTACCCCACTTTATACAGCTGATTATATTAATACATCAAACCTAGCATTCACAGCCAGTCTTCTTGCTATGGGTGGCAAGGCAGACAAACAGTTAATAGCAAGGCTTTATAAAGAGCGTAATCTAATGCCTTTCTATGCCCTTGCAAATCTATTAGAAGCTATGGCTTATGCAAATTATGATAAAAAATCTATGGACGATATACATACAATGATGTTGAATACACTCAAAGAAGATGCAACAACAGCTCATTATGAAACTGATCCTGAATATGAAGAACTGTATTGGATACATAGTTCATCTGTTCGTGATACATCTGTTGGATTGATTTCTTTGCTCAAAGCAGACTATGACGATGATTTAAATGACAAAATAATCCGTTGGCTTACACAATCACAAAAAGGTGGACGATACAATAATACACAAGAAAATGTATATGCTTTCTATGCGATGAATGAATATTTCAAAAAATATGAAAACATAGACCCAAAATATAAAGCTGAGATTATGGTGGCAGGCAAATCATTACTAGAACATACGTTTAATAGTAGAAATGATGATAGCGTTACAGCATCGAAGCCACTTGATAATTTTTATCCACGTGGAGAAGAAACAGATATATCTATAAAACGTGATGGCGAAGGCAGGCTTTACTATGGGCTTAGAATGACATATGCCCCAAGAGAAATGAACAAGGCTCGCAACAATGGTATCGAAGTAGAAAGAACATTTACTACTATGGACGGAGAAAAAATTGAAGACAATAAATTTATCCAAGGACAAAGTTATAAAGTTCAAGTTAAAGTTACTATGCCTTATGAGAGAAGATTTGTTATTCTTGATTCGCCTATAGCAGCAGGATTTAGTATATTGAATGCAACTTTTGCAACAGAAAGTAGCGAGGTCGCAGAGGCTACAGGTGGCAATAGAGGATTTGGTTCATTTAATCATACTGAAAACTATCTTGATAGAGTAATACTTTTTGGCGATGTAATGAGAAAGGGGGTACATACATTTACATATGTTGTAAGGGCAACTACTCCGGGTGAGTATTTATTACCTAGTACAAAAAGTGAAGAGATGTATAATCCTGATGTATTTGGTTATGATGAACAGTCTAAGATAGAGATTATAGAGAAAAGATAATTTATAATAAAAGTATCTAATTTAATAATTAATAATAGGGCTTACAATTTTTTATGGCTGTCTGCCCTATTATTTTTATGTTATATAAAACACTATATTCTATGATTTTTTATTAGGATTTTCTCTTCCAAAATATAAACTAACAGATATACCAAGATCTATAGAACTGTACCCATGTTTTGAATAACCAGTAACTGTGTTGTAGTATTGCATACCATGGTTATATGTGATATATACTCCATGACTAAAAGCAAAATTCTTTGTAAAATAATAATATACATCAAAAGCCATTTTTCCATACAAAATAACATCATTAAAAAATAACGACCTTATATTATTATATGACAAGTTTAGTTTTTCTTTATCCCCACTATTAACAATTGTTCTATTTGCAGAAAATGGAATACGTACTCCATAGCCTATTCCAAAAGAAGCGGGGATATCAGGGACTGAACGAACAAAATTAAATCTAAACATAGTTCCAAGACTTAATGTATGAAAATAAAATTGATCTACAAATACTCCACCGTCTGTTATATTGTATTGAACGCCAAAGTTTTGCATATAGTATGCAATATCAGCAAGTACACTAAAACTTTTTAATACAGCAGCATTTGTTATGGCAAAAGAGTATCCTATTTCTGTATTTACGGCAACAGCAGTTTCTAAATTAAACCTAGTATTACCATCTTGAACAGTCGTGTCAGTATCATAACCTACGGAATATCCACTAGTTTTTGATGGTATATATGTATCATTTACCGGGGTTGGAAGAGTAAAATGACCAATAACAGAAACGCTGAGCATTGTCTCAAATTGAGCGAAAATAAAAATATGACTATTAACATTAATGTAATTTTTTTCATTTGATTATCCTAGATAAAAATATATTGCCTTAATATTATTGATAACACTAAAACAATATATTTTTTTAGTTTTCATTTATTTGTTATTCTTAATATAAAATTTTATTTCATTAGTTAATACTCCATTAATTATAACTCCTTCATCGTGGATATCAAATAACAAATAAATATTTCGGAGCTCATTCTCTAATAAAAGTTCTTTATTTATAATTAATTTATTAACATCTTTAGGGATTAAATTAAAATTATCTAAAAAATTTAATTCATTATTTAGCATTGGGTAATAAGTATACCCATACCAATAACCACCTGTATGAATATTTTCTCCATCTGCACCATATTTAAATGTCAAATCAAGAATGTTAGTAAAAAAACTTACTAAGTCATAAACATCGCCTTGATTATTATAATCAATATTTTCATCTTCTACAAGAAGTCTTAAATCAAAACTATTGATTATATTTTCTGGAGCTTTTATATAAAAAGTTAATTCATCTGTATTATAATCAAAAAAGTTATACTCTTCGTTTGGAACAATATTTACTCCATTGTATTTAATGTTTATTATTTTTTCACCAGAATATTCAATTAATTAATCTTTTTCATCAATACCTTTTTGTGCAGCCTCAGCATTACCCGGATTTGCTAACATAACAGAGACAACAATAATAGAAATAAGCCCTGTAAAAATACCTGCCCCCCCAGTCCCTAAGCACTAAATAAAGCAGGGATAAGGATAGGAACTACTGCTACAGCCACTATAGTAACAACCCCACCCAAAATCCAAAGAAAACCTTGCCAGAAACCACCACGTTTAGCCATACCCAGATTATGATCAAGTATACTATAGTATTTTAAAGTACTACTCGATGTTACACAAGTATTAATAGCATCTGAAATATTTAAGCTAAGCGTAATAACTTTTACTTTATAATTTAAATCATCATCTAAATCTGCAAATGGAATATAATATCTAGATAAATTTGTATAGTCTATATTTGGAAAACCTTCTTTTGTGCCATCTTTTAGAGTCCATAAAATATCAAAATCTTTTGTATTTTCTCGATATGGTGTTATAGTACCCAAGTTTTAGTTTCTTCTCTATGCATATATGCACTATAAGAAAAATCTGTATCTTTTTTATAATCATAAGCGGCTGTAGATTGGCTTTTGTTATCAAGCAAAATCACTCTTGTATCACTATTGTCTAATGTTTGAGTTATCATATCAAAACCTTCGGGTATTCCCTCATATTTTAGAGCAATAATGTCTGTAGGTGCTTTACTAGAACTAAAGTCATCATTAAGATAACCTATAGTAATATTCAAATCAGTTTGGATTTCTTGCTGTTCCTCTGTTGGATCTAAGTTCTTATTAGAACATGAGAATAGCACAAATGCAAAAGCGACATAACAAACAAAACATTCTTTTTCATAATAGCACTCCTTATAATTTCAAAAGTATGACTTAAAATAGAACAAAACCAATAAAGATGTAATTATTTTACCCCACACCATTAGTGCTAAGGGTAACTATTTAATTCCCAATGTCAATGTTTTTTTATAATAAATTAAAATATAACAATTTCGTACTTTGTTAGGTTTATAATATAAAAATAAAATATTATGATTATTCTCAAAATACCGATACATATTGTACTATAATTTTTATTTAATTTTACAAACAAAATGGACTGAATATGAAAATAGTGTTTATATCTACCATAGCATTTATACTGAGCACATTTGCACTTTTGGCTCAATATACATATACAATATCTGAACCATCTTGGGTTTATATTGGCGAAGCAAAAAGGCTCATCAATGATGGAGAAAATGGCAAGGCTATGAATATACTACAAAGTGTCATAAAAATTGAAAAGAACAATGCTGATGCCCACTACACTCTTGCAAATATTTATTATACAGAAGCTGATAATAAAACAGATATGGGCTCTTT